>NZ_JBGQOI010000029.1:0-64256 GCF_052113765.1 Pseudomonas sp. W22_MBD1_FP4 | reverse complement strand
TTGCAGTAGTGGGAAACAATCAACCCCCCCAAACCGACAACCGAGAAGAAAAAAGAAAACACAACCCCCCAAAAACCCCTTTTTTTCTCTCTCTCCCTTTTTTTCCCCCCCCCCCCCCCCCCACCCCTCAGGGTAGCCGTGCACACTTGACCTACAAGGCCGCGTCGATTTTCTTGGCTGCGTCTTCGCTCACCCAGGCGTGCCAGACTTCAGGATGTTCCTTGAGGAAGATCTTCGCCAGTTTCGGCGACTCAATGCGCTCCTTGGCCATGCGTCCCAGGTTCTGGTTCAGCAGGTCGATGGGCAGGTTGACCTTTTCCAGCACGGCCACCAGTTCAGGGGCTTGTTCGTGGAAGGTCTTGGACAGGCCGACCTTGATGGTCACGGTTTTATCCACACCAGGTTTTTCTTCAAGCTTGACCAGGTCGACCTGACCCATCAGCGGCGTCGGCGACCAGTAGTAGAACAGGATCGGCTCGCCACGCTTGTAGCTCGACAGCACCGCCGCATCCAGCGCCGGGCCGGTGCCTGGACGGAAGTTGGTGTAGGTGCTTTCCAGGCCGTAGCTTTTCAGCATTTCGCTGTTGTCCAGCTCGCAGGTCCAGCCGGCCGGGCAGTTGTAGAAGCGGCCCTTGGATGGTTCTTCCTGGTCCTTGAACACCGAGGCGTACTTGGCCAGGTCGGCGATGGTTTTCAGGTCCGGCGCCTTGGCTTCCAGCTTGCGCTTGGCGTCGCCTTCGATCACGTAGCGCGGCACGTACCAGCCTTCGATTGCGCCCACCACTGGCGCACCAACGCCGACGACTTTGCCGGCCTTCTCAGCCTTGTTCCAGACTTCGCTGCGGCCGACCCATTCTTCGGCGAACACTTGGATGTCGTTGCTGCTCAGGGCGTTTTCCATGGTGATGGAGTTGCCCGGCAGGCTGTCGGTTTTGCAGTCGTAGCCTTTTTCCAGCACGGTTTGCAGGATGTCGGTGAGCAACATGCCGCTTTCCCAGTTCAGCCCGGCGAATTTCACCGGTTTACCGGACTCGCACCAACCGGCCGCCTGGGCGCCAGCGCTGGCCAGCAAGCCTGCAGAGAACAACGTGGTCAGCAGGGTCTTATGCATTTTCATTGTGTGACGCTCCCAATCATGAAATGGATTACGGCAGTCAAAAGGCGTCCTGCCTTGTCCACGTCCTGTCAGGCCCGCGCCGCAGCGCGACTGGCCCCGCTTTTTTTAGTGGGTACAACATTGTCCTGCTCGACCGGCAGAATCAGTTGATCGGGCACGCTGCCGTGCCATTTTTTCGCACACAGGTAATACAGGGCGGCCGGCAGCACCAGGCCGATGATCCAGGAGATATCCACACCCCCAAGCGCGCTCACCAGCGGACCGGTGTAGAACTTGGTAGCGATGAACGGCATCTGCACCAACACCCCGAAGACATAGACGCTGATACCCAGAGGGTTCCAACGACCGTACCGCCCGTTTGGATCGGCCAGCGCCGGCACGTCATAGCGCTCGCGGGTGATGAAGTAGTAGTCAACTAGGTTGATCGCGCTCCAGGGCGTGAAGAACGCCAGCAGGAACAGAATGAAAGACTTGAACGCACCGAGGAACGAATGCTGGCCGAGCAATGCGATCAGGGTCGCCGTACCGACGATAAGCAGCACGAACACCAGACGCTGCAGACGCGTGACCTCCAGGCGACCACGAAAGCCGCTGATGATGGTCGCGATGCACATGAAGCTGCCGTAGGAGTTCAGTGTGGAGATGGTGACCTTGCCGAACGCGATGCTGAAATACAGCAGCGCAGCGGTGGCGCCCGTACCACTCAAACCAACGATGTAGGCCACTTCATGACCGGCGAATTGCCCGTTGGCCATGGCGGCGGCGAACACGCCGAGAATCATCGCCACTTGTGCGCCAATCACTGAACCGGCGCCCGCAGCAAGAAAGGTTTTCACCGACGACGTGCTGCTCGGCAAGTAGCGCGAGTAGTCCGCCACATAAGGCCCAAACGCGATTTGCCAAGAGGCGGCGAGGGACACCGCGAGCAAGAAACTGCTCCAGCTGAAATGGCGGATTTGCAGCAATGCGCCAATGTCAGCCTGGCCCATCAGGCGACTGAACAGGTAAACGAAGGCAATCACACCAATGACGCTGGCAACGCGCCCTATGAAGTGGATCACCCGATAACCAAGCACCGTGACCAGCACGATGACACTGGCGAAGATCAGGATACCGACGCTGCTGCTGACACCAAACAACTGGCCCAGCGCCTGGCCGGAAAGCACCGTACCGGTTGCGGTGAAACCCAGGTACATCAGGCACACCAAGACGATCGGAATGGCCGCGCCATATACGCCGAACTGCACGCGACTGGAGATCATCTGCGGCAAGCCGAGCTTGGGCCCTTGCGCCGCATGCAACGCCATGACGCCGCCGCCGATCAGTTGACCGATCAACAGACCGATCAACGACCAGAACACATCACCGCCCAGCACCACGGCCAAGGCCCCGGTGACAATGGCCGTAATTTGCAGGTTGGCACCCAGCCACAGGGTGAATTGGCTCAATAGACGACCGTGTCTTTCCGCTTCCGGGATGTAGTCGATCGAACGTTTCTCGATCAACGGGGTGGTACTTGCACGCGCGTCATTTGCAGCCATGGGTGTTCAACCTCTGATGGATTGTTTTGGGGGTCGCAGCCGCTCAACTGTGGGAGGGGGCTTGCTCCCGATAGCAGTGGGTCAGTCACCAGACCTATTGGCTGATACACCGCCATCGGGAGCAAGCCCCCTCCCACATGGGTTACTTGATCATTGGAAGATTGAGACCCTGCTCTTTGGCGCAATCGATCGCGATCTGGTAACCCGCATCGGCGTGACGCATCACCCCTGTCGCTGGGTCGTTGTGCAGCACACGGGCAATCCGCTCGGCCGCTTCGTCGGTGCCGTCGCAGACGATCACCATGCCGGAGTGCTGGGAGAAGCCCATGCCGACGCCGCCACCGTGGTGCAGCGAGACCCACGTCGCACCGCTGGCGGTATTGAGCAAGGCATTGAGCAGCGGCCAGTCAGATACGGCGTCGGAACCGTCCTGCATGGATTCTGTTTCGCGGTTCGGGCTTGCTACCGAGCCGGAGTCGAGGTGGTCACGACCAATCACCACCGGCGCCGACAGCTCGCCGCTGCGCACCATTTCGTTGAATGCCAGGCCGAGCTTGGCGCGCTGGCCCAGACCGACCCAGCAGATACGCGCTGGCAGGCCCTGGAAGCTGATGCGTTCGCGAGCCATGTCCAACCAGTTATGCAGGTGGGCGTCGTCGGGGATCAGCTCTTTGACTTTGGCGTCGGTCTTGTAGATATCTTGCGGGTCGCCCGAGAGCGCAGCCCAACGGAACGGGCCGATGCCACGGCAGAACAGTGGGCGGATGTACGCCGGAACGAAACCTGGGAAGTCGAAAGCGTTTTCCACGCCTTCTTCCTGTGCCATTTGGCGGATGTTGTTGCCGTAGTCGAAGGTCGGGATGCCTTGCTTCTGGAATTCCAGCATGGCTTTGACGTGGACTGCCATGGACTGCTTGGCGGCCTTGATCACGGCAGCCGGCTCGGTCTTGGCGCGGGCGCGGTATTCGTCCCAGGTCCAGCCGGCGGGCAGGTAGCCATTGAGCGGGTCATGGGCACTGGTCTGGTCGGTGACCATGTCCGGGCGCACACCGCGCTTGACCAGTTCCGGCAGGATCTCGGCCGCGTTACCCAGCAGCGCGATGGAAATGGCTTTGCCTTCTTTCGTGTATTTGGCGATACGGGCCAAAGCGTCGTCGAGGTCGGTGGCTTGCTCATCGACATAACGGCTGGCCAGGCGGAAATCGATGCTGACCTGCTGGCACTCGATGTTCAGCGAGCACGCGCCGGCCAATGTCGCGGCCAGCGGCTGTGCGCCGCCCATGCCGCCTAGGCCGGCGGTGAGGACCCAACGGCCTTTCAAATTGCTGTCGTAATGCTGGCGACCGGCTTCAACGAAGGTTTCGTAAGTACCTTGGACGATGCCCTGGCTGCCGATGTAGATCCAGCTGCCGGCAGTCATCTGGCCGTACATAGCCAGGCCCTTGGCATCCAGTTCGTTGAAGTGTTCCCAACTGGCCCAGTGCGGAACCAGATTAGAGTTGGCGATCAACACGCGCGGGGCGTTGCTATGGGTCTTGAACACGCCGACCGGTTTGCCGGATTGCACCAGCAGGGTTTCGTCGTCGTTCAGATTGGTGAGGCTCTCGACGATCTGGTCGTAGCACTCCCAATTACGTGCGGCGCGGCCAATGCCGCCGTACACCACCAACTCTTTCGGGTTCTCGGCCACTTGCGGGTCGAGGTTGTTCATCAGCATGCGCAGCGGTGCTTCAGTCAGCCAGCTTTTGGCGGTGAGCTTGTTACCGCGGGCGGCGCGGATTTCGACGTCACGGTATTTTGTAGGCTTGGTCACTGCTAGGACTCCTCGGCGATCGATGCGCGAACATGGATGGTGCGAAGGAGAGTCTTACGCACACATCTTTACTTGTATGTACAAGCATATGCAATCAAGCGGCCAACTTTCTAAGTGAGGTGTTTGGATTTTTTTGGAAAGCGTGTGTGAGCCTTGGAAATTAAGGCTTAGAGAGATGATGAAATTTCTTACAAAGGGGTTTTCCAGCGAGGGAGGTTTGTCACGACAGCATGGTTTTGCGCCACGCTGGGGCATTCGGTAACAAATTGGTGCAGAGGTTGGAAACAGATCGCAACAACAGCGGGAAACAAATGTGGGAGGGGGCTTGCCCCCGATAGCGGTGGATCAGTCAGCCCACCTGGTACTGACACACCGCAATCGGGGGCAAGCCCCCTCCCACATTTTTTAACCGCGCTGAGTCAGTTCGATTATGCAGCTACGGCCAGTGATAGAGATGTCCAGCAAGCCAGCGTTACCGTCCACTTGCAGGCAATCGTGATGGCCCAGTACCTGGTCCAGCACCTTCACTTCATCCGCCACGCTGAACACCAGCACCGTCTGCGCCGTACTGAAAAACCGCTGCACACCATCCATCCACTGCAACCGCGCGTGGTAGCGCTCGGGCGAATAAATCAGGTTGAAATCGCGAATCGGCCCAGTGATCAATCGGCACGACACCTGACTGTCACCCTTGAACGCGAACGGTTGCAGCGGTAACAGTCCGCGCTGCTCCTCGCCATCCACGGTCAGCACCATGCCTGCGCCCTTGATTACCGTGATCACACGCTGGTAACCGGCGAAGGTGGAAAAGCCGCCCGACTCGGCGATATCGGCAATCGACAAGCGCCAGCCAAAGCCATCCAGGCCATCGCCGGCATCACGGGAGATTTCTTCGGTACTGCCACCGCCGTTTTTCCACGGCATGCGGACGTAATCGGCGGCGCGCCAGACTTTCAAACTCATTTACTGAAGCGTCCTTCGAGGCTGTGACGGGAACCAGGGTGGATCAACCGCGCGGCGGTCACCGGCTGGCGTCCGGACCAGGTGCGTCGGCGAATCAACAGGCACGGTTCGGAGGGCTCGATTTGCAGCAGCTTGCACTCGTCGGCGTCGGCGAGGATCGCTTCCACGACGTGCTCGCCTTCCGTCAGCGGCGCAACCTGGTTGAGATAGGCATAGGGCGTTTGTTGGGTGAAATCCTGCTGCAGGTATTCCGGCGCGACCAGGGCGTTGACGAAACGGTCTTCGATTTGCACGGGAATATCGTTTTCGTAATGCACGATCAGTGAGTGGAACACCCGCCCGCCTTCGCGCATTTCCAGGGCGACGGCACGTTCGGAACCGGCGGCCTCTTCGCCCAGGGTGATGACCTGGCAGGTATGCCGATGACCGCGGGAAGCGATCTCATCAGCAATGTTGTGCACTTCAAACAGCGCCGACTGGCTTTTGGGCTCGGCGACAAAAGTACCGACGCCTTGCATGCGAACCAGCAACCCTTCGGCGGTGAGTTCGCGCAGGGCGCGATTGATCGTCATTCGGCTGAAGCCCAGCTGGCTGACCAGTTCACTCTCCGACGGCACGCGGTAATGGGGTGGCCAGTTGCCGTTGAGGATCTGCTGGCTGATCATCTGTTTGACGCGGGCATACAAGGGCGCCGGACTTTCGTCCATGTGGGCAGCCAGTGAAGACTTGGCGGGCGGAGTCGGCACAGGGAATCCTTGCAGGGGGAAAAGATGCATAGATTGCCGGAGTTTACCGAGCAGGCAAACGTCTGTATATGTATATACAAATAAACACACGACCGGAGTGCTCTGAACATGTCCGCTTTTTTTGCCGAACGCGCACTGCTGCCTAATGGATGGGCCAACGATGTACGTCTTGAAGTCAGCGCCGATGGCCTGCTGACACAGATTGCGGCCAATGCCAGTGCAGACGGCGCCGAGCGGCTCAAAGGCCCAGTTTTGGCTGGCATGCCCAACCTGCACTCCCACGCATTCCAACGCGCCATGGCGGGTTTGGCCGAAGTCGCCGGCAACCCGAATGACAGCTTCTGGACCTGGCGCGAGCTGATGTACCGCATGGTCGGCAAGATCAGTCCGGAGCAACTGCAGGTGATTGCGCGCCAGCTGTACATCGAGATGCTCAAGGCCGGTTACACCTCGGTGGCCGAATTTCACTACGTGCATCATGATGTCAGCGGCCAGCCGTACGCCGACCGTACGGAACTGTCGCGGCAGATCAGCCACGCGGCCGCCAGCAGCGGTATTGGCCTGACCTTGGTGCCCGTGCTCTACACCCACTCGGGTTTTGGCGGGCAGGCGCCGAACGAAGGCCAGCGACGGTTTATCAACAGCACCGAAAACTACCTGGACCTGCAGGCGCGCCTCAAACCGATCCTCGCGGCGCAACCGGCGCAGCAACTGGGCTTGTGCTTCCACTCCCTGCGCGCTGTTACGCCACAACAAATCCATGAAGTCCTGGCCGCCAGCGACAAGACGTGCCCGATCCATATCCATATTGCCGAACAACAAAAAGAAGTCGACGACTGCCTGGCCTGGAGCGGCAAGCGTCCGTTGCAATGGCTGTATGACAATGTCGAGGTGGATGAACGCTGGTGCCTGGTGCACGCGACTCACGCCAACCCGGAAGAAGTGACGCGCATGGCAACGAGCCGGGCGATTGCCGGATTGTGCCTGACCACCGAAGCCAACCTGGGCGACGGGATTTTCCCGGCAGTGGATTTTCTCGTCCAGGGCGGGCGCATGGGCATCGGTTCCGACAGCCATGTGTCATTGAGCGTAGTGGAGGAATTGCGCTGGCTGGAATACGGCCAGCGCCTGCGCGATCAACGGCGCAACCGCTTGTATCGCAGTGACCAACCGATGGTTGGCCGTACGTTGTTCGATGCTGCGCTGGACGGTGGCGCACAGGCACTGGGGCAGCCGATTGGTCGACTGGAAGTGGGCAAGCGTGCGGATTGGATCGTGCTGGACGGTAATGACCCTTACCTGGCGACAGCAACAGAGGATGGCATTCTCAATCGCTGGCTGTTTGCCGGCGGTGATCGCCAGGTGCGTGATGTGCTGGTCAACGGGAAATGGGTGGTGCGCGACGGGCGTCATGCAGGCGAAGAAGAAAGCAGCCGGGCATTTACGCAGGTGCTAAGGGACTTACTCGGTTAAAACATATGGGAGGGGGCTTACCCCCGATTGCAGAGTGTCAGCCAGCAAATCAGATACTGACACACCGCTATCGCGGGCAAGCCCCCTCCCACATTGGATTGAGGGGCTCTCAGGTTATTGCGAAGTCTTGGCCATCTGCTTATCCGATGTCCGGAAGATCAACCGCGTGGTGTCATACCCCTGCTGTCGCGCCCTGCTCAGCAGGTCTTCGCGAGTATCGGCACTGACCGTTGGCGTGCGCGACAGGATCCACATATAGCGCCGGCTCGGGCTGCCGACGATGGCGGTCTTGTAGTCATCGCTGACGTACAGCACCCAGTAATCGCCCTTGGCGACGCCCGGCAGCAGTGACGTGAACCAGTTGTTGAATTCCACCCAGAGCTTGTCAGTCTTGCCAGGCACTTGCGGGGTGGCGGTGCCCTTGGCTTCTTCCCACTTCCATTCGGTGGTCAGGCAGCGGTTAAACACCGACATGTCGCCATCGGGCAACAAGGTGTAGCGTGCTTCGGACTGCGCGCAGTTGCGCTGAAAGTACATCGGCAATCGGGCCAACTCATACCAGGTGCCCTGGTAACGCTTGAGGTTGACGCTGCCGGCAGTCTTGGGTTGCAGATCATCGCCAGAATGGCTGGCACAGCCCGCCAAAAACAGGCTGGCACAAAGGAACAAAACAAAACGCATCATTCTTCTTCTCCCGCAGGCTCTCGCCCCGGTTTACTTCAGGCCTTGCCCGGAAAACATGAGAACTTTGTCACCGGCATATTGAACGCTGATAAAGCTGGTTTTATCGCCCCACGTGCAGCTGGACATGCCCAGTGCGCCGGAACAATCGGTCGGCTTACCCAACAACGACTCCACCTCGGCCTTCGGCATGCCGGCCGACAACTTCGCGTAATTTTCCTGGTTGATCTTGCTGCAAGCGGCCAACAGCACGCAAAAAGCCAGCAAAGCGAGACGGCGTAACGACATGGAATAACTCCTGGAGGGACAAGGCAGCGTGGGTATCTGCCAGAAGCTTAGAAGGGAAAACAGGTGTCTGGTTCCCGACGAGTAAAAACAAAAAAGCCCCGAAAACGCTGAAACGTTTCGGGGCTTCTTTAAGGGTGAACCGGCTCACAACAACGCCGATCACTTATCGCCGCAGCTTACTTCTTGTGATAGGCCGTCACGCGCTCAACTTCTTCCTTCGAACCCAGGAACACCGCTACACGCTGGTGCAGGCCTTCCGGCTGGATGTCGAGGATGCGCTGGTGGCCGTCAGTGGACGCGCCGCCCGCTTGTTCAACCAGGAACGACATCGGGTTCGCTTCATACATCAGGCGCAGTTTGCCCGGCTTGGATGGCTCGCGGCTGTCACGTGGGTACATGAACAAGCCACCACGGGTCAGGATGCGGTGCACGTCGGCTACCATCGCCGCGACCCAACGCATGTTGAAGTTTTTCTTCAGCGGGCCTTCTTCACCGGCCATCAACTCGCCCACGTAGCGGGTAACCGGTTCTTCCCAGTGACGCTGGTTGGACATATTGATCGCGAATTCCTGGGTGGACGCAGGAATGGTGATGTCTTCGTGGGTCAGTACGAAGCTGCCCATTTCGCGGTCCAGGGTGAAACCTTTAACGCCGTCACCCAGGGTCAGCACCAGCATGGTCTGTGGGCCGTAGATCGCGTAACCGGCAGCGACCTGCTCGGTGCCTGGCTGCAGGAAAGCCTTTTCGTTCAGGGCTTCGTTCTGGCTCAGGTATTCGTTCGGGCAGCGCAGCACGGAGAAGATAGTGCCGACCGGTGCGTTGATGTCGATGTTGGACGAACCGTCCAGTGGGTCGAACACCAGCAGGTAGGCACCTTTCGGGTATTTACCCGGGATCTGGTAGGCATTGTCCATTTCTTCGGACGCCATGCCGGCCAGGTGACCGCCCCATTCGTTGGCTTCAAGCAGGATCTCGTTGGAGATTACGTCGAGCTTCTTCTGTACTTCGCCCTGCACGTTTTCAGTGCCCATGCTGCCCAGGACACCACCCAGTGCGCCTTTGGACACGGCATGGCTGATTTCCTTGCAAGCACGCGCGACCACTTCGATAAGGAAGCGCAGATCGGCAGGCGTGTTGTTGCTGCGGGTCTGCTCAATCAAATAGCGACTCAAGGTAACGCGGGACATGTAAGGCTCCGGAGAATGGGGGGCTTGAAAACCCGCGCAGTTTAACGCGAGTCGGGGCGTATTTCCTCCTATCAGAGGATTTAAACCCAATAGAGTTCATGGACTTTATTTAACGCGCCGCCGGTGGCTTGCGCAGCAAACTGTAGGCCATGGCGCCCAGTGCCGCCACGCCGAGCAGCAAGACGGCCCAGAGTCCGAGTTTTTTCCAGTTCGGCCCGTCCTCCACAGCGGCTACGACCACCGGCGACGCGACCGCAACGTCCCCGACAACCTTGGCCTGTCCCAGCGTATTGAGGCGCTCGGCACTGTAATCGGGGATCAGGGTCGACAGTGGCAGGCTTGCGGCTTTCACCGACGCATTGCCCAACGCCAGGCTGAACGGCGGCTCACCCCGCGCCAGGAACACCAACTGGGTAGCGCGCACCGCAAAGCGCAGCGCCGGCGCATCGGCGCCCAAACCGCCACCGCGCTCGTCCACCTGCAGCTTGAGTTCAGTCACGACCTGACCCGGCAACTGCAACTCATCCTGCACCACGTCCTGGCCGTTTTGCGTCAGGCGGTACAGCAAGCCATTGTTCAATGGCTGCCACAGTTGTTTGGCATCGCTGCGTCCCGCCAATGTCACCGGTGCCAGCGTGTTGGGCTGCTTCAACTCAATGCGCAAACGCTCGACACTCAGCCCAGTCGGCAACTGCCAGCTGTACTCCCCAGCCTTGAGTCGCGTTCCCGCCAATGGCTGCGACCACACCAACGGCATTGGCAGACTGCTGCGCGTAGCACTCACCAGCTTGGCCGAGGTCAGCAGCGGCGCCGCCTGCCCCTTCCATACCAGACGCAGGTAACGCGCTGAGCGTCCTGGCAGGCTGACGTCATGCTGTTCGACCCGTTCGTCGGCGAACGACAAGCGTGCCACCTGCCCCTCGCCCCAAGGCTCCCAACGCTGCAAGTCATCACTGGCTTCAATGCTGAAACGCTGGAAGCCCTCTTGCTCACGGCTCCAGTCCAGGCTCAGTTGCTGCAACGGTGCCTTGATCGCGCTGGCGTCCAGCACCCAGCCGCGCAACACCTGCTTGCCGGGCTTGGCGGCAGAAGACGGTTTGATTTCCACCAGGGTGCCTTCGGTGGTGGTTTTCATCACCACGCCGGGCAGGCTTTCCTGAGTGTCGGCGGCGTACAGCGGGAACCACTTCACATCAGCGACGTTGCGACTTTCGGTGCGCTGGGAAGCTTGTCGCGACAGCGCATAGGCCTGGGGCTCACCGGCGGCGTTAAACACGCGAACGTCACTGAGGTCCGCCTGGCGCGCGTTGAGTTGCACAGCCAACGGCAATTCAAGGCGATACCAGGGGCCATTGCCGCTCACACTCAGCGGCACATGGTGGGTGAAATCAGCCGGGGCTTCCTGGGCCGACGCCGCCAGCGCCGCAAACATGCCCACCATGGCCACGCTCAACTTACCGATCAAGAGGATGCTCCTTCAGTTTCCATCACAGGTTCGGCCCGCTTAGGTGGCAGCGGTGCGAAATAACCCACCACCAGCAACAGCCCGCCCACGCCGATAAACGACACGATCCGCGCCAGGCCGCCACGGTTACTCAGTTCGACAAAGAACAGTTTGGCCACCACCACCGCAATCAACGCGGCGCCGATCAACCACACTTCGCGACGATGGCGCAGGTGGCCGCCGATCATCAGGCCGAGGGCGATCAGAGTCCACACAATCGACAGGCCGGCTTGCACCAGCATCGACTCCAGCAACGCATCCAGATGAAACGGCACGCCGCCCCAGTGGTGCGCAGTGCGCATGACCAGTGCCGTGAAGAACGCAAACAGCGAGAGACCCGCGATCCCTTGTGCGGCCAATTCGGCACGCGGCCCGCGTTGTGGCGCCACGCTTCGGGACCACAGGTAAACACCCAGCAGCGCGAAGAGCAGGCCCAGTTCCAGAGGGTTGAGCAGAGGCACGTAAGGCAACGGATTGGCGGTGCCATCGCTGAAGGTATTCGCCAGCCAGAACCAGCCGAGCATCAGCACAGCCAATGGCAGCGCGGCCAGGACTCGGTACTCCCTTAGGTACGCCGACACTGGCCACGGCCAGGTGCGCGGTGCGGCGGCCAGCACCAGGTACAGGCTTGGCAGGATGGCCCAGCCCAACCAGCGCCAGGCGTTGTATTCAGCCGACAGGCGCAACAGTCCATAGCGCAATTCCAGTGCCAGCACGCCGATCAGCATCCAGCAGCCTAGGACATGGGCAATACTCAGCATCCTGGCCGGAACCACCGGCGCCAAGCGGCGCAGCGAGATGAAATGCACCACAAACACCGCCAACCAGGCCAGCCATCCGTACTGCGCCGCCGGGTGATAGTAGCTGTGGGCAGACACCAGCAACGCCACGCCCGCCGCCGGCATCAGCAAGGTGCACAGCACACCCAGGGATGCCCAGCGCAGTCGCGCCGCGAGCAACGCCCAGATCGCCACGCTCGCTGCGGCAAGCCCCAGCAGGAAAGAACCAAGCAACGCTTGCGGAACAAAGCGCAACACTTCGCCGCCCAGCGCCAATGTCCACCACGCCGCACCCCACACCAGCAAAAGGTCGGACAAGCGTTGCAGCTTCAGCACCGCAAACACCGGCGCATGGGGCTCACGTTGCAAGCGCCAGGCGCCGATCAAGGCGGCCAGGCCCAACACCATCGGCGTCCAGAAACCACTGTGCGCCAGCGGACGCAGGCCTTCGCCGGTCAACGGCCCGAGCAATTGCGGCACCGCCAGCAGGAACGAGCCACCGCCGACCAGTTGCAGCAGCAACCCAAACACAAAACTGACGCGCTGTTGCAGGTACAAGCTCAGCCAGATGATCAACAACCCACTGGCAGCCCATACGCCGCTGGCGCTTTCCCATGGCAGCACAAACAGCACCGCCAGATTGATCAACACCAGACCGGCGAGCAGCACCACCGACAACCCACGTAACAGCCGCACATCGCTGCGCACCATGTCGTCGCGTGCCGCCAGCAGCATGCCGCCAATCAAGGCCAGGCCGATCAGGGAGGCCGTGAGCAAACCACTCCAGCCCGCATTGAATACCGCCGCGCCCTCCCCGCCCTGCAAGCGCACCAGGAATAACGCGCCACCCAGCAATTGCACCGCGAACGCAGTGAACAGGAAAGTGCGCGAGCCAATGCGCAGGCCGATAAACAGGGTCGCCAGACCGGCGATGGCCCAACTGATGGCGGTGCCTTGGGTCAGCAACAGCAAGGGCGCCAGCAGGTACAAAAAGCTCAAGCCCAGAGACGCCAGGACCGGCAGCCCTTTGCGCTCCCACTCTGCCGCGTGCTCCGCCGATGCCTTGCGCAACTGATCGAAGCTGAACAGCAACGCGGCGCCGAGCAACAACGCACCCAGCGGCGCACCGTCGAGCAGGCTGTGTTCGCCAATGCGCAGTTCGCTGAGGAAGGCCAGCGCTGAGCCCAATTGCAGCAACAAGCCGAACGCACGCGCCAACGGTCGCTCCTGGCGCAAACCGAGCCAGAAGATCCCGGCGCCTTCCACCGCCCACGCCGCAGCCGTCCAACGTGCATCAAGGCCCAGAGGAATCGCCAGGCTGGCAAAGATCACGCCCAGGGCCAGGCACGTTTCCGCCAGCAGCAACGCGCGTCCGCCACTGAGTAACCGCGCCAGACCCATGTAGATAATGCCCAGGCCCAACGCACTGAACGCCGCGGCGAATTCCAGATGCTGTACCAATGCGAACTGCAAGCCAAAGCCCACCAGCGGCGGGCCGAACAGCATGCCGCCGTCAACGTAATCACCCTTGGCAGCCGACCAGCGCAACAACGCATCACGGCCTTCGGGCGCGTCGCCCAGCTCCAGCAATTTGCGTCGGGCGAACAACAGGCCGATGGCCAGATACATTAGGAAGAACAGGATCAGGAATGGCTCGGTGCTCCACAGCAATTCCGGCGTGTAGGAACGCATTCCCCAGGCGAAGCCGATGCCGAAGGTACCGACGAACCCGATCAGGTTGAGCAAGCGCCAGGCCTTGAACCAGGCGATGGCGAGAATACCGGCGTTGAGCAGGGCAAAATAACTGAACAGCGCAACATGGTTACCGGCACCGGTGGACGTAAGGATCGGTGCCGCAAAACCGCCGAGTGCTGCCGCGCAGGCCAGGCCCAATGCGTCCTGGGTGACCGCCAGGATCGCCGAGAACACCGTGACCGCAACCAGCAGGCCCAGCGCCGCGCTCGGGTCGATCAACGGATGCAGGCGCATCGCGGCAAACACCGTCAGGTACAGCACCGCAATCCCGGTGCCTTGTAGCATCAGCCCGTAGTTGCTGTTGCGCAGTCTCAGCCACCAGCCCAGGCCCAGCAGGCCGACAGCGGCAGCAGCCACACCGGCGTAACGCAACTCGATCGGCACCACCATGCCTTCGGTGGCATAACGCAGCAGGAACGCCAGGCCGAGAAACAACAGCACCACGCCGACGCGCAGAACGGTGTTGCCACCAAACAGCCAATTGCGTGCGCCAGCGAGGGCACGTTCGAACAGGTTGGGGCCACGGGGGATAGCAGGTTCTTCAGGAGGGCGCGGAGCCGGAGCAGGCTTCCAGGCGTCTTCAGGCAATGCAGGGCTTGGTTCGGCGACCATGGCGACGGGCGCCAATTCGGCCGGCAGCTCCCAAACCAGTTCGGGGGCCTTGGTGATGGGTGTCGGTTCAGGGATGGAGGGTTCGACCACCGCGGGGCTGGCCGGCGCGGGCACTTCCAATTGCCGCAGTCGCTCACCGAGGGCGATCACCGACTTCTGCGAGGTTTCCAACTGACGCGCCTGCTGTCGCACCTGGGCCGCAAGCTTCGACAGGCCAATCGCTTGGCCAATGCCCAACCCCAGCAGTGCGCCGATGCCTGCGTCATAGAACGACTCATCGAGCGTCCAGCCGACAACCAGGCCAATCAGCATGAAAATCCATTGCATGGTCGATATTCCCTAAGCAAACCGGCGCTCAGTATATCGACGCGCAACCAATGTGGGAGGGGGCTTGCCCCCGATAGCGGTGTGTCAGTCGACATATTCGTCAACTGACCATCCACTATCGGGAGCAAGCCCCCTCCCATATTTGGATCCAGGGTGCTTAGTCGAGCGCTTTCCAGATCTCCGTGGCGTACTCGCGGATCGTCCGGTCCGACGAGAACCAACCCATGCGCGCGGTATTGAGCACCGCCGAACGCCACCATGCCTTGGAGTCATGCCAATGCGCTTCGACCCGCGCCTGGGCATCCCAGTAGGAGTCGAAGTCGGCACACACCAGGAAGCGGTCGTAGTCGATCAACCCGTCGATCAAGCCCACATAGCGGCCCGGATCATCCGGCGAGAACACCCCGCCACGGATCGCTTGCAGCACATCGTTGAGGCGATGGGACGCAGCAATATCAGGCCCGGCGTTGAACTCGCCAGCGTGTTTTCGGGCTTCCACTTGCTGTGCACTGAGGCCGAAGATAAACATGTGATCGGCGCCCACGCGCTCGTGCATCTCCACGTTGGCGCCGTCCATGGTGCCGATGGTCAGCGCGCCGTTGAGGCCGAACTTCATGTTGCTGGTGCCCGACGCTTCAAAGCCGGCCGTGGATATCTGCTCCGACAAGTCCGCCGCCGGGATGATGCTTTCTGCCAGGCTGACGTTGTAGTTGGGCAGGAACACCACTTTGAGCAACCCGCGCACAGTCGGATCGTTGTTGACGGTGCGGGCGATGTCGTTGGTCAACTTGATGATCAACTTGGCCTGGTGATAACTGGCCGCCGCCTTGCCGGAGAAGATCTTCACCCTCGGCACCCAGTCGGTGCCCGGCTCGGCACGGATCGCCTGGTAAAGCGCCACGGTGTGCAGCAGGTTGAGCAGTTGGCGCTTGTACTCGTGGATACGTTTGACCTGCACGTCGAACATCGCCGCCGGGTTCACAGAAATGCCCAGGCGCTCGTGGATGATCTCGGCCAGTGCACGCTTACTGTGCAGGCGCTGGTCGGCGAAGGCTTTGCGGAAGGTCTGTTTCTCGGCGAAGGTTTCCAATTCGCCCAAGCGGGTTTCCATGGTGTCGAGAATGTCCGGACCCAGTGCTTCCACCAGCATCTCGGTGAGCTTGGGGTTGGCCTGGTACAGCCAGCGGCGGAAGGTAATGCCGTTGGTTTTGTTGTTGATGCGGTCTGGGTAGAGCTTGTGCAGTTCGGAGAACACCGTGCTGCGCATCAGTTGGGTGTGCAAGCCCGACACGCCATTGACGCTGTGGGAGCCGAGGAACGCCAGGTTACCCATGCGCACGCGGCGACCATTGTCTTCTTCAATCAGCGACACAGCGCGCAGCACGTCAAAATCGTGGATACCTTTGGCGCGCAGCGAGTCGATGTGCTGGGCATTGATCAGGTAGATGATCTGCATGTGCCGAGGCAACATGCGTTCCATCAGGCCTACCGGCCAGGTTTCCAACGCCTCGGGCAGCAAGGTGTGGTTGGTGTAGGACAAGGTTTCGACCGTGACCTGCCAAGCGGCATCCCAAGCGATGTCGTGCAAATCCACCAGTTGGCGCATCAACTCGGCCACGGCGATGGACGGGTGGGTGTCGTTGAGCTGGATCGCCGCGTGTTCGCCCAGGCTCAATACCGAGCCATGCATGTTTTTGTGGCGGCGCAGCAGGTCTTGCAGAGAGGCGGAGACGAAGAAGTATTCCTGACGCAGGCGCAGCTCCTGCCCTGCTTCGGTGCTATCCGCCGGGTAAAGCACCCGGGAGATGCTTTCAGCGCGGGCCACTTCGGCAACGGCACCCAGGTGGTCACCGGCGTTGAAGCGCTCCAGGTGCAAGTCCTCCACCGCCCGTGCACGCCACAGGCGCAGGGTGTTGACGCTTGCACCGCGCCAACCGACCACCGGCGTGTCATAGGCCACGGCGCGCACGGTCTCGCTGGGCGTCCACACTTGGATCAGCTTGCCGGCGGCGTCCGGCAGGGTTTCCACGCTGCCGCCAAAGCCGATCGGGTAGATCACTTCAGCGCGCTCGAACTCCCACGGGTTGCCGAAATCCAGCCAGCGTTCGGTCTGCTCCTGTTGCCAGCCATCGACAATCGCCTGGCGGAACAGGCCATGTTCATAACGGATGCCATAACCGTGACCGGCAATGCCCAAGGTCGACATGCTTTCCATGAAGCATGCGGCCAGGCGGCCCAAGCCACCGTTGCCGAGCGCCGCGTCAGGCTCCAGCAGGCGGATACGCTCAAGGTCGACGCCAAGTTCGCTGAGCGCTTCGCGGGCAATCTCCAACACACCAAGGTTACTCAGACTGTCGTAGAGCAAACGGCCGATGAGGAATTCGAGGGACAGGTAATACACACGTTTCTGGCCCTTGCGGTAAATACGCCGCGTGTGGTCCATCCAGTGATCGACCATCTGGTCGCGTGCGGCCAGAGCAATGGCTTCGAACCAGTCGTGGTCGAAGGCGTGATCCGGGTCCTTGCCCACCGCGTAGGTGAGTTTGGTCAAGACGGCATCGCGAAATGCGGCTACCTCTGCTTCTCGTGCAAGTGGTTCCTGAGACATCAATTGCGACCTCGGGCGAGATAGAAGGAGTTGCTAGAGCCTAGACGGTCTGACAGACGGTAGACGCTCTGGTTCGGCAGTTTTTTAACGCATTTACCTTTAGCGGGTTTTGATGCATTGGCCGTGCCTGCTTTCGCCCATCGCACCGTTCGGGATGAAATACGCAAAATATTGTTCAAAAAACCACCAATCCCGGTATGATCCCGCGCCCGGATACAGCCCCACCTTTTGGAACCTTGATGAAGCCTCAACTGATCGCCGCCGCGGAACTCGACCGTCTTGAGACCTGGCAGAAATATTCCGCCCACATGTGCGGTGGCTGCGTGTCCAGCTGCTGCACGCTGCCGGTCGAAGTGAAGATCAAGGACCTGATCCGCATTGGCATCGTCGATGAGTTCGAACGCGGCGATCCGCCGAAGAACATCGCCAAGCGGTTGCAGAAGGAAGGCATCGTCGAGCGCTACAACAACAAATCCGAGATTTTTACCCTGCAGCGCATGAGCAACAACGATTGCCTGTACCTGGATCGTAAGACGCGCTTCTGCACTATTTATGACAAGCGCCCCGATACCTGCCGCAATCACCCGAAGATCGGACCGCGGCCGGGGTATTGCGCGTACAAGCCGAAGGAAGTGGTGCGCGAGACCAATTTCAAGACCCTCGACAAGTTCTGATCCGGGTTTTGCAGGGGGTTCAAGGGCTCTATCGGGGGCAAGCCCCCTCCCACACTGACCGCATTCCAAATGGCTGTACTCGGTCAAATGTGGGAGGGGGCTTGCCCCCGATGAGGCCGGTACAACCACCACAAAACCAGCAGGCATAAAAAAACGCCCCCGGCCTTTCGACCGGGGGCGTTTTTCATTCAGCCTGAGTTAACTCAGTTCTTGGCTTTCTTGGCAGCGCGGGTACGCTCGCCTTCGTCCAGGATCTTCTTACGCAGGCGGATCGACTTAGGCGTAACTTCGCACAGCTCGTCGTCCTGGATGAATTCCAGGGCCTGTTCCAGGGTGAAGCGAACAGGTGGGACCAGAGCGATGGTTTCGTCTTTGCCCGAAGCACGCATGTTGTCGAGCTTCTTGCCTTTGGTTGGGTTGACGCCCATGTCGTTGTCACGGCTGTTCAGACCAACGATCTGACCGTTGTAGATCTCTTGACCGTGTTCAACGAACAGCTTGCCACGCGCCTGGAGGGTTTCCAGGGAGTAGGTCAGTGCCTTGCCAGTCTCAACCGATACCAGAACACCGTTCTGACGGCCGGACATGTCGCCGGACTTCATGGTGTCGTAGCGATCGAAGATCGAGGTCAGGATGCCAGCGCCGTTGGTCAGGGTCAGGAACTGGTTACGGAAACCGATCAGACCACGAGCAGGGATGTTGTATTCCAGACGCACACGGCCTTTGCCATCCGGCACCATGTTGGTCAGGTCGCCTTTACGCAGGCCCATCTCTTCCATGACCTTGCCCTGGGATTCTTCAGGGGTGTCGATGGTTACGTTTTCGAACGGTTCCTGCTTCACGCCATCAACTTGACGGATGATCACTTCTGGACGACCAACGCCCATTTCGAAGCCTTCACGACGCATGGTTTCGATCAGTACCGAGAGGTGCAGCTCACCACGGCCGGAAACCTTGAACTTGTCAGCCGAGTCGCCTTCTTCAACGCGCAGTGCAACGTTGTACAGCAGCTCTTTGTCCAGACGTTCCTTGATGTTACGGGAAGTCACGAACTTGCCTTCTTTACCGCAGAAAGGCGAGTCGTTTACCTGGAAGGTCATGGAAACGGTTGGTTCGTCAACGGTCAGAGGCTTCATCGCCTCGACGTTGTCCGGCTGGCACAGGGTGTCGGAGATGAACAGGGAGTCCATACCGCTCACGCATACGATGTCGCCAGCGAAAGCTTCTTCAACGTCGATACGGTGCAGACCGTGGTGACCCATCAGCTTCAGGATACGACCGTTACGCTTCTTGCCGTCGGCGCCGATAGCAACAACCGGGGTGTTCGGCTTGACGCTACCACGAGCGATACGGCCAACACCGATAACACCCAGGAAGCTGTTGTAGTCCAGTGCCGAGATTTGCATCTGGAACGGGCCGTCACGGTCAACTTTTGGAGCCGGTACGTTGTCGACGATCGACTGGTACAGCGGGGTCATGTCTTCAGCCATGTCGGTGTGTTCCAGACCGGCAATGCCGTTCAGGGCCGAGGCGTACACGACTTTGAAGTCCAGCTGTTCTTCGGTAGCACCCAGGTTGTCGAACAGGTCGAAGATCTGGTCCAGAACCCAGTCCGGACGCGCGCCTGGACGGTCAACCTTGTTGATGCACACGATCGGACGCAGGCCGGCTTCGAAAGCCTTCTTGGTCACGAAACGGGTTTGCGGCATAGGGCCGTCTTGGGCATCAACCAGCAGCAGAACGGAGTCAACCATCGACATTACGCGTTCTACTTCGCCGCCGAAGTCGGCGTGGCCCGGGGTGTCCACAATGTTGATGTGGTAGCCGTTCCAGTTGATAGCGGTGTTTTTTGCCAGGATGGTAATACCGCGCTCTTTTTCCTGGTCGTTGGAGTCCATCACGCGCTCGTCGTTGAGCTCGTTGCGCTCCAGGGTGCCGGATTGACGCAGGAGTTTGTCTACCAGGGTGGTTTTACCATGGTCAACGTGAGCAATGATGGCGATGTTACGTAGATTTTCGATCACTTGTGTATCTCGATCAGAGGATTCGGTGTGCTGACAGGTCGTGGCAGCGATTTACAGTAGAGTCAGGCCTTGCCGTTACAGCTTGACGGCAGAGTCGGGGGGCCGGTGACGCAGGCCACAGGCAAACAGCCCCGGGCTCTTAGCTCGGTCGATAAACGCGCACATTGGCATGCCCCTCACTGAGCAAATGGTGGGCATGCAGGCGACTCATCACGCCTTTGTCGCAATACAGCAGGTACTGACGGCTGTCATCCAGTTCCTTGAAACGCGCGTTCAATGCGTAGAACGGCAGCGTTTGTACGTCGACGCCAGGAATTTCCAGCGGCTCATCTTCAGCGGCATCCGGGTGACGGATGTCGACAACAATCTGGCCGGCCAGGGCTTCACTGACTTCTTCGATCTGCACATCCTGGCCCAGTTCGTCGATAACACGATCGATCGGGACCAGCTTGGCGTTCTGAAGCGCACGCTCCAGAATCGCCATATCAAACTGTTGTTCTTCGTACTCCACGCGGTTGCGCTTGGCGTGGGTCTTGGGATTCACCGAGATGACCCCGCAGTATTCAGGCATATGCTTGGCGAAGTCGGCGGTGCCGATTTCTTCTGCCAAATCGATGATGTCCTGCTTGTGGCTGGCGATCAGTGGGCGCAACACCAGCTTCTCGGTCACGCAGTCGATCAGCGACAGGTTCGGCAGCGTCTGGCTGGAAACCTGGGAAATCGCTTCGCCGGTCACCAGGGCGTCGATCTGCAACTGATCGGCAATCCGAGACGCAGCGCGCAACATCATACGCTTCAATACTACGCCCATATGACTGTTATCGACTTTACCGAGAATTTCGCCCAGCACTTCCTCAAACGGTACGCTCACAAATAGCACGCGTTGGGAGCTGCCGTACTTCTTCCAGATAAAGTGCGCGACTTCCATCACGCCCAATTCGTGTGCACGCCCACCCAGATTAAAGAAGCAGAAGTGGCTCATCAGGCCGCGGCGCATGATCTGGTAGGCCGCAACCGTGGAATCGAAACCGCCGGACATCAATACCAGGGTCTGTTCCAGGGCGCCCAACGGGTAGCCGCCGATGCTGTCGTGCTGGCTGTGAATCACAAACAACCGTTGGTCGCGAATTTCCATGCGCACTTCAATTTGTGGCGCTTTTAAGGAAATTCCGGCGGCGCCGCACTCGCGACGCAGCTTGCTGCCGACGTATTTCTCGACGTCCATGGAGCTGAATGGGTGCTTGCCGGCACGCTTGCAGCGTACCGAAAAAATCTTGCCTTCAAGGCTGTCACCGAAGTGCCGTTTGCATTTTTCGGTGATGTCGTCGAAGTCGCCCAGCGGGTACTCATCCACCTGCAGGAAATGCGCGATACCCGGCATGCAGCTCAGGCGCTCGGTCATGTCCTTCAAGGCTTTGGCGTCGGTGAGGCGGGTTTCCAGTTCGAGGTTGTCCCACACACCGTTCACCACCACAGCCGGGTCCAGATCGCGGAGCACGGCACGGATGTTCTTGGCCAACTGACGGATGAAACGCATCCGTACCGGTCGGCTCTTGATGGTGATCTCGGGGAAGACTTTAACGATTAATTTCATGGAAACAGCGCGCGCAGGGCCTGCCGAAAAAGGGGGGCGCGGATTATAGCGGAAATCGCTCAAGGTTTAACCAGTTAATATGCACATCACTCGACTCGCACTAAAGCAGTGCATTTGCACGCATCAGCGCCACATTGCAGTGCGCGAATTTCGCGCTTTTGTCGCAACGCACCTTTATAGGGGCGTTTTTGGAGCAAAAAACCCATGTTGGCGCACTGGCATGCAATTTGCTCTCTTGTGAGGCAGGTTGCCATGGCGGACTATCCGCGCCGGCATCACCCACATTCTAAGGGCTAACTCCACTACCCCAGCCCGAAGCCACCCGGAGGACACTATGTCGAAGTCGGTTCAACTCATCAAAGATCATGACGTTAAATGGATTGATCTGCGCTTCACGGACACCAAAGGCACTCAGCACCACGTGACCATGCCGGCTCGCGATGCGCTGGATGATGCGTTCTTCGAAGAAGGCAAAATGTTCGACGGTTCCTCCATCGCTGGCTGGAAAGGCATCGAAGCCTCCGACATGATCCTGATGCCGGACGACAGCACTGCCGTGCTGGACCCGTTCACCGAAGAAGCCACCCTGATCCTGGTGTGCGACGTGATCGAGCCTTCGACCATGCAAGGCTACGACCGCGACCCACGTGCGATCGCCAAGCGTGCCGAGGAATACCTGAAGTCGACCGGTATCGGTGACACCGTATTCGTAGGCCCAGAGCCAGAATTCTTCATCTTTGACCAAGTGAAGTTCAAGTCCGATATCTCCGGCTCCATGTTCAAGATCTACTCTGAACAAGGTTCGTGGATGTCCGATCAGGACGTGGAAGGCGGCAACCATGGCCACCGTCCAGGCATCAAAGGTGGTTACTTCCCAGTTCCGCCGTTCGACCACGACCACGAAATCCGTACCTCCATGTGCAACGCCATGGAAGACATGGGCCTGGTCATCGAAGTTCACCACCACGAAGTGGCGACTGCCGGCCAGAACGAAATCGGTGTGAAGTTCAACACCCTGGTTGCCAAGGCTGACGAAGTTCAGACCCTGAAGTACTGCGTACACAACACTGCCGTTGCCTACGGCCGTACCGCAACCTTCATGCCTAAGCCTCTGTACGGCGATAACGGTTCGGGTATGCACGTTCACCTGTCCATCGCCAAAGATGGCAAGAACACTTTCGCTGGCGAAGGTTATGCCGGCCTGTCCGATACCGCCCTGTACTTCATCGGCGGCATCATCAAGCACGGTAAGGCCCTGAACGGCTTCACCAACCCTTCGACCAACTCCTACAAGCGTCTGGTCCCAGGTTTCGAAGCTCCGGTAATGCTGGCCTACTCGGCGCGCAACCGTTCCGCTTCGATCCGTATTCCTTACGTCTCCAGCCCACGCGCTCGCCGTATCGAAGCTCGCTTCCCGGACCCAGCAGCCAACCCTTACCTGGCCTTCGCTGCTCTGGTTATGGCCGGCCTGGACGGTATCCAGAACAAGATCCACCCTGGCGACGCTGCCGACAAAAACTTGTACGACCTGCCGCCTGAAGAGGCCAAAGAGATCCCACAAGTGTGCGGCAGCCTGAAAGAAGCCCTGGAAGAGCTGGACAAGGGCCGTGCGTTCCTGACCAAAGGCGGCGTGTTCAGCGACGACTTCATCGACGCTTACATCGGCCTGAAAAGCGAAGAAGAAATCAAGGTTCGTACCTTCGTACACCCACTGGAATACGAGCTGTACTACAGCTGCTGATCCGGTAGCGCTGCTTAAAGTGGCGTGACAAAAAAGACCTCCTTCGGGAGGTCTTTTTTTGCCCGTGAATTACACAGTTCCACACCTGCAAACCTAATCAAAAAGGTGGGAGGGAGCTTGCTCCCGATAGCGGTGGGTCAGCTGATACAGGTGCTGACTGACACTCTGCTATCGGGGGGCAAGCCCCCTCCCACAAGGAGATCAGCATTGAAACGTCGACTTGTGTTCGCTCTGTTATTCGTCAGCGCCAGTGCATTCGCTGCACCGCCGACACTGGAGCCATTGCTCAACAGCATCGCCGAACGCCTGACCATTGCCGACCAGGTGGCCCTGAGCAAATGGGACAGCAAAAAACCGGTAGAAGACAAAAAGCGCGAGCAAGATGTGCTCGCCAGCGTCATTGCCCAGGCACCGAGCTACAAACTGGAGCCCGCCGCCGCCGAGCAATTTTTCTCGGCGCAGATCGAGGCAAACAAGCTGGTGCAGTACACCCACCTGTCCGACTGGCAGTTCCAGGGCAAGGCACCCGACGACCCGCGCCCGGACCTGGTAAAGCAGATTCGCCCGCAACTGGATCAATTGCAAAAACGCCTGCTGCAACAACTGGCGGACTTCACTCCACAACGTACCGACCCGCAGTGCCCTCAATGGCTGGCCGAAGCGGTACATGAGCCGCTGAACGACCCACTGCGGCAATTGGCGATGATCCGCGCTACGGCCGAGCTGTGTATCTACAAAGACTAAAACTGTAGCCCCGATCCAAAAATGTGGGAGAGGGGCAACCCCTCCCACATTTGATTTATATGATTTCGGCACTTCCTGAACAACCTTCACAAAACCGCACTATATTGGTGCGACATCCTGCACCCACCCCAACGACTAACACCATTTTGGTTCGAAACTTCCCGTTCAAGCTGGCAGAACGCCACAGTTTCGGGCCCTAACCCCCCATTTCAGGGCTTTCGCGCTTCTTTTCGGAGCCTTGGTTTGGTTTTTGCATTTTCCTTGTATCAGCGTGTGCCTCAAGCCCGCGCCTTGCTCCAAAAGAGGTCCTGATGACCATCAGCGATGCACTGCACCGTTTGCTACTCGACAACCTGACCACCGCGACCATCCTGCTCAATGACGACTTGCGTCTTGAGTACATGAACCCGGCGGCGGAGATGCTTCTGGCCATCAGTGGCCAGCGCAGCCATGGGCAGTTCATCAGCGAGCTGTTCACCGAGTCGGCCGAAGCCTTGAGCTCGTTACGCCAGGCGGTGGAGCAGGCGCATCCATTCACCAAGCGTGAAGCGATGCTCACGGCCCTTACCGGGCAGACATTGACCGTCGACTACGCTGTGACCCCGATCCTGAGCAACGGCGCGACCCTGCTGCTGCTTGAAGTACATCCCCGTGACCGCCTGCTGCGCATCACCAAAGAAGAAGCGCAGTTGTCCAAGCAAGAAACCAGCAAGATGCTGGTACGTGGCCTCGCCCATGAGATCAAGAACCCGTTGGGCGGCATCCGTGGTGCGGCGCAGTTGCTGGCCCGCGAGTTACCGGACGAGAACCTCAAGGACTACACCAACGTCATCATCGAAGAAGCCGACCGCCTGCGTAACCTGGTGGACCGCATGCTCGGCTCCAACAAGCTGCCGTCCCTTGCGATGACCAACGTGCACGAAGTACTTGAGCGCGTCTGTCATCTGGTAGAGGCCGAAAGCCAGGGCTGCATCACCTTGGTGCGCGACTACGACCCGAGCATTCCCGACGTGTTGATCGACCGCGAACAGATGATCCAAGCGGTGCTCAACATCGTGCGCAACGCCATGCAGGCCATCAGCAGCCAGAACGAATTGCGCCTGGGCCGCATCAGCCTGCGCACCCGCGCACTGCGCCAGTTCACCATCGGCCACGTGCGCCATCGCCTGGTGACCAAGGTCGAGATCATCGACAACGGCCCAGGCATTCCTGCGGAACTTCAGGAAACCATCTTCTTTCCCATGGTCAGCGGCCGCCCGGACGGTACCGGGCTGGGCCTGGCCATCACCCAGAACATCATCAGCCAGCACCAGGGTCTGATCGAATGTGAGAGCCATCCCGGCCACACCACGTTCTCGATCTTTCTGCCTCTGGAACAAGGAGCCCCATCGACATGAGCCGTAGTGAAACTGTCTGGATCGTCGATGACGACCGTTCTATCCGCTGGGTCCTTGAGAAAGCCTTGCAACAGGAAGGCATGACCACCCAGAGCTTCGACAGCGCCGACGGGGTGATGAGCCGCCTGGCACGCCAGCAGCCCGACGTGATTATTTCTGACATCCGCATGCCAGGCGCCAGTGGCCTGGACCTGCTGGCACGCATCCGCGAGCAGCACCCGCGCCTGCCGGTGATCATCATGACTGCGCACTCCGACCTGGACAGCGCTGTCGCGTCTTACCAGGGCGGCGCATTCGAATACCTGCCCAAGCCGTTTGACGTGGACGAGGCTGTGGCGCTGGTCAAGCGCGCCAACCAGCACGCCCAGGAACAACAGAATCAGGAAGCCCCGCCGGCCCTGACCCGCACCCCGGAAATCATCGGTGAAGCGCCTGCGATGCAGGAAGTGTTTCGCGCCATCGGGCGCTTGAGCCACTCCAACATCACCGTGCTGATCAACGGCGAGTCGGGCACCGGTAAAGAGCTGGTAGCCCACGCTCTACACCGTCACAGCCCACGGGCAGCGTCGCCGTTTATCGCACTGAACATGGCAGCGATCCCCAAGGACTTGATGGAATCCGAGTTGTTCGGCCATGAGAAAGGCGCGTTCACCGGCGCCGCCAACCTGCGTCGCGGACGCTTTGAACAGGCGGATGGTGGCACGCTGTTCCTCGATGAGATCGGCGATATGCCGGCCGACACCCAGACTCGCCTGCTGCGCGTACTGGCGGACGGCGAGTTCTACCGCGTTGGCGGTCACACACCGGTCAAGGTTGATGTGCGCATCATCGCCGCGACTCACCAGAACCTGGAAACCCTGGTGCATGCGGGCAAGTTCCGTGAGGACTTGTTCCATCGCCTCAACGTGATTCGCATCCACATCCCCCGCATGTCGGACCGCCGCGAAGATATCCCCACCCTCGCCCGCCACTTCCTCAGCCGCGCCGCCCTGGAGCTGGCGGTCGAGCCGAAGCTTTTGAAAAGCGAGACCGAGGAATACCTGAAGAACCTGCCATGGCCAGGCAACGTGCGCCAGTTGGAGAACACCTGCCGCTGGATCACGGTGATGGCGTCCGGGCGCGAAGTGCATATCGGCGACCTGCCGCCGGAGCTTTTGAGCCTGCCGCAGGATTCGGCACCAGTGACCAACTGGGAGCAGGCGCTGCGTCAATGGGCCGACCAGGCACTGGCACGGGGCCAGTCGAACCTGCTGGACAGCGCCGTACCAGCGTTCGAGCGGATCATGATCGAGACCGCCCTCAAGCACACCGCCGGCCGCCGGCGCGATGCTGCGGTGTTGCTGGGCTGGGGTCGCAATACCCTGACGCGCAAGATCAAGGAGCTGGGCATGAAAGTGGACGGTGGTGACGACGATGAGGGCGACGACGCCTGAATCTCGAACCCACTAAGGTCTAATGTGGGAGGGGGGCTTGCTCCCGATAGCAGTAGGTCAGTCACAACATCTGTGCCTGATACACCGCCATCGGGAGCAAGCCCCCTCCCACATTTAGACCTCCACACGGACTCAGAACCGTGCACCGCTTCAATGCACCCTGTTCTAGCATCGCGCACACGTTCCACGCCCGAACCAACCATTTTGTTAAGAGAATGCTGAATTCCGAAAACACCAAAGCCCGGTAATCCGGGGCTTTGCGCTTTTTGAAGAATTTTTTTGGCACAACTTAGCCACTCTGGCACGCGCCCTGCAATAACCCAAGTACAACCCAGTTTCGGGGACCTTGGTACAGGCAGGCCGAGAATCCCCTCTTTACACCCGGGGTGCTTGATGCGAACCGCGTCGCGCTCCACACCGCTTTGGGGAACCTCGGTACAGGCAGGCCGGGGACTCCCTCTTTAACACCGAAGCCTTGATGGCTTCACCCCGTTTTGGGAGCCCTGGTACAGGCAGGCCGGGAACTCCCTTCTTTACACCGGGACTTATGTGGCACAGCGCCCATAGCCCCAGCCCGTTTTGGGGACCTTGGTACAGGCAGGCCGGGGATTCCCTCTTTTATTGCTCCTGGAGATGGATCTCCAACCGCCAGCGGTCATCGACCTCTTCTCCCTTCCACTCCCCGCGCAACGGCCGAGCCGCGACCAGGTTCAGCAGCAGGCCGCCATCGGTCTTGCGCACGCGCCAGTTCACGTCCTTGTCGTTGACCTTAAGTTTCCCGGTGCTGGCCTTGCCTTGGGCATCAAACAGCAACGCCACGGTGCCATCGATATGCTCGCCGTGCAGCTTGGGTTCGCTGTTGAACCACACCACTACGCCATCCGTGGTCGTCTCTACCTGTTGCAGTTCGACCGGGTCCGCAGTGGTCAGCCGGCCAATCATCAGGCCCACCATCAAGCCGACAATCGCCAGAGAGCCCATGACCCTTGGCAATAGCTTCGGTCTTGGGTCTTCTTCAGGGGTAGAATGCAGCGCATCTTTGCCTTCGGAGCCGTGCATGTTTCACGTCATCCTTTTTCAACCAGAAATTCCGCCGAATACCGGCAACGTTATCAGGCTGTGCGCCAACAGTGGCTGCCACCTGCATTTGATCGAGCCCCTGGGCTTCGACATGGACGACAAGCGCCTGCGCCGTGCCGGGCTGGACTACCACGAGTACGCCACGCTCCAGCGCCACGCCGACTTGGCCAGCTGCCTGGAAAGCCTGGGGCATCCGCGCTTGTTCGCGTTCACCACCAAGGGTTCGCGACCGTTCCATGATGCCAGTTTTGCTGAAGGCGATGCCTTCCTGTTCGGCCCGGAGAGCCGTGGCCTGCCGGCCGAAGTGCTCGACGCCCTGCCCGATGGGCATCGCCTTCGCCTGCCAATGCGCGAAGGCTGCCGCAGCCTGAACCTGTCCAACACCGTAGCCGTTGCCGTGTACGAAGGTTGGCGCCAACTCGGTTTCAAATAACACACCAAACAAAATGTGGGAGGGGGCTTGCCCCCGATGGCGGAGTGTCAGTCGACATCTATCTGACTGATCCACCGCTATCGGGAGCAAGCCCCCTCCCACATTGGGTTCTGCGTCGGGTTCGAGATTACTGAACCGTCGGTGCGCCTTCCTGTTGCATGCGCTGCAGCTCTTGAGCGTACAGGGCATCGAAGTTCACCGGAGCCAGCATCAGCGCAGGGAACGAACCACGGGTGACCAGGCTGTCCAAGGTCTCACGGGCATACGGGAACAGGATGTTCGGGCAGAACGCGCCCAGGGTGTGGCTCATGGACGCTTCGTCCAGGCCCTGGATCAGGAAGATACCGGCCTGTTGCACTTCAGCAATGAAGGCCACTTCTTCACCGTTCTTGACGGTGACCGACAGGGTCAGCACAACTTCGTGGAAGTCGCCTTCCAGTGCCTTTTGACGGGTGTTCAGGTCCAGCGCAACGCTTGGGGTCCACTCCTGGCGGAAGATGGCCGGGCTTTTCGGCGCTTCGAACGACAGGTCACGCACGTAGATACGCTGCAGCGAGAACTGTGGGCCTTGAGCTTCTGCTGCTTCGGTGTTCTGTTGGTCAGTCATCGCAGATCCTTCTTGATCTTGGGGTCTTTTAGGGTTTAGGAGTCAGACGAGCAGCAGCGCATCGAGTTTACCGGCGCGCTCCAGGGCAAACAGGTCGTCGCAGCCACCGATGTGTTTGGCGCCGATCCAGATCTGCGGCACAGACGTGCGTCCCGCCTTCTGGGCCATTTCGGCGCGCACCTGGGGCTTGCCGTCGACCTTGATCTCTTCGAAGGCAACGCCCTTCTTATCCAGCAGAGCCTTGGCTCGCATGCAATAAGGGCAATAATCGCTGGAGTAGACGACAACCTGGCTCATATCACTTCACCAGCGGCAGGTTATCGGCGCGCCAGCTGCTGATGCCACCGGACAGCTTGGCCGCGGTGAAACCGGTCTTGAGCATTTCGCGGGCGTGAGTGCCGGCGTGCTGGCCTTGGGCGTCGACCAGGATGATGGTCTTGGCCTTGTGTTTTTCCAGCTCGGCCAGGCGCGCGATCAGCTTGTCCTGTGGAATGTTCAGTGCACCGACGATATGGCCGGCAGCGAATTCCTTGGCTGGGCGGATATCCACCACAATGGCCTCATCCTTGTTGACCAGCGCGGTCAGCTCCGACGTGCTCAGGCTGCGACCACCACGGCTCAATTCGTGAGCGATCAGCAGCGCCAGCAGGATGACGAAGGCACCCACGAGCAGATAGTGGGCAGTGGCAAATGCAATCAGGTGATCAACCATCAAGGAGGTTCCAGGGCGTTAAAATGGCGGTAAGTATACACAGCCGTCAGGGGGGGCCAACCCCCGTAAAGCGGTGACGTGGTCGGAACTTCGCTTTAAACTGCCACTCCCTTTTCAATTGCCTTCCTTTATTACCGCCGCGAGAGGATCTATGACTACTACGCCTAAACCTTTGGTCCTGATAATTCTCGATGGCTTCGGACACAGTGAAAGCCACCACGACAACGCGGTATACGCGGCCAAGAAGCCTGTACTGGACCGCTTGACCGCCAGCGTCCCCAACGGCCTGATCTCCGGCTCGGGCATGGACGTGGGCCTGCCCGACGGGCAAATGGGCAACTCGGAAGTCGGCCATATGAACCTCGGCGCCGGACGAGTGGTATATCAAGACTTCACACGAGTGACCAAAGCGATCCGCGACGGCGAGTTCTTCGAGAACCCGACCATCTGCGCAGCGGTAGATAAAGCAGTAGCCGACGGCAAGGCCGTGCACTTCATGGGCCTATTATCCGACGGCGGTGTACACAGCCACCAAGACCATCTGGTTGCCATGGCCGAACTGGCCTTCAAGCGCGGCGCCGAGAAGATCTACCTGCACGCCTTCCTCGACGGTCGCGACACCCCGCCAAAAAGCGCGCAATCGTCCATCGAGCTGCTGGACGCCACATTCGCCGCCCTGGGCAAGGGCCGCATTGCAAGCATCGTGGGCCGTTACTTCGCCATGGATCGTGACAACCGTTGGGACCGAGTGTCCCAAGCCTACAACCTGATCGTCGACGGTCAGGCCGAATTCAACGCCGCCACCGCCCAAGAAGGCCTGGAAGCCGCCTACGCCCGTGGCGAAAGCGATGAGTTCGTCAAGGCCACCACCATCGGCGAACCGGTAAAAGTCGAAGACGGCGACGCCGTGGTGTTCATGAACTTCCGCGCCGACCGTGCCCGCGAGCTGAGCCGCGTGTTCGTCGAAGACGGCTTCAGCGAGTTCGAACGAGCCCGCCAGCCAAAAGTGCACTACGTCGGCCTGACCCAATACGCCGCGAGCATACCGGCCCCCGCCGCCTTTGCTCCGGGCAGCCTGGACAACGTGCTCGGCGATTACCTGGCGAAAAACGGCAAGACCCAACTGCGCATTGCCGAAACTGAAAAATACGCCCACGTGACCTTCTTCTTCTCCGGCGGCCGTGAAGAACCGTTCCCAGGCGAAGAGCGCATTCTAATCCCGTCGCCAAAAGTCGCCACCTACGACCTGCAGCCGGAAATGAGCGCGCCGGAAGTCACCGACAAAATCGTCGACGCCATCGACCACCAGCGTTACGACGTGATCGTGGTCAACTACGCCAACGGCGACATGGTTGGCCACAGCGGCAACCTGGAAGCCGCGACCAAGGCCGTGGAATGCCTGGACTTGTGCGTCGGTCGCATCGTCGACGCCCTGGAAAAAGTCGGCGGCGAAGCGCTGATCACGGCCGACCACGGCAATTGCGAGCAGATGTCCGACGAGTCCACCGGCCAGGCACACACGGCTCACACCACTGAGCCAGTGCCGTTCATCTACGTGGGCAAGCGCGACTTCAAAGTGCGTGACGGCGGGGTGTTGGCGGATGTGGCGCCAACCATGCTGATGCTGATGGGGCTGGAGAAGCCAGCGGAGATGACCGGGACCTCGATTCTGGTTTGATTTCAACCACACCACTGAACAGTGTGGGAGGGGGCTTGCCCCCGATAGCAATGGGTCAGCCAACACATATTCAGCTGACACACTGCAATCGGGGGCAAACCCTTCCCACATTGGATCTCCCGTGTTTGGAAGATGTCTTTTTGCCATACCACCGCCACTCGGCGCCTATCTTGCCCGCCAGCCCCAATTGGGCGTTTTTTTTGCAGCGCTTGGCGGGCATACTAGGCCGTCCCTTTCCCTGGTGTCGCCCGCCTCTATGCTTCGCGCCTTGATTACCCTTGCTCTTGTCTGCCTGCTCCAACCGGCGTTTGCCGATGAGCGCGCACAAACCCAACAACAGTTGGACGCTACGCGTCAGGACATTACCGAGCTGAAAAAACTGCTCGGCAAGCTCCAGGAAGAAAAGTCCGGGGTGCAGAAAGACCTGCGCGGCACGGAAACCGAAATGGGCAAGCTAGAGAAGCAAGTCCAGGAGCTGCAAAAAGAATTAAAGAAGAGCGAGTCGGAACTGGAGCGACTCGACGCTGAGAAAAAAAAACTCCAGAGCGCACGCGTTGAACAGCAACGCCTGATCGCGATCCAGGCCCGCGCCGCCTACCAGAGTGGCCGCCAGGAATACCTCAAGCTGCTGCTCAACCAGCAGAACCCTGAGAAATTCGCGCGCACCCTGACCTACTACGACTACCTGAGCAAAGCCCGCCTGGAGCAATTGAAAAGCTTCAACGAGACTCTGCGCCAGTTGGTCAACGTCGAACAGGAAATCGCCAACCAGCAGTCGCAGTTGGAAGACCAGAAAAGCGCCCTCGACACCCAGCGCGATGAGCTGGACAAGGTCCGCAAGGAGCGCCAGCTGGCCCTGGCCAAGCTCAATGACGACGTGAAAGCCCGCGACGCCAAGCTCCAGGCCCGCGAGCAAGACCAAGCCGACCTGGCCAAAGTGCTCAAGACCATCGAAGAAACCCTGGCGCGCCAGGCACGTGAGGCCGAAGAAGCGCGCCAGAAAGCGCTGATCGCCCAGCAGGAAGCCGAAAAAAAGCGTCAGCGTGAGGCCGAACTGGCAGCCACCACTGACGCTCCGGCGCCACGTAAACCGGCACATGCAGCGCCTGGACCGTTGGTTTCCAGCGCCGGCGAGTCCTTCGGCGGCCCTTTTGCTTCAGCGCGAGGAAAACTTCCATGGCCTGTTGATGGTCGACTACTGGCACGCTTCGGTGAAACCCGTGGCGACGACACCCGCGCCAAGTGGGATGGGGTGATGATCAGCGCCTCCGCCGGCAGCCAGGTCCACGCCGTTCACGGCGGGCGCGTGGTGTTTGCCGATTGGCTGCGGGGCGCCGGTTTGTTGGTGATTCTTGACCACGGTAATGGCTATTTGAGCCTTTACGGCCACAATCAGACGTTACTCAAGTCGGCAGGTGATGTTGTAAAAGCCGGTGAATCCATCTCCACTGTCGGTAACAGTGGTGGCCAGGACACCCCGGCGCTGTACTTCGCTATTCGTCAGCAGGGTCGCCCGAGCGATCCCGCACAATGGTGCCGTTCCCAAGGATAGGGCCGCATCTACATTAGGAGTTCGTTCGACATGCTGCATTTGTCCCGCCTCACTTCGCTGGCCCTGACGATCGCCTTGGTGATCGGCGCGCCTCTGGCTTTCGCCGACCAGGCCGCTCCGGCTGCACCTGCTGCCACGGCCGCGACCACCAAGGCCCCGTTGCCGCTGGACGAGTTGCGCACCTTTGCCGAGGTCATGGACCGCATCAAGGCAGCCTATGTCGAACCCGTAGACGATAAGACTCTGCTGGAGAATGCCATCAAGGGCATGCTCAGCAACCTCGACCCGCACTCCGCCTATCTGGGCCCTGAAGATTTCGCCGAACTGCAGGAAAGCACCAGCGGTGAATTCGGTGGCCTGGGCATTGAAGTCGGCGCCGAAGACGGCAACATCAAGGTGGTGTCACCCATCGACGACACCCCGGCGTCCAAGGCCGGCATCCAGGCGGGTGACTTTATCGTCAAGATCAACGGCCAGCCGACCCGTGGCCAGACCATGACCGAAGCCGTGGACAAGATGCGCGGCAAGATCGGCCAGAAAATCACCCTGACCCTGGTACGCGACGGTGGCAACCCGTTCGACGTGACACTCACCCGCGCGACCATCGTGGTCAAGAGCGTGAAGAGCCAACTGCTGGAGTCGGGCTACGGTTACATCCGCATCACCCAATTCCAGGTCAAGACCGGCGACGAAGTGGCCAAGGCACTGGCCAAGTTGCGCAAGGACAACGGCAAGAAACTCAGCGGCATCGTGCTCGACCTGCGCAACAACCCAGGCGGCGTGCTGCAGTCGGCGGTGGAAGTGGTCGACCACTTCATTACCAAAGGTCTGATCGTCTACACCAAGGGCCGTATCGCCAACTCCGAGCTGCGCTTCTCGGCCACCGGCAACGACCTCAGCGAGAACGTGCCACTGGCCGTGCTGATCAACGGCGGCAGCGCCTCGGCTTCGGAAATCGTCGCCGGCGCCCTGCAGGACCAGAAACGCGGCGTGCTGATGGGCACCACCAGCTTCGGCAAAGGCTCGGTGCAGACCGTGTTGCCGCTGAACAACGATCGCGCATTGAAGATCACCACTGCGCTGTACTACACGCCGAACGGCCGCTCCATCCAGGCCCAGGGCATCGTGCCGGACATCGAAGTGCGCAAGGCCAAGATCACTAACGAGATCGACAGCGAGTACTACAAAGAGGCAGACCTGCAAGGTCACCTGGGCAATGGCAACGGCGGTGCCGACCAGCCGACCGGCAGCAGCAAGAAAGCCAAGCCGATGCCACAGGACGACGACTATCAACTGGCTCAGGCGCTGAGCCTGCTCAAGGGGCTGAGCATCACGCGCAGCCGTTGATATGCGATTTGCCCTGATCCTTGCTCTGCTGTGCAGCCTGGTGGGAGTCGCCCAAGCGACTCCCACAGGCGAACCTCACAAAGCCTATCTGACGCTGATCATCGACGACCTGGGGCAAAACCTGCCTCGGGATCGCCGCGTGCTGGCCCTGCCTGGGCCGGTGACCACCGCGATCATGCCCGACACCCCCCACGCTGCAGAATTCGCCCGCGAAGCCCACAAGGCCGGCAAGATCGTGATCCTGCACATGCCCATGGACCCGGCCACCGGCCCGTTCGCCTGGCACCCTGAGCTACCTATCGAAGAACTCGCCAAACGCCTGGACGCCGCGTTCAACGCCGTGCCCTACACCGCCGGCATCAACAACCATATGGGCAGCCGCATGACGGCTCAACCTGCGGCAATGGCCTGGTTGATGGCCGAGCTGCAGCGGCGCAACAAGTTCTTTGTCGACAGCCGTACCAGCGCGCAGACCGTGGCAGCCGCCGAGGCACAGAAGATCGGTCTGGCGAGTGTTTCGCGGGACGTGTTCCTGGACGACGAACGCACTGAAGCAGCCATCACCACACAGCTGCAAACCGCGATCAAGCTGGCTCACAAACAAGGCTCGGCCGTGATGATCGGTCACCCTTACCCACAAACCCTGGCAGTGCTGGAGCGCGAGCTGCCCAAGCTCAAGGCACAGGGCATCGAGTGGATTGATATTAAGCTGATGATCAGCGTGCGCAGCAATCAAGCCATGGCTGGGCACGGGAAGGACGGGGTTTACCGCTAGAAACGCCGCAACGATCCCCAGTAAGAGCTGGCAAGCCAGCGCCTACAGAATTTCGGGTCTTTTACAGATACTTCGCCGTGATCTCGTCGACGACGCCGTCTTTACGCAACTGGTCCAGCGCGGCCTGAAGCTTGGCTACCAAGTCGTCCGGCACATCCTTGTTCAACGCGAGGTAGAGCTGGGCGCTGTTGAATCGCAGCACGGTCTTGAGCCCGGTCACCCCAACTTGGCGTGCCAGGTAACGCCCGGCCGGGTCGCCGGTAGCCCACAAGTCGATCTGGCCATCCACGAGCTTTTGCGCATTGTCCTGGTCACGCAGCACTACGATCGGGTTGAGGCCCTGTTTCTCCAGGGTCTCGGCGATGGCATCGCCTTTATAGGCGCCGATCTTGTAGCGCCGCGCTTGCTCAAGTTCGGCAAGCTGGATCTTGCTGTCCGACTTGGCCAGCAGCACCCAATCATCCGGGCCAATGGGGCCGACCCACTTGAACAGCGCTTCGCGAGCCGGCAAACGTGCCATTACGAATACGCCATAGCCGGGTTTTTCCAGGGCGAGCTTGTAGATTCGCTCCCAAGGAAAACGCAGGGTGAGGTTGTAGGAAATGCCCGCACGCTTGAAGGTTTCGCGCACGATATCCACGGCGATGCCTTCGATGTTTTCTTCCTTGGCGAAGTTCTTGCCGTTTTTCGCCATGTTGTACGGCGGGAAGTTTTCCGTCAGCAACACCAGGGAGGCGTCGGACGGTTCCTCGGCATGGGCCGAACCGACTAACAACAGGGACGAACTGGCGAGGGCAAGTAAGAGGGTCTTGAACATGAAGGCTACCGGAATCCATGGCAAGCGCAGAGAGTGCCGCGCGCCCGCCATGGTGTCCAGCAACGTTTAACGAACGACGATACCGCGCGCCGCCATATAGGCCTTGGCCTCAGGAACGGTGTATTCGCCAAAGTGGAAAATACTCGCCGCCAGCACTGCGCTGGCGTGGCCTTCGATCACGCCGTCGGCCAGATGCTGCAGGTTGCCGACGCCGCCGGAAGCGATCACCGGAATGCCCAGCGCGTCGCTGATGGCACGGGTCACGCCCAGGTCGAAGCCGTTTTTCATGCCGTCCTGGTCCATGCTGGTCAGCAGGATCTCACCAGCGCCCAGGCCTTCCATCTTCATCGCCCATTCCACCGCGTCCAGGCCAGTCGGCTTGCGACCTCCGTGGGTGAAGATCTCCCAGCGCGGGGTTTCGCCCGGGCCGGAGACTTTCTTGGCGTCGATAGCCACTACGATGCATTGCGAGCCGAAATGTTGCGCGGCTTCGCCGACGAACTCCGGGTTGAACACCGCTGCGGTGTTGATCGAGACCTTGTCCGCGCCAGCATTGAGCAGGTTGCGGATGTCTTGCACGGTGCGCACGCCGCCGCCCACGGTCAGCGGGATAAACACCTGGCTGGCCATGCGCTCGACGGTGTGCAGCGTGGTGTCGCGGCCATCAACGCTGGCGGTGATGTCGAGAAAAGTAATCTCATCGGCACCTTGCTCATCGTAGCGACGGGCAATTTCCACCGGATCGCCGGCATCACGGATGTTCTCGAACTTGACGCCCTTGACCACGCGACCATTGTCGACGTCCAGGCAAGGGATGATGCGTTTGGCCAGCGCCATGGTCAGTCCTCAGCCGTTGTAGGCATCGCAGTAAGCCTGGGCTTCGGCGACGTCCAGAGTACCTTCATAGATCGCGCGGCCGGTGATGGCGCCGATGATCCCTGGCGCCTTGGCGTCCAACAGCGACTTGATATCGCCCAGGTTGTGAATACCGCCGGAAGCAATCACCGGGATCTTCGTCGCCGCAGCCAGCGCGGCCGTGAACGGTACGTTGCAGCCCTGCATCATGCCGTCTTTGGCGATGTCGGTATAAACGATGGCGGACACGCCGTCAGCTTCGAACTGCTTGGCCAGGTCGATGACTTGTACGGTGCTGATTTCAGCCCAGCCGTCGGTGGCGACGAAGCCATCTTTAGCGTCCAGACCCACGATAACTTTGCCTGGGAACGCGCGGCAGGCTTCAGCAACGAAGGCCGGGTCTTTCACAGCCTTGGTGCCGATGATCACGTAGCTCACGCCAGCTTTGACGTAGTGCTCAATGGTTTCCAGGGAGCGGATACCGCCGCCGATCTGGATCGGCAGATTCGGGTAGCGCTTGGCGATGGCGGTAACCACCTCACCGTTGACCGGCTGGCCTTCGAAGGCGCCGTTCAAGTCCACCAGATGCAGACGACGGCAGCCCCCTTCTACCCATTTGGCAGCCATGCTCACCGGGTCATCGGAGAACACGGTGGAGTCTTCCATGCGGCCTTGGCGCAGACGTACGCAGGCGCCGTCCTTGAGATCGATAGCGGGGATAATCAGCATCTGGCAAACCTTATTCGATATTCAGCAATGCTTGGGAAATCAGGGTTTCTCAAGCGACCACAGGTCGCTTTCGATGCTTTCGAACCTTTCTTTAAGGAGCGTCTGCGAATCGAAAATCGCCCTGTTGTAATAGTGCGGAGCCACTTCGGTGGTGAACAGCTCAAGAATCTCGGCGACCTCGAACGAGCCCAGCTTGAGCTCGAAGCGATCTTCCATGAAGCGTTTGATCTTGAGGGTAGCCTCACTCTCCTGCTCAGGCGTGAGGTTCAAGATCGGCAGCTTCGGCTTCCTGGCCATTTACCAGCGCCCGTCCCACGCAGCGAAGTTCTGCAGCAATTGCAGGCCATGGGTATGGCTCTTCTCCGGGTGGAACTGCACGGCAAAACGCGAACCTTCGGCCAACGCTGCGGCGAAGTCGACGCCGTAGTGCCCGCCACCCACCACCTGGCCCGGCTTACCGGCGGCGATGTAGTAGCTGTGCACGAAATAGAAACGCGCCAGGTCCGGGATGTCGTGCCAGAGCGGGTGATCCACCGTCTGACTGACTTCGTTCCAGCCCATATGCGGCACTTTCAGGTGGGCGCCATCTTCGTGCAGGTCCTTGCCGAAGAACTTCACCTGGCCAGGGAACAGGCCGATGCAGTCGACGCCGTCGTTCTCTTCACTGCGGTCGAGCAAGGCTTGCATGCCCACGCAGATGCCGAGGAACGGGCGATCCTGGCTGACTTCGCGCACCAGGCTGTCAAAGCCCAGACGGCGGATCTCGGCCATGCAATCGCGAATCGCGCCGACACCGGGGAATACCACGCGGTCAGCTTCGCGAATCACGTTGGCATCGCTGGTGATCAGCACCTTGCCGGCACCTACGTGTTCGAGGGCCTTGGCCACCGAGTGCAGGTTACCCATGCCGTAATCGATAACCGCGACCGTCTGCATTACAGAACGCCCTTGGTCGAGGGCATTTGCCCGGCCATGCGGTCATCCAACTCTACAGCCATGCGCAGCGCGCGGCCGAAAGCCTTGAACACGGTTTCGATTTGGTGGTGGGTGTTGGTGCCGCGCAAGTTGTCGATATGCAGGCTGACGAGCGCGTGGTTGACGAAACCCTGGAAAAATTCCTGGAACAGGTCGACGTCGAAGCCGCGGCCCACGTTGGCACGGGTGTACGGCACGTGCATCTGCAAGCCTGGGCGGCCGGAGAAGTCGATGACCACTCGCGACAGCGCTTCGTCCAGCGGGACATAGGCGTGGCCGTAGCGACGGATGCCTTTTTTGTCGCCGATGGCCTTGGCAAATGCCTGGCCGAGGGTGATGCCTACGTCTTCCACCATGTGGTGGTCGTCGATGTGCAGGTCGCCCTTGCCTTCGATATCCAGGTCGATCAGCCCGTGACGGGCGATCTGGTCCAGCATGTGCTCAAGAAAAGGTACACCGATATCAAATCGGGCCTTTCCGGTGCCATCCAGGTTGATCGAGGCTTTGATCTGGGTTTCCAGAGTGTCGCGCTCGACGGACGCCTTACGTTCGGCCATCACCAGCTCCGCAAAATCATTGGGCGAAAAAGGCAGCCATTATAGGGGCGCGGGCGCTAAACAGAAACATCGAAGGGGATAAGACTGACGAGTTGAAGCGGGGGGTGTCGGGGATAGACATGTGCATACAAGTGCGAATCCACTTATGAAAACTCTGCACAGCCAATGTGGAAGGGGGCTTGCTTCCGATGGCGGTGGCTCAGTCGCCTAGTGGCTGACTGATCCGACGCTATCGGGAGCAAGCCCCCTCCCACAATGGTTTTGCGGTGTTAGTGGAACAGTACCGCCGTCTTCTGCAGGGTCACCCACACACCCCACGCCAACGGAATACCCACCACCAGCCAGGCCGCAACGGCCAATGGCACCGTACCGGGGGCTGCTTTCCACTCCAGGGAAGTGGTGGCATCCGCGCCCTTGTCATGGCCCAGCGCCTGTTCGGCAGCCAGTTCGGCGTCGGTCATGAAGTACTTGTCGGCCACCGGACGTACCAGCATGTTGCAGATAAAGCCCAACACCAGCAGGCCGGCGAGGATGTACAAGGTGATGTCATAGGCCGCAGCGCGTTCAACGCCGATGCTCAGTTGATACTCACGCAGGTAGTTCACCAACACCGGGCCCAATACGCCCGCAGCAGCCCAAGCGGTCAGCAGGCGACCGTGGATCGCGCCCACCATCTGGGTGCCGAACAGGTCGGCCAGGTAAGCCGGAACGGTGGCAAAACCACCGCCGTACATCGACAGGATGATGCAGAACGCGGCCACGAACAGCGCCACGTTGCCCAGGTGCCCCAGGTTCGGGATCAGCGCGTAGAGGGCAAAGCCCAGGGCGAAGAACACGAAGTAGGTATTTTTACGGCCCAGGTAGTCGGAGAACGACGCCCAGAAGAACCGGCCGCCGATGTTGAACAAGCTCAACAGACCGGTGAAACCCGCGGCGATCGCGGCGATCGACGCCAGTTGCCCGGCATCCAGTTGACCGAACGGCACATCAACACCCAGTAGCTTGCCACCGAACACTTCCTGCAGCAGCGGCGAAGCCATGCCGAGGATGCCGATACCGGCCGATACGTTCAGGCACAACACCAGCCATACCAGACGGAATTGCGGGGTTTTCCACGCCACGCTCACATGCACGTGACGGTGGGTGATCATCGCATTGCTGGCTTTTTTCGCCGGCGCGGTCCAGCCCTCAGGCTTCCAGCCGGTCGGTGGCACGCGATAAGACAGCGCACCGCCGATCATGAACACGAAGTAGATCGCGGCCATCACCAGGAAGCTCTGCCAGACGCCCACGCTGGTCGGCGAAGCGAAGTGACCCATCAGCGCTGCGGCCAGGGGTGCACCGACCATCGCGCCCCCACCGAAACCCATGATCGCCATACCGGTGGCCATGCCACGCTTGTCCGGGAACCACTTGATCAAGGTCGACACGGGCGAGATATAGCCCAGGCCCAGGCCGATGCCGCCAATGACGCCGGAACCGATCCACATCAGCCAGATCTGGTGGGTGTAAATACCCAATGCCGAGATCAACAGGCCGCCGCACCAGCACAACGCCGATACAACACCCGCCTTACGCGGCCCGGCATGTTCCAGCCAGCCGCCCCAGATCGCTGCCGAGCAGCCCAGGAAAATGAAGAACAGGGTGTAGATCCAGCCCAGCATGGAGATGGGCCAGTCGCATTGGGACGAGAAGACTTGGGCGATAAAGCTCATGTCTGGCGCGCAGGCAACGGGCTTGGTGATACCCAGCGCCTTGGACAGCGGCAGCCAGAACACCGAAAAACCATAGGCCATGCCGATGCAGAGATGGATGGCCAGGGCGGCCGGTGGAACCAGCCAGCGGTTGAATCCGGGCTTGGCGATGATGCGCTCCTTGGACAGGAACGCAGGCTGTGCGGCGGTAGAACCGGCCGCAGTGCTAGTGCTCATTGGTGTTTCCCCCAGTTATTAGTATGCGTCCGTCAGGCGCTCTCTCCCTCGGCCTTGCACGCAGAGCGTGGCCGTTTTTGATGAGTGAAGCTCCATTTTGGCGCGACGATACGTCGCAGAAGGCGGACGAACACGCAGAGATTAGCACCTGCGGATGACGGAAAAACCAAACTGATATCACTTTTTTCAGGAAATTCTCTTTTTTTGACGCCAGAATCCCGCTACCTGGCCCGCGGATACAATGTAACGATCGGTGACCTGACGCCGGTCATCGGGCGTTATACTCTGCGGCTAAATTTTAAAATCGACATACAAGGACTCGCCCATGAAAGCGTTCGGCAAAATCCTGGGTCTGGTACTTCTCGGGCTGTTGCTGATCATTGTGGCTCTGGGCTTCGCCCTGACCCATCTTTTCGATCCCAACGACTACAAAGAAGAGATTCGCCAGATTGCCCGCGACAAGGCCCACATCGAGCTGACGCTCAATGGCGATATCGGTTGGAGCCTGTTCCCCTGGCTCGGCCTTGAACTGCACGAAGCCAGCGTAGCGACCCTGACCACCCCGACCCAGCCCTTCGCCGACCTTCAAATGCTCGGCCTGTCAGTACGCGTATTACCGCTGCTGCGCCGCGAAGTGCAGATGAGCGACGTGCGTGTCGAAGGCCTCAACCTGCGCCTCAACCGCGACAAGCAGGGCCACGGCAACTGGGAAGACATCGGCAAGACTGCACCGGTAGCCACCACCGATACGCCCGCCACGCCGCCCCCGGCGCAACCGTCACCCGAAGCTAAGCCAGAGAAGCCGGCCCAGCCGATCCGCCTGGATATCGACAGCCTGACGGTCAACAACGCCCGCATCGAATACAACGATGAGCAGACCGGCAAGCAGTTCAGCGCCGAGAGCATCCAGTTGAGCGCCGGTGCCGTGCACGAAGGCGCCAGCATTCCGGTGAAGCTCACCGCCTTCTTCGGCAGCAACCAGCCGGTAATGCGCGTCAAGACCGAGCTCAACGGCAATCTGCGCATTCAGCGCGCCCTCAAGCGCTACCAGTTCGAAGACATGCGTATCAGCGGCGAAGCCACTGGCGAGCCGCTGCAAGGCAAGACCGTGACCTTCTCCACCCAGGGTCAGTTGCTGGTGGACCAAGCGGCCAACATTGCCGAATGGACCAACCTGAAACTGTCGGCCAACCAACTGCGCGCCTTGGGCGAGCTGAAGGTCAATGACCTGGACAAGACCCCACAACTCAGCGGCGCCCTGTCCATCGCCCAGTTCGACTTGGCCAAGTTCCTCGACAGCGTCGGCAGCCCACTGCCACCGATGGCCGAGGGCAGCCTGAGCAAAGTCGAACTGGTCAGCCGCCTCAAGGGCACGCCAACCAGCATGGCCCTGGAAGACCTGAACCTGAAGCTCGACGGCAGCACCTTCACCGGCCGCGTCGCCGTGGACGATTTCGCCAAGCAGTCGCTTCGCGTGCAACTCAAGGGCGACAGCTTCAACGCCGACAACTACCTGCCGGCGAAGTCCGAATCTGCCAAGGGCGCAACCGCCGCCCGCCAAGCCGAAGTGCAGAACAGCGAAGCCGGCGCCATGGCTGCCGGCGGCACCACACCGCTACCGGATGCGCCTACCAAAGGCGCCTGGAGCACCGACAAGCTGCTGCCTCTGGCGCACCTGCGCAAACTGGATGTCGATGCTGATCTCGCCTTCGGCCAACTGACCTTGAGCAAATTGCCGATCCAGAATGCCGTGCTCAAAGCGTCCGGCATCGACGGCCAACTCAAGCTCGACACCCTGAGCGGCGGCCTCTACAACGGCAGCTTCCAAGCCAACGGCACACTCGATGTGCGCCAGGATATTCCAGTGCTGGCACTGCAAAGCCGGATCAAGCAAGTGCCGGTCGAGCGCATCCTGCAGGCCCAGGGGCAAACCCCACCCGTGAAGGGCCAGATCACCCTCGACAGCAACCTCAGCGGCCGTGGCAATAGCCAAAAGGCGCTGATCGACAGCCTCAACGGCACTGCCAGCTTTGTGATCAACAACGGTGTGCTGCTCAATGCCAACCTTGAACAGCAGCTGTGTACAGGCATCGCCATGCTCAATCGCAAGACCCTGAGCGGCGAACAGCGGGGCAAAGACACGCCTTTCCAAGAGCTGAAGGGCAACCTGACCTTCCGTAATGGCGTGGCCAATAACCCTGACCTGAAAGTGCGCATTCCGGGCCTGGCCGTCAACGGCAACGGTGACATCGACCTGCGCGTGTTGGGCATGGACTACCGCGTCGGCATCATCGTCGAAGGCGACCAACGCGAAGTGCCGGATCCGGCCTGCGAAGTGGGCTCCAACTTCCGCAACATCGAAGTACCGCTGCGCTGCCGCGGCCCGCTGGAATTGGGTGCCAAGGCGTGCCGCCTGGATAAAGATGGCTTGAGCCAAGTCGCAATCAAGGCGGCCGGTAACAAGCTCAGCGAGAAGCTGGAAGAGAAGCTCGACAAGGTAAACCCGCAATTGAAAGATGCATTAAAGGGCCTGTTCAAGCGATGAGAAACGAGCAGTTTTCACAGGCGGTGCTGGACTGGTACGACCGCCACGGTCGCCATGACCTGCCCTGGCAACAGGGCATCACGCCTTACCGGGTATGGGTCTCGGAGATCATGCTGCAACAGACTCAGGTGAGCACCGTGCTCAATTACTTCGACCGTTTTATGGCCTCTTTGCCAACGGTCGAAGCTCTGGCCGCCGCACCGGAAGATGAAGTGCTGCACCTGTGGACTGGCCTTGGCTACTACACCCGGGCGCGCAACCTGCAAAAGACTGCGAAGATCATCGTGGCCCAGTACGGCGGCGATTTTCCCAAGGATGTCGAAAAGCTCACTGACCTGCCCGGCATCGGCCTGTCCACCGCCGGCGCAATCGCCAGCCTGAGCATGGGCCTGCGCGCACCGATCCTCGACGGCAACGTCAAGCGCGTGCTGGCGCGCTTTACTGCACAAGAGGGTTACCCTGGCGAGCCGAAGGTGGCCAAGCAGTTGTGGGCCACTGCAGAGCGCTTCACGCCCCATGATCGCGTTAACGCCTACACCCAGGCGATGATGGACATGGGCGCCACCCTGTGCACGCGCAGCAAGCCCAGCTGCCTGCTATGTCCGCTGGAAAAGGGCTGCGAAGCCCACATGCTCGGCCTTGAAACACGCTACCCGATTCCCAAGCCGCGCAAGGCCGTCCCGCAAAAGCGCACGCTGATGCCGATGCTGGCCAACGCCGAGGGCGCGATCCTGCTTTACCGCCGCCCTTCCACAGGTTTGTGGGGCGGTTTGTGGAGCCTGCCCGAGTTAGACGACCTGCAAGACCTCGAACACTTGGCCACACAACACGCACTCGAACTGGGCAAGCACCAGGAACTGCCAGGGCTGATCCACACGTTCAGCCACTTTCAACTGGCTATCGAACCCTGGCTGGTCCAGGTCGAGGAATCCGCCCATCACGTGGCCGAGGCCGACTGGCTCTGGTATAACCTCGCCACCCCGCCGCGCCTGGGCCTTGCCGCCCCGGTAAAGAAACTGCTGAAGCGCGCGGCTGAAGTATTGAACGCAGGAGTGTCGTCATGACCCGCACCGTAATGTGCCGCAAGTACAAAGAAGAACTGCCAGCCCTGGAGCGCCCTCCGTACCCAGGTGCCAAGGGCCAGGACATCTACGATCACGTCTCTGCCAAAGCCTGGGGCGACTGGCTTAAACACCAGACCCTACTGATCAACGAAAAACGCCTGAACATGATGAACGCAGAAGATCGTAAATACCTTGCGGGCGAGATGGACAAGTTCTTTTCCGGCGAGGATTACGCCAAGGCCGACGGCTACGTACCACCTGCTCAATAATTGATCAAAAACCGGGGTCGGCACGTAAGCGACGGTAATAATTAAATATTTTTTGAAAACTTGCTTGACGACCCCCTGAAAAACCAGTTTAATGCGCCCCGTTGCCCAGATAGCTCAGTCGGTAGAGCAGGGGATTGAAAATCCCCGTGTCGGCGGTTCGATTCCGTCTCTGGGCACCACTAATTAGTTTCAGGTGGTGCAAACGTCATCTGAAATACACAAGAAACCCGCCAAGTGCGGGTTTTTTGTTGCCCAGGATTTAACCTCCTAACCCGCCTCTTCGTTACGCCGCGCACTAGTAGCGCTATGATATGATTCAAAATGTGCCAAGGTAGGCGATTAACAGTATGCGGATGCATCCCTCCTGTAACCCGTCAGCCAATGCCACCTAGTATCGGAGTAGGCAACGACGGCGGATCCTGTATCCCCACGAGCCTCCCTCTACACGCTGCAGCCTCTCTCCCCCACCTCAACACAGCCCAGGGTCACGCCCAAGCGGTGAGGGAGCGCACGCAAGCACAGCGGCACAAGGACACATCATCCGGCGATGCGCAGCCCAGCGTATCGCTTACTCATACGGGCACATGGAGAAACAAATGGCATACACATCGATCATTTTCAAAAACCCGAATACGGGCGCGATGAAGGAAGCTCCAGTCGGTTTTTCGTGGACAACCTTCTTTTTCGGTTGCTTCCCGGCACTGTTTCGCGGCGACGTGAAATATGGCGTGATCCAGTTCGTCATTGCGATGGTGACCATGGGCCTTAGCAACATCGTCTTTGCGTTCATCTACAACAAGCTCTACATCAAGGATCTCATCGGCCAAGGCTTCAAGGCTCAATCCATTGCCAGTGGCGATATGAACTTCGCGTCGGCGAAGATCGGCATGCAGATCCCACAGCTGGAAGCCGCGTAATCGAAGGCGGAAACCGTATCCGACAAAAAGCCTGCTGAATGCAGGCTTTTTGCTGACCGGCTGACTCACTGCAACAAGAACACCAGCAACGGATTGTCGTTCAACCGTCCTTCAAAGTCGGGAGGCTGATGCTCCAGCGACGTCCCCGCCAGCAGTGCGACCTCCTTGCGCGCCACGACCACCCAGGCTGGCCGATGCACATGAGCTAATTGTTCAAGCTCATGACCACCAATGAACACCGGTTGCTCGTCGTGATCCAGGTTCATCATGTAACGCACCGCCCAGGTATCCCGACCGAGGTCGATAAACACCAGCGGGCCCGGCCGCGTGGCACGTAGCGCTTCAACCTGGCTGACAAACTGCCGGGTATCGAACTGTAAGTCCTTGGCCGGCTCCACCACGACCACCAGCAGCAACCACTGCGCCACCAATGCAATCAAGCTGAGCGACACCAGCCGCGCAATACGCCGCCAGGCGATCAACGCAGCGACTTGCAGCACCACCAGCACGCCCACCCACAACGGCAGCGAAACGTCTGGCCAGTAACCGTGCTTTTGCCACCCATGCCGACAGACAAATACTACAACCACACACAACGTCGGTAGCGCCGCGACAAGCCCCTCATAGCATCGACGCACGCCTCCAAGCCAGCCTTGCGCCTGGAGGAGCCCATAGGCCGCGACAGCCGCAAACATCGGCACCATGGGCAGGATGTAATAGGCCCGTTTGAAGTGCGGCACCGACAACCCAATCAAAATCATCAGGCCGCAAGCGCCTAGCCGCACAACCAATTGCACGGGCTCATCAAACCGTTCACGCCAGCGATGACGCAACGCAACCAGCGTGGCCAGCGCCAACGGCACCACAGGGAAGTAACGGTACAAACTCAGTTGAAGATAGAAATAGAACGGCTCGCCACTTTCATCCAGGCGCCCGCCCACTTGCATCCTGAACACCTCTTCGGCGAACCCATCACCACCACTGATGCGCGCCAGCTTTATCAGCAGCCACCAACAGACCGCCAACAACGCCAGACCAACCAGGCCGTGAATCAGCACCTGCCTGACCCGTTGCCCCGGATTACCAAGCGCCCAATACACACACACCACGCCGCAGACCTCAATCAACCCCAATGGCCCACGTATGGCGAAGCCGAAGATGAACAGCGGGAACACCGCCAACTGCCTCAATCGCGAGCCCAGGCGCTCGCCACTGTGCAGCAGATAGAAACTGCCAACGCAGAGCAAAGCCACCATCTGATCCAGGCAAACCGAACGAGACTTTTCCAGCAGTTGAGTGGTGAGCAGGGTCAACAAAACGGAGAGCAGCGCCCACTGCCGACTCGCAGGGACCAGCAGGCGATAGAGCAGCGCAATCACCCCAGCAGACGCCAGTGCGGTGGGCAGTACGTTCGCCAGGTGATTGGGCGCACCGAATAACCGGGCAAACACAAAACTGAAGAAGGTAGCGGTGCCAGGGTAGTCCGCGTAGGGCTGACCGTAGGTAGTGGGAAAAAGGCTCGCACCATGGCGAAACATTTCTTGCAGGAACAGCGCCCAACGTCCGTCAAATCCCTGGGGCTGTTGATCCCAGATCCCCAGGGTAAAGAGCAGCAAGGCAAACAGGAAAATGCCCAGGGATTCCAGGCGAAAACGGTTGCGTTGATCCATCGGTAGGCCTGTCAGGTGAGGAGCGCTGACTTATGGTGCCGAGCACGCCCCTGAACATCGCCTGAACAGACCTGAACATTCACCCAGCTACCGACCTGCGGGCCACACCGCCCATGGGATCAGGCGCACGTAGATCAACTCAGCCACCAACTCGACCAAGGTCTGCAGGATCACCGCCGTGGCGGCCAACCCCCGTACGTCTTCAGGCAGGGCCAGCGCCAGGGGCAATACCACCAGCGAATTGCGCGTGGATGCGCTGAACGTCACCGCCCGCGCCGTGACCGCCGGCAGCGCGAACAGCCGCGCCGCCAGCATCCCCATCAGTGGCGCCAGCAGCACAAAGCCCAGATAGACCGGAATCACTGGCACCAACAGGCCGATATCGCGCACCACCGAGGTGACTTGCGAGCCGATCACCACGAACAGCACCAGCGCCATGGCGGGTACCGGCAACCAGGCCCAAGCGTTATTCCACGCATTGATAATTGCGTAGCGCCGCGCCAGGGACGTCGTGAGCACCGCCAGCACCATCGGCACCACGATCAACTCTACAAAGGCTTGAACAAACGGTCCCACCGCAACCACTACTTCGGACTGCGCGCCCAGCATAAACCCCAGGTACACCGGCAACAGCGCCAGCTGCAGTAACAACAGCACCGGCGTCGCCGCCAGCATCAACCGCGAATCGCCTTTGCCGATATGGGTAAACACCACCACATAATCGATGCACGGCGTCAGCAACACCAACAACGCGCCCACTAGCAACGCCGGGCGCTCCACCAGGCCACGGGTCAATGCCCACACCAGCAGCGGCACCAGAATGAAATTGGCCAACAACAACGCCGACAGGAAGCGCTTGTGGCTCAAGCCCTCGCGCAAGTCCAGAAAGGGGATTTGCAGGAACATCGCGTACATAAGCACTGCGATGACGGGGGTGATCAATACGTTGAGGTTGTGGGCGGATTGGGGCGCGAACAGGCCGACGACGGCAGCCAGCAGGATGGCGACAAAGTAGATTGGGATCTGGTTGTGTTCGAGGGTGTCGCGGGACATGAAGGCGCTCGAGAAAATTGCGAAGGCACCAGCTTATGCGCCTACTGGCGCAGGGTCGACCCGTACTACCCGTTCACAACAACCGCAGAAGCCATGAACGTAACGACGCGCCAACGCCGCCAATTCTGAGGATGCCCTTGGGATTTCCTCCAACCTGCGCTTCAATACCCCACCCAGATCCAGAACCTTAGGATGTCGAGCCCATGGCTTCGCCGAACAAGCAGCAAAAACGTGCCCAGCGGGCAAAGACCAAGGCTAAGCAAAACCGCACTCAGCGCGCCCTAGCGACCAAGCCGGATGCGTTTGCAGGCGATGACAGTCGCATTGACCTAGAGTCGGTCGATTTGACTGAGCTGTTTGAGGAGATGCGCGTCGCTGGCGAGACCAGCCAACAGGCGTTGTGCGCGGCATTCCTGGCCCACCCGCTGCTGGCGCTGGTGCTGGAACAGGAAGGTGAAGAAGAAGCCACCGACTTCATCCTGGCAGCGCTGATCGAATATCGGCAGTGGGCCACGGACAGCGACGATGAAGCCGCCGCACTGGCGTGGGTCGAGTCGCCGCAGTTCCAGGCGGATTACGTCGCCGCATCCCAGGCGCTGGTGACTTCCCAGGACTGACGCAAAACAAAATGTAAGAGGGGGCTTGCCCCCGACAGCGTGTTTTCAGTCAATTAGATGTCGACTGACGCACCGCTATCGGGGGCAAGCCCCCTCCCACATTGGGACTGCGGTCAGTTAAGCACCGCAGCGCCTGCTCTCTGCGCCTTGCGACGGCTCGACACAAACAACCCCGCCGCCACTACCAGCAAGCTTAGAACGCCGGTCGCGATAATCTCGACCCGGTGCGCTTCCTGGAACAGCATGATCGTCAGCGTCCCCACAATAAACACCATCACCGCGTAGGTCAGGCCAGGGAACAGCCACATCTTGAAGACGATTTTCTCGCCCGCCGCCGTACGCTTCTGACGCATGCGCAGTTGCGACACAGCGATGACGAGGTACACCAGCAACGCGATGGCGCCGGAGCTGGCCAGCAGGAATTCGAACACCGCTGCCGGGGCCACATAGTTGGCAAAGACCGCCAGGAACGCAGCACCGGTAGACAGCAACACAGCCCAGTAAGGCGTGCCGCTCTTATTAGTGCGCTTGGCCACTGCCGGAGCGTCACCGCGACGGCCCAGGGAGAACAGCATGCGCGACGCGGTGTACAGCGCCGAGTTCAGGCAGCTAGTCACGGCAACCAGCACCACCAGATCGACGATCAGCTTGGCATTCGGGATGCCCATGCGTTCCAGCACGGTCTGGTAGGAACCTACCGCCGCCAGTGTCGGATCGTTCCACGGCACCAGGGACACGACGATGAAAATCGACAACAGGTAGAACAAACCAATCCGCCAGATCACCGAGTTGGTGGCCTTGGTGATTTGCTGGCCTGGGTTCTTCGATTCCGCCGCGGCGATGGTGACGATCTCGGTACCCATGAACGAGAACATGGTGGTCAGGATGGCCGCCAGTACTGCGCCCATGCCGTTGGGCATAAAGCCTTGGGTGTCGAACAGATGCGAAACGCCGCTGACCTGGCTGGTCGGCAGGAAGCCGAAAATCGCCGCCAAGCCGAGGATCACAAAACCCACGATCGCTACGACTTTGATCAGCGCAAACCAAAACTCGAACTCACCGTAGTTCTTCACGCTGAACAGATTGGTCGCGGTCAGCAGCAACGTGATGATCAGCGTAAAAGCCCAGATGGCCACATCAGGGAACCAAGCGTGGAGGATGGTCGCAGCAGCGTTGGCTTCCAACGGAATCACCAGCACCCAGAACCACCAGTACAGCCAGCCAATGGTGAAACCGGCCCAGTGACCAATCGCACGGTCGGCGTAGGTGGAAAACGAACCGGTGTCCGGCGAGGCAACGGCCATTTCGGCCAGCATGCGCATCACCAATACCACCAGCGTACCCGCAGCGGCATACGCCAGCAGTACGGCCGGGCCGGCGGCAGCAATCGCGTGGCCGGAGCCAACAAACAAACCGGCACCAATAACGCCGGCAATCGACAGCATGGTGACGTGACGCGGTTTGAGCCCCTGTTCGAGGTCATTGGAGCTTTGCGTACTACTCATTGACACACCTTTGCGAGGAATTGCGAAAACGGTCCACCCGGCCTGGTGTCTTCTTCGTGAAAAGAAACCAACAGGGCGTTCTTTATTTTTTACGCAAGATTTGCGCCAAAATGTTACGAAGTCGCGATTGACGCGGGCTGTAGGACGATTCGACAGTCGTCGCAAGTCATTGAGAACAATGGCATTCCGCTATAGCGTTACCGTGCGACTCACATTCAAGACGAACAAGCGCACCAAAAACACACACAAAAAGTACGTGACGCGCCATAAAGGGGCCGATGGGTACCGTTTGCCCGTTTAACCCTTCCAACACCCGGCCAAAGCTGGCACCATCGCGCCCTTTTTTACGCAAAGCCTGCGGTTTATCGGGTTCAAACGGTTGTTCGGTTGTTGAGGGCGTGACACGCTGCTGTGCCGATGCGACACCCTGCCGCACACGCCCCATTTACCGCCGGCCACGCTGTTGGCTGCCATCAAGACGCTATGCTAGCTTGGCGCCTCGCCAGGAAGGCGGCCCAACAGCAGGAATGCAATGAACACAATGAGGACCGCACATGGCCGAGGCCACGCCCGCGCTTGAAATCCGCAACTTGCACAAACGCTATGGTGAGCTGGAGGTACTCAAAGGTATCTCGCTGACCGCTCGCGACGGCGATGTGATCTCGATCCTGGGTTCCTCCGGTTCCGGCAAGTCCACGTTCCTACGCTGCATCAACCTGCTGGAAAACCCACACCAGGGCCAGATCCTGGTGGCCGGCGAAGAACTCAAGCTCAAGGCCGCGAAAAACGGCGAACTGATGGCCGCCGACGGCAAGCAGATCAACCGGTTGCGCAGCGAAATCGGTTTTGTATTTCAAAATTTTAACCTGTGGCCACACATGAGCATCCTCGACAACATCATCGAGGCCCCCCGCCGTGTGCTCGGCCAGAGCAAGGCCGAGGCAATAGAAGTGGCCGAGGCCCTGCTGGACAAGGTCGGCATCGCCGACAAGCGCCACGCCTACCCCGCGCAATTGTCCGGCGGCCAGCAACAACGGGCAGCCATCGCGCGTACCTTGGCGATGCAGCCCAAAGTCATCCTGTTCGACGAACCCACTTCTGCCCTTGACCCGGAAATGGTTCAGGAAGTACTTAATGTGATCCGCGCGCTGGCCGAAGAGGGTCGCACCATGCTGCTGGTCACCCATGAAATGGGCTTCGCCCGCCAAGTGTCCAGTGAAGTGGTGTTCCTCCACCAAGGCCTGATCGAAGAGCAAGGATCGCCACAGCAGGTGTTTGAAAACCCGCTTTCGGCGCGCTGCAAACAATTCATGTCCAGCAACCGCTAACGGAGCAACATGCATGCAGAACTATAAAAAATTCCTTCTGGCCGCGGCCGTCTCGATGGCGTTCAGCGCCACGGCCATGGCAGAAACCTTGAAGATGGGGATCGAAGCGGCTTACCCACCTTTCAACAATAAAGACGCCAGCGGCAACGTCGTCGGCTTCGACAAAGACATCGGCGACGCCCTGTGCGCCAAGATGAAAGTCGAGAAGTGCGAAGTGTATGTGTCCGACTGGGACGGCATTATCCCGGCCCTGAACGCCAAGAAGTTCGACTTCCTGGTGTCCTCACTGTCCATCACCGATGAACGCAAGCAAGCCGTCGACTTCACCGACCCGTACTACTCCAACAAGCTGCAGTTCATCGCACCTAAAGCCACTGCGGACTTCAAAACTGACGCCGAGTACCTGAAGGGCAAAGTCATCGGTGCACAGCGTGCAACCCTGGCCGGTACCTATCTGGAAGACAAGCTGCCGGACACCGAAGCCAAGCTGTACGACACCCAGGAAAACGCCTACCTCGACCTGACGTCCGGCCGCCTCGACGGCATCCTCGCCGACAAGTACGTGCAGTACGAATGGCTCAAGAGCAAAGACGGTTCCGCCTACGAGTTCAAGGGCGACCCGGTTGTAGAAAGCGACAAGATCGGTATCGCCGTGCGCAAGGGCGACCCACTGCGCGAGCGCCTGAACAAAGCCCTGGCAGAGATCAAGGCAGACGGCACCTACAAGAAGATCAACGACAAGTACTTCCCGTTCAGCATCGAATGACCTGAACGGTCTGCCCGACGCGCTCACTTGAGCGCGTCGGCTTCCAGCAATGCCTGCCGCGATATGAAAACACCATGAATTTCGATCTCTACGGATTCGGCCCCGCGCTCGCCGCCGGCGCGCTGATGACCGTCAAACTGGCGCTCACGGCGTTATGCCTGGGGCTGGTACTCGGCCTCGCCGGTGCCTTGGCCAAGACTTCACCGTACAAGCCGCTGCAATGGCTGGGCGGTACCTACTCGACAATCGTTCGCGGCGTGCCGGAACTGCTGTGGGTGTTGCTGATTTACTTCGGCACGATCAACGCCATGCGCTCACTGGGTGAGTTGCTCGACATTCCCGACCTGTCCCTCAGCGCCTTTGCCGCCGGCGTCATTGCGCTGGGGCTGTGTTTCGGTGCCTACGCCACCGAAGTACTGCGCGGCGCAATCATCTCCATCCCCAAGGGCCACCGCGAAGCCGGTGTGGCACTGGGCCTGTCGAAGTTTCGGATCTTTACCCGCTTGATCATGCCGCAGATGTGGCGCATCGCCCTGCCGGGGCTGGGCAATCTGTTCCTGATCCTGATGAAGGACACCGCGCTGGTCACGGTCATCGGTCTCGAAGAAATCATGCGCCACGCGCAGATCGCCGTAACCGTCACCAAACAGCCTTTCACCTTCTACCTGGTCGCCGCGTTCATTTATCTGGGCCTGACCTCACTGTCGATGGTGGCTATGCACTTCCTGGAAAAACGCGCCGCCCGCGGCTTCGTGAGGACGACGTAATGGAATGGGAAGTCATCATCAAGTGGCTGCCGAAGTTTATCCAGGGCGCCATCCTGACCCTGGAACTGGTGAGCATTGCCGTGATCCTCGGTTTGATCCTGGCCATCCCGCTGGGTATCGCGCGCTCATCCAAGCGCTGGTATGTGCGCTCACTGCCCTACGCCTACATCTTTTTCTTCCGTGGCACGCCGCTGCTGGTGCAGTTGTTTCTGGTCTATTACGGCCTGGCCCAATTCGACAGCATCCGCTCAAGCTTCATGTGGAAGTACCTGCGCGACCCGTTCTGGTGTGCCACCGCCACCATGACACTGCACACCGCAGCGTATATCGCCGAGATCCTGCGCGGCGCCATCCAGGCCATTCCACCTGGGGAAATTGAAGCAGCCCGAGCGCTGGGCATGTCCAAGCCCAAAACGCTGTTCTATATCATCCTGCCCCGCGCGGCGCGCATCGGTTTGCCGGCCTATAGCAACGAAGTGATCCTGATGCTCAAGGCCAGTTCACTGGCGAGCACCGTGACCCTGCTGGAACTGACCGGCATGGCCCGCACGATCATTGCGCGCAACTACCTGACGGTGGAAATGTTCTTCACCGCCGGTGTGTTCTACCTATTGATCTCCTTCCTGCTGGTACGCGGCTTCAAACTGCTGGAACGCTGGCTGCGCGTCGATGCCTGCCAGGGACGTTGAAGCGCGCTTCCGGGCGCTGGATGCGTTTCTGATAGAGCATCAAGGGCTGTGGCGACCACGGCCCTTTACTCAGCGCCAGTTGCCTTGGGAAAACGAACACCCCGAACTGGCCCAGTGGCTGCGCCAACGCTCGTTGGCCGATGCCGAAGCCAATCACAACCAGCCCCATGGCCTGCTCGCCCCCGCACCTTTTCCACAGTTAGCATCGCAGGCGCTGCAACTCAGCAATGTGGATAAGTTACCAACGCAGCCCTTGCAACCCGCCGCGCACCGCCTGAAGGTCGATGTGCCCGGCCGCAAATGGCAACAGATCGAAGCCTTCGGCGCGGCGCTGCAGTTTGCGCAAACACCCCGGCATTGGTTGGACTGGTGCGCCGGCAAAGGCCACCTTGGCCGCCGCCTGCTGCACACAGGCCAGCAGCTGACCTGCCTGGAATACGACCCGGCCTTGATCGCTTCGGGCCAAGCCTTGAGCGAGCACCACGGCCTGCCCGTCACCCATCGTCTGCAAGACGTGATGGCGGATGTAGCCATAAGCGCCGAACACACCCCCGTGGCCCTGCATGCCTGCGGCGACCTGCATGTACGCCTGCTGCAAGTGGCCAGCGCCGCCGGCTGCAAGCAACTGGCACTGGCGCCGTGCTGCTATAACCGCATCCAGGGGGATACCTACCAGCCGCTGTCCGACGCGGGCCGCGCTTCCACCTTGTTGTTGTCGCTCGACGACCTCGGCCTGCCCCTCAGCGAAACCGTCACCGCCGGCAAACGCGTGCGCCTGCAACGGGACACCTCCATGGCCCGGCGCCTCGGCTTCGATCAATTGCAACGCCTGTTACGCGGCTGCGACGAGTACCTGCCTACCCCGTCCCTGCCCACCCACTGGCTGGACAAACCCTTCGCTGACTACTGCCGCGAACTGGCACGCCTCAAAGGGTTATCCACAGGCGAACAAGACTGGGCGGCGTTGGAGGCCCATGGTTGGCAGCGCTTGGCCGAGGTCAGGAACCTGGAGTTGGTGCGTGGTCTGTTTCGGCGCCCGCTGGAGTTATGGCTGGTGCTGGATCGGGCACTGTTTCTCAGCGAACGTGGCTACAGGGTTGAGGTCGGCAGCTTTTGCGACCCGACGTTAACGCCGCGCAACTTGATGGTGCTCGCCGAGCGCGATTAAAGGGCGAAATTGTCGCACCCCAACCTGTGGATAACTCTGTTGATGAATTCGTTACAGACCCTTTAGCGCTCTACGCTGCAGACCAAAAGCCACGCTGTTCATTTTTTGTTCACACAATAAAACGCACGTAAAACAGGCAGTTGCACTGTGTTGAGAACCGCTCCACAAAATGGCTGTTTCATCACAACTGCATCCAACCGATTGTGCATAAGCATCTGGAGGTAAGCGTATAAACCGCGCTTTAAACGCGTTTTCTGCGAGCGATCAATAACCGGCAAAGGTCGGTGATATCGTCACCGGCCAGGCTCGTCGCCGTGTTGTCCAAAGGGTCCGTAGAAAAGGCCAAGCCTTCGCTGATCGCCGGATCACGGTGCACGACTTCCAGCGGGTACTCACCTCGGCGCAACTTGAAGGCGTCGAGCATTTCCAGGTTGAACGTCGAGTTTTCGTCCAGTTGGTTGATCACCAAGTGGCAACGCGGTGGACGCTCACGCTCAAGATGAGGCGCCAGCAATTCATCCAATTGGTCCAGGGTGCCGAGGCAAGCGGCATTCGGTTGGGCGACGACCAGCACGATGTCAGCCACGCTCAGTGCTTGATGGAGATAAACGTTGTCACCTGCGGGGGTATCGACGATGACTGTGTGCCGTTCACTCAGCCCCAATGCCGACAGGCGCTGGGTCAGCCACTTCGGCTCGCGGGTCAACCAGCGTTGCAGGTTTTCCTTTTGCTGGGTGTCAGTGTCGCCAAAGGGAATCACCTGGCAACCGGCAAAACCCGATTGCAGGATGGTCCTCCATGGCGCGTTGAGCAGACTACTGCGACCCACACCGGGTAGCTCATGATCAACACCAAAGTGCTGGCGCAAAGCATTCTGGGGATCCAGGTCCAATGCCACGACCGACTCACCCAGGCGCTGCAAACCGCTGCTCAGTGCCGTGGCCAGCGTACTGCGGCCAACACCACCATTGATGGACACCAGCGCCACTACCGTCGGGCGTAGCGTGGTCAGTGGCTCATTGTGATGATGTTCATTGGCGTGGGACGCATGAGTACTCATGCGCGAGCCATCTTTATGGTTCACCCGAGTGCCATCGTCGAAGGGAACGCTGCCGAAAAAATGCAGGCGAGCGTTTCTTCCCTTCGGATCACGGGAAACGCTCTTGCCGAACAGGGCAAATAGATCATCAGTGCGGCTCATGGCCGGAGCTCCTTCACGGCGCCATATAAAGACGTGAAAAGGTCGGCAAGGTATGGCTTCGCCGCAGGTCTTTTTGTAGGCGTTCTCATGGCTTCATTCTGTGACAGCGTTAAAGAAGTGTCATTATTTTGATGAAATTACCACCGTCCTTTCAGACGAGCGGAAAACAGCCAATTTACTGACGGGCTTTTACTACAATTCACTGGCAGTGATTTCATCGTGCCATTGTTTTTTACCCGCTATCACCGCACCATTGCCGCACCTTCAATGCTGCAAGCTTGGGTAATCGCAGTGGCGATACGCTTTAAATTCCCTCGGATTCTGTACGGCCTCGCCATCACGCTGTTGCTGGGTGGCGGCCTGCTGGGCGATTTGCTCGCCGACTGGGATTTCAGCCAAATCAGCCGCCGCGCCGAGTCGCTTTACGGGCCACTGGGCCCCGGGCGTCAGCGCATTGATGCCTGGCAGCAATTGCTGTCAACGCAGAAGCAAGTGGGTGAGGCCGAGCAGCTCAAAGTGGTGAATCTGTTCTTCAACCGCCAGTTGCGCTACGAGGAAGACATCGACCTGTGGCACGAGATTGATTATTGGGCGACCCCTATTCAGTCCCTGTGGAAAGGCGCAGGCGACTGCGAAGACTACGCCATCGCCAAGTACTTCAGCCTGCGTCACTTGGGCGTCCCCGCCGAAAAACTGCGCATTACCTACGTTAAAGCGTTACGCCAGAATCGCGCGCACATGGTGCTGACGTACTATGCCAGCCCCGAAGCCATGCCCTTGGTACTGGACAGCCTGATGGACGCCATTTTGCCCGCCAGCCAGCGCGCGGATTTGCTGCCGGTGTACGCGTTCAACGGTGAAGGGCTGTGGTTGACCGGCGCGGCGGGTAACAAAAAAGTCGGTGACACCAAGCGCCTGTCTCGTTGGCAGGATGTCTTGAAAAAAATGACCGCTGAAGGGTTTCCGGCCAGTTCGGATAATTAACAGGAGCTACGATGTCACTGTTCAAACAATTGCTGATCGCTATCTGCGTGTTCCTTGTGGTCGCGTTCAGCGGTAGCTTCTTCGTCAGCCTTGAGAGTTCGCGTACCCAGTACGTCAACCAACTGCGCTCCCACGCGCAGGACGCGGCCACGGCGCTGGCCCTGTCGTTGACGCCGAACATCGATGACCCGGCGATGACCGAACTGATGGTCAGCTCGATCTTTGACAGTGGCTACTACGCAAGCATCCGTGTGGTGGACCTGAGCAACGACCAGGTACTGGTGGAGCGTGCCGCCGAGCCGGATGCCAGCAGCGTTCCGGCTTGGTTCGTGAAGATGATCGGCCTCGCGCCGGCTGGCGGCGATGCCATTGTCAGCCGTGGCTGGCAGCAGGCGGCGCGGGTTGAGGTGGTCAGTCACCCGATGTTTGCCCTGGCCAAACTCTGGCAAAGCGCGCTCGGCAGCCTGGGTTGGCTGTTGATCTGCGGCGCCGCGAGTGCAGTGCTGGGCGCGCTGTTGCTGCGTCGCCAGCTGAAACCGTTGGACTATATGGTCGAGCAGTCCCACGCCATCGCGCGTCGTGAGTTCCTCAGCTTGCCCGACCTGCCCCGCACCCCGGAATTACGCCGCGTGGTGCAGGCCATGAACCAGATGGTGGAGAAACTCAAGGCGCTGTTCCACGAGCAGACCGAACGCAGCGAGAAGCTGCGGGTGGAGTCCTACCAGGACAGCCTGACCGGCCTGGCGAACCGTCGTTATTTCGAGATGCAGTTGCAATCGCGGGTCAGCAACATGGAGGAGTCCAGTTCAGGCTACCTGCTGATGTTGCGGGTCAACGACCTGGGCGGCCTCAATCAGCGTCTGGGCGGGCAACGCACCGACCAGTTGCTGCAAGCCGTCAGCCAACAACTGGTGCGTACCTGTGCCAAATACCCGGAAACCAATAACCTGATCACCCGCAGCCGGGGTGGCGAGTTCGCCGTGCTCGCGCCAGGCTTGGTGCGCGACGAAGCAGTGCAGTTGGCCCAGGAACTGGAAACCACCTTGCAAAGCCTGCACGAAACCGGCGCCACCGACATGCCCACCGTGGCCCACATCGGCCTGGCCCCTTACAACCCCGGCGACGCTTCGGCAGACCTGCTGATGCTGGCTGACCAAGCGCTCACCCAGGCCGAAGCCAACAGCCTGCAAAGCTGGGTCTGCCTGTCACATCAAACCCTCGACACCGTGAGTGACGACCCGCATAGCTGGCACACCTTGCTCGACAATGCGCTGAGCCAGGGTCGCTTCCGCCTGTTCTTCCAGCCGGTGGTGAGCAGCAGCGATACCCGCCAGGTCCTGCATTACAAAGTGCTGTCGCGCTTGCTCGACAATCAGGACCAGACCATCGCCGCCGGGCATTTCCTACCTTGGCTGGAGCGCTTCGGTTGGACCGCGCGGCTCGACCAGGTAATGCTCGATCTGGTGATCAAACACTTGGGCCAGCACAACCAATCGGTCGCGCTGAACCTGTCGGCGGCTACCCTGAACGACCCGCAAGCCCTGGAGCACATGTTCGAGCGCCTGTCGCAACACCCGTTGCTGGGCGAGCGCCTGACCCTGGAAATCGGCGAGGAGCAAGTCCCCGAACAGGCACAACTGGAACGCCTGATCCGCCGCATGCGCGGTCTGGGCTACAGCCTTGGCCTGCAACGCTTCGGCGGGCGCTTCAGCATGATCGGTAACCTCGCGCATCTGGGCCTGGCCTACCTCAAGATCGACGGCAGTTACATCCGCGACATTGACCAGGAAAGCCACAAGCGCTTCTTTATCGAGGCCATCCAGCGAGCGGCCCACAGCATTGATCTGCCGCTGATTGCCGAGCGCGTGGAAACCGAGGGTGAGTTGCGGGTGATCCGCGAGATGGGTATTGAAGGGGTGCAAGGCCAACTGGTCGGTGAACCGGCGCCCTGGAAGTGGAGCACAGAATAATCACGCCTCCTTGACGGTTAAGCCGTGAAGGAGGTGCGCGTCAAATCAGGCCAGTTTCATCATCATTGATCAGCTCGCTCAAACCGCCCAGCGCCGCCCGGGCCTGGGTGCGTTCCAGGAACTTGGTCTGCGCCGCCGGCGGCAAGTCGGTGATGCTCATTACGTTCTTGGTGATCAGCACCTGAATCAAGTCGTCCAGTACGCGGATCATCTCAAGGTCACTGCTCTTGAGCTGCTTGAGGCTGGTCTCGATCTCATCGTCGGCAAACCACGCCTGGATCTCGTGATGGTCAGCCGGTAGCGTCTCAGTGGCTTCAGCGAAGGCCTGCGCCTCGACACGCACCAAAGCGTTGTATTGATCGCGTAGCACGTAGAACATCAGCCCTCTCCCAATAAAAAATCCCTGCAGGCGCCGCACACGGCTCCCACAGAGATTACACACATTTCGCCGAAGCGGATGCCATGGGGGCGCCAATCCCTAAAGATTGCCGCCCCCATGGTGATCAGTCGTGGTGCTTGACGGTCAAGTCGCCACCGGCGATCAGGCTATTGATCGCGGCGGAACCCGAGCCCCAACTGGCGCCATCCACTTTGATCGTGACATCAGCCGTGCCGCCACTGGTGCCGGTGAACGACCCGGTGCTGCTCACGCTCAGCGTCGAGTTGCCCGACGCATCCGTGGTCAGCCTCAGGTAGCTCGACAGGTTGGTGTCGTTATTGCCTTGCAGCAGGTCGGACAGGTCCAGCTTGTCGCCTTCACCGTGTTTGAAGTCAGTGATGCGATCAAAGCCACCGTTGGTGTTGGTGTCGCCTTTGAGCCACACAAAGGTATCGGCACCCGCGCCGCCGGTGAGGATGTCGTTGCCCTTGCCGCCCACCAGGATGTCATTGCCTGCGCCGCCGGAGAGCGTGTCGTTACCGCCCTGGCCGAACAGGATGTCATCGCCGGCGTTGCCGATCAGGGTGTCGCCGCCATCGTTGGTGCCGTAGATGTTCGACGCGTTGGCCAAAGCACCGACGTCCTGCACATGCTCAGTGATGTACTGATGCAAGGTGCGGTCGTCGATCTGATCGACCGTGGTCGCCAGCTTCTCGGCAGCGAATGCCTTGAGTGCCGCGCTGCCTTCCTGGCCTTTGTAGCTGATCAGGTCGCCGAAGATGATGTCGTTGCCCGAACCGCCGGAAACGTTGTCGGCACCGGTATCGGCGGTGTGGCCGGTAATGGTGTCCGCCAGCTTCGCGGTGTCGATCGTGCTGACCGTTTTGTCGGTATCGAAGTACTTCTGCAACATGTCCTTGTCGACGCTGTTGCCCAGGCCGATGGCCTGAACCTCAACCCCGCCCTTGACCGCAGTGATCAACGCCGCGTAAGCGTCTTTGGCCGCTTCCAACGGATAGTCGTAGTAGTAGCTGCTGTTGCCGACAGCCCCCGCCACGTCGAAACCACCGCGGCCGTCGGACACGACATAACCTTCAAAGGTCTTGGTGCCGGACGAGTTGTACGAATAGACCTTGCCTTCGCTGTCAACGATGACCTGGGTCTTGCCGTAGATCGTTGCGGTGACCTCAGTGGACTGGCCCAGGGTGTAGTTTTTGCTATTGACCTTGCTGTCGAAGTAAACCGTATCGCCGTAGCGGCTGGTCGCCCCAAGAGTAGGGTTGTTGTACGTGTAGTTGTAGACGTTCGGCGCACCGTCGGTAATGAAGTACGTCAGGTTCTTCGCACTGGCGTTGCTGGTCGCTTCAGAGCTCTTGAACCAGGCCGTCGCAGTGTTGAAGGCGTCCTGGTAGTTGGTCACGTCAGTCGAGTTGGAGCTCATGTTGTTCAACACAGCCTGCAACGCATCCTTGGCAGCCGCCTGGTCAGCCAGGTTGACCGACACTTGCGATTCGACCTTGGTATCGAAGTCCACCAGCAACACTTTCACCACACCCGAACCGGTCAACTTGGCGTTGGCGATCAGGGTATCGAAGATGGTCGACAACTGGGACTTGATCGAGGTCATCGCGCTCGAGCCGATACTGCCCGAGGTGTCAACGATGAACGCGATGTTGTAGTTGGTGCCCGGGGTGGTGATGCCACCTTTGTCGCCAATCACGATGTTGTGGGTCGAGGTGGAGCCCAGGTCGATGGTATCCACCGCAGCGCCGCCTTCCGTAACAGGGGTGTAGACCTGAGGCTTGACCGTGATGGTGGTCGTTGCCGCCAACGAACTCAGGCTGTTGCCACCCTCATTGTCAGTCACCGCGACATCAATGATGCGGTCGCCCAGCGTCGGGTACTTGCTGGTGCTGGAGTACTGGAACGACTCAAGCAGCGTCTTGTAGGTCGCCGCATCCGCCACGCCCGACAGGGTCAGCACGATCTTGCCGCTGACGTCAGTCCCGACGCTGGTCACGGTGATGCCTTTGTAGGTACCACCCACCGCTACCAGACTGGAGCTCAGCACATCGCCCGAACTGGCGTTTTTCAGGGTGATGGTCGCACTTTGCATCTGCGTGCTGTCGACGTCGCCAATGGCCACGCTGCCGGTAATCGCCACACCCGTGGTGCTGCGTTCGGTGTACGCGGTGTTGTAGCCGGTGGCGACAGCGCCGTCAGCCGTGCTCAGGTCCAGGGTTGGGGCATCGTTGACCGCAGTGATCACGATGCTTACTTTGCCGGTCGTCACCGCCGAAGCGCCAGTGCTCAGCTCCGTGGCCGTGGCTTTCACGGTGAGGTCGAAGCTGGCGGTCGAATCCTTGAGCGGCGTAACGGTCAGGGTTTTCAGGTTCCAGGTGCTGACATCGTAGAGCGTGCCGCTGCCGTTCGACGTGATGCTGTGCCCAGTGTTGCCGTCGGTAATCACGGTGCCGGCTGGCAAGCCGCTGATTTCCACCTTGTGCGACTCCGAGCCGTCGTTGTCGACAAACGTGGTAGTGATCGGGCTGACCTTGATCGCGGTGTCTTCCAGACCACGGTTGTAGACGTAGCCAGTGTAATAACCTTCGCCGTTGACGATATGGCTATCGCCGAGCACCGCACCGGCGGCTTTCAACGCGTCCACGCTGGTGTAGGTCTGCAGGCCGCTGTTGCCCAGGGACATCGACACGCCGTTGTTGATCGACACATTGACGTCGTAGTTGCCCGCGCCTGCCTGGTTGTAGTGGTAGATATCCAGGGTGTAGTAGCCCGACTCGGTCGGGGTGTAGCTCGACCCGGTAATCGCGCTGCCCTTGCTCCACGTCTCGGTGGCAACCAACTTGCCGCCCACGGTGATTGCCAGGCTGTCGTCGGCCGTACCAGTGAAGGTGTAGCTCTTGCCGGCTTCCAGGTAAATCAGGCCGGAGACTTTGGTCGCGGTACCGTCTGCCACATTGCTGTTGCTGACGCTGCTGGTCACGCCGGTGGTGACGGCGCTGGCAGCGGTCTTGGCGTCGATCACACGGATCAGATCGCTGGAATTGACCACACCGTTACCGTTGGTCCCCAGATCAGTGCGCAGAGTGCCGCCAGTCCAGGTTTGAATGACCAAGCCTGTAGGAACAGCGCCGAACGCGCCAACCGTCACAACCGGCACATCCGCCACCGGGTGGATATCCACGGTGATGACCTTGGTGTCGCTGTAGGAATTGCCGTCGGTAGCCTGGAATTTCAGCTGGGTGTAATCGGTCTGCTTGTTGCCCACACCTGTGGCCGCGAAGGTGTTGTCACCCGATTCGTTGGCTGCCGGGGTGTAACGCACGTTGTGGCCGTCGAAGTCCGCCTGGCTGAACGACTTACCGGCAGAGGTATCGGTTTTCAGATCAGTCGCGCTGAGTTTGACCCACGCGCCGTTGGAGTAGTACTCGATGGAACCGGCAGGCAGGCTGGTGAACACCACTTTCGGGTTTGTGGAGTCCTCATCGCTGACGCCGAAGGTCGCCCAGGTCAATTCGATCGGGGTGTCTTCGTCGCCCTGGATGTAGCCGTTGCTGGCGATCGGAGTGTCGTCGACCAACGTCACGGTCGGCTGACCAGTGCTGTGTGAGTTGGCGCCGTCAGCGTCAGTGACGGTCAGGTCAATCTTCGGCAACTGATGACCGGAGTTGACGTAGTCCGCACCCTTCTGCGTCAGCACAACGTTAGTACCGGACAGGGTGTAGTAGCCGTCCGCGTTGGTGCCGGTGGTGAAGGTGACTTTCAGGCTGGCAGTAGGCGTTTCTTCGTCTGTAGCAACGAAGCTACCGGCGACGGTGCCGACTTTGGCGCTGTTCTCCACAATGGTGGTCGCAGCCACGGTGATAACCGGGATGTCGTTGACCAAAGTAACGACCGGCTGAGCATCGCTGTGCGAAGTGGCGTTGTCGGCGTCGGTGACGGTCAGGTCAATTTTCGGCAGTTGATTACCGGCGTTGACGAAGTCCGCGCCCTTCTGCGTCAGCACCACGTTGGTACCGGACAGGGTGTAGTAACCCTGAGTATTGGTGCCGGTGGTGAAATCAACTTTCAGGCTGGCCGTCGGGGTTTCTTCGTCAGTTGCTACGAAGCTACCGGCGATGGTGCCGACTTTGGCGCTGTTCTCAACAATGGTGGTCGCAGCCACGGTGATGACCGGGATGTCGTTGACCAAAGTAACGACCGGCTGAGCGTCGCTGTGCGAAGTGGCGTTGTCGGCGTCGGTGACGGTCAGGTCAATTTTCGGCAGTTGATTACCGGCGTTGACGAAGTCCGC
>NZ_JBGQOI010000028.1:0-77486 GCF_052113765.1 Pseudomonas sp. W22_MBD1_FP4 | reverse complement strand
TCCTCCCCCGAGGCACAACCGTGGGGGCAACCCACCGGCCGGGACTCGGTGTCACGCGGACAAAAACGGCATCCCCCGCACCACCCTCTCCACCTCCAGCGCCGTGGGCGGCAATTTCCGCCCGCGGCGCTTGATCAAGCCCACATTGCGCATCACCTGCGGCTCCACCAACGGCACGCTTACCAGAACCGGGTGCGCGCACGCCGGCATCGCAATCGAAGGCACCATCGCTACCCCCAACCCCGCCTCCACCAACGCAATCATGGTGGTCACGTGGTGCGTCTCGCAGACACTCGGTTTTTTCACACGTACGCCGCGCAAGGCCTGGTCAAGCAGGAAGCGGTTGCCCGAAGTTTTGTCCACCGTGATGTAGTCATGCTCAAAGGCTTCGGCCCAGGTCACGCTGTCACGTTCGGCCAACGGGTGATCACGGCGACAGGCGAGTACGTATCGCTCCTGCAGCAGCAATTCGAACTCCACTTCATCGGGCAGGCTGCCGCTGAAACTCACGCCAAAATCCGCCTCGCCATTTTCCACCGCATTGCACACCTCACCGGCACTGGCATCCAGCACCCGCAGGCGAATCTTTGGATACAGCTTGTGGAATTCGGAGATCACGTGAGGCATGAAGTAGTACGCAGTCGAAGGCACGCAGGCGATGATGACATCGCCCATGCGCGTGGACGCGACGTTACTGATGCCCATCAGCGCGATGTCGAGGTCGTCGAGCATGCGCTCGACTTGCGGCAGGAATGCACGGCCCACCATGGTCAGGCTGACCCGTCGGGTGGTGCGCTCGAACAGCTTTACATCAAGCGCGGATTCAAGTTTTTCGATGCGCCGACTGAGCGCCGGTTGCGAGATACGGATGGCCTCCGCGGCGCCGCGAAAACTGCCCTTGTCTACCACAGCGCGGAAGGCTTGGAGGTCGTTGAGGTCGAAGTTGATGATCACGGAGAACGGCCAGTCAATAGCGGGATGGACGGCATTATCGTACGACTGTCGGTGGGAAGCCATGCATGAGGACCGCCAGAAAAACTGCAGTTGTGGCTTAGCCGGATTCTGAGAGCCCCGTCAGTTGCTTCCTGTTTTTTCTGACGTAAAGACACGCTCGCTCTGGTTCCCTAGAATCCCGCGTTCGACTTTATGACTAATGGACCCAGCCATGGCCGAACCGATCGTAAAAAGCACACCACTGACTTGGTACGTCGAGCATTTCGCCTTCTTCAGCGGTGCCTTTACCTTTCTCGCTATCGCGGGGCTGTTGATATTTATCTACCGACGTTCCGGCTCGCTGCTGTTTTTGCGGGATTGGATATGGCGGTTTTTTGGGGGCAAAACGCGCTTCGAAACAGAACGTTTTGAACGCATGCGCAAGGATTTGCGCGAGCTTGAATATTACCGCTACGAATTCAACATCCCTGCCAAAACGCTGCGGGAGGCAGACTTGGCCGAGGATTGGATGTACAGCAATGAATTCGCCCCGCGCGACTTCGGCCGCGTGAAGCGATACATAGAGTGGGGCGACTTCACAGCGCTGAATTTCATCACCCGGCGGTTCGCACAATGGCGCATCAACTGTTTTTTTGTACTCGCTTTCGTGCTTTTGGCAGGTGTAGCCATTGCGGTTCCGCTGATTGAATCGAAGTACCTGATGGTGTCCCTGAAAAACGCCCCAGATGCTCCATCGTTCTATTTATCTGAAGATAACGTGAAGTTCGGCATCTGGTCCGACAACGTCCTGATGGTAGAACACTGCCGGTCGTCCGAGTCGCTACAGGCTTTTCTTCTCCCGGGATTACCGGAAGAGAAACTCGACATCATTTGCTCATTCTTCCTCGACAAGAACTAAAACAAATACGTACGAGAGGGTTTGAGCGAACAGCGCGGGCTACTGTTCTCGCTGGTACTCGTGTCGATGGCCTGGATGATTTACCTGGTGATCCTGATCGCGCGAATGGAAGTCGCCCGACGACTCTACAGACAATGGCAGGCCAACCAGTCTTGAAAAAGCTGCCTTGAAAAAAGCACTTAGGTGCGTAGTCTGCAATCCGACCGTTTTCGACTGAGAGTTCAATGAGCAAGGCATCCGGCAGAAAAACGCTACACCGAGCGCTGAAAGGAGCTGTATGCCTGGTAGGCCTGCCCTGCCTCGCCGCGCTGGGCTTCTTCACTTGGCAAAACTTCTACCCAGTGAGTACGGCGAGCGGCTGGACTGTTCAGGTGCTGCACCGCGATGTGCCCAAAGCTGCCTCGCTGATGCCGTTACCGGACGGCGCGTTGATGGTCAGCCAGGAGCTCGACGACGCCAAGGGCAGTATCGTGCGCATTCACCTGGACGGGACACGCGAAGTGGTGGTGGGCAAGCTGTCCAAACCCGACGGTATGCTCTCCACCCGTGGCGGCTGGGTATTCAGCCAGGAAGCACTCGACTCTCCCGTCAGCTTCCTCAAGGACGGTACCGTCACAGAGTTATTCAGGGGCGAAAACGTGCAAGGTCTGTGGGACGACGGGGACTACCTTTATGCGATGGAGGACCGTCGCGACGAGGGCCGTCTCCTGCGTTATCGCTGGAGCGACCGGACCTTGAGCGTCGTGCGCAAAGACCTCGATGAGGGTGAATCCATCATCCGCTGCACCGATGGCCGCATGCTCTACACGAAGAAGAAAGAAGGCACGGTGCGTGAGCTAGCCGCAGACGGCAGTGATCCGGTGGTACTGGCCAAGCTGAACCAGCCGACGTTTTTGATGTGCGATGAGCGCGGGTTATGGATCAATGAAGACGCCACCCACCGTGCGCGGCTGTTGCTGATCGACAAACAAGGGCACCAGCAGACGATTTTGTCGTTCTTGAAAGCGCCACAATCGATCGTGCCGACTGCGCGCGGGACTTATCTGCTGGCCGAGGGCGGACGTGATCGCGTATTGGAGCTGACCCCGCCCCAACCCGCCGTCGCGCAGGAGTGAGCGCGCTGCTTACGCAGGTGATGCCATTCAGTGCGAGCGCCTCGGTGAGCGTCTCTCGGTAAATCAATATACCCATCTCCCAAAAAACGATGGCGTGTCGACGAAGACCGGCAAACACCCAGGCTTCAATCTTGGAAGGAGGTATGAACAAAGCTGTGCGGAAGGGTATGTAGGACTTTTATGGCACCAAAAACGAAAAAGCCCCGTAGCTTATTCAGCTACGGGGCTTTTTCTATGTAATGGCGGAGAGATAGGGATTCGAACCCTAGGTACCGGTGAAGGTACAACGGATTTCGAATCCGTCCCATTCGGCCACTCTGGCATCTCTCCAACGGCGCGCATCATAACAGCATGATTCGTGGATGCAAAGCGCCTAAGCGATTTTTTTCCGTGCTATCAGATGCTTGCGTCGATTACAGCGGTACGCCGAGACGATTGGCGACTTCTTCGTAAGCTTCGATAACGTCACCGAGGCCCTGGCGGAAGCGGTCTTTGTCCATCTTCTTCTTGGTGTCCTTGTCCCACAGGCGGCAGCCGTCCGGGCTGAATTCGTCGCCCAGGACGATGGAACCGTCGTGGAACACACCGAATTCAAGCTTGAAGTCCACCAGCAGCAGGCCTGCGTCGTCGAACAGCTTGCTCAGTACGTCGTTGACCTTGAGGGACAGCTCTTTCATGCGAGCCAGTTGCTCAGCGGTGCCCCAGCCAAATGCCACGACGTGGGATTCGTTGATGAAAGGGTCGCCCTTGGCGTCGTCCTTCAGGAACAGTTCGAACGTGTAAGGGTTGAGCTTGAGGCCCTCCTCCACACCCAGGCGCTTGACCAAGCTGCCGGCGGCGTAGTTACGCACGACGCATTCGACCGGGATCATGTCCAGCTTCTTCACCAGGCACTCGTTGTCGCCCAGCAGTTTGTCGAATTGGGTCGGAATGCCGGCCTCTTCGAGTTTCTGCATGATGAAGGCGTTGAACTTGTTGTTCACCATCCCCTTGCGGTCCAGTTGTTCGATGCGCTTGCCGTCGAACGCCGAGGTGTCGTTGCGAAACAGCAGGATCAGGCGGTTGGCGTCGTCGGTCTTGTAAACCGACTTGGCCTTGCCGCGGTAGAGTTCTTCACGTTTTTCCATGATGGGCTCCGCTTTGAGTGAGGTGGGCTAGGCGATATGTCGCCAGTCGAGCCCTGAATCTTGATCGGCCAGTTGCAGCCAGTCCGGGTCGCACCCGAGGGTGTCGACAAAACATTGCCGGGCAAGCGTCGGCAGGTTGTTCTTGCTGCTCAGGTGGGCCAGGACCAGGTGTTGCAGGTCTTGCCAGCCCAACTCATACACCAGGTACGCCGCCTGGTGGTTGTTCAAATGTCCCAGTTCGCCGCCCACCCGCTGCTTGAGAAAGTAGGGATAGTGACCGCGAGCCAGCAGGTCTCGGCAGTGGTTGGACTCGATCATCAAGGCATCGAGGTCGCGGTAACCGTCCAGCACCTTGGCGCAGTAGGAGCCCAGGTCGGTCAGCACGCCGAAGCGTCGCTGGCCATCACTGAATACATACTGCGTCGGCTCCTGAGCGTCGTGCGCCACGGCAATCACATCAATGCTCAAGGCACCGATTTGCAGTTGCTCACCGCCAGCCAGGAAACCTGCGGGCTCAATGGGCTTGCGCATCCCGCGCAAGGTGCCGCGACTCAGGTACACCGGAAGATTGTAGCGCCGAGACAGCAAACCCACGCCATGCACGTGATCGGCATGTTCGTGGGTCACTAGAATCGCGCTCAGCTGCGTGGGGTGAACCCCCAGGCGCAGCAGGCGCCGCTCGGTTTCTTTTAACGAGAAACCACAATCCACCAGTACGTACGTGTCGTCGTGGGCGACCAGCGTGCCGTTCCCTTGGCTACCGCTACCGAGAACAGCAAAACGCATCGGATCAGCCCAAGTTGTCCTGAATTACGCCCAACACTTTGCGAGCTGTTTCAGCCGGAGCAACGGTGTTGATGTTCTTCTCGACGGTGACTTGCACAGTCTCGCCAACCTTGCTCAAACGAACCTGATAACGCTCGGCGCGGGTCTCGATTTCTTCCTTGGTCGGCTGGCTGCCAAACAGCTTGCCGAAGAAACCAGGCTCGTCGTCTTTGCGCTCGGCCTTTTCAGCCACGTTGATGTAGTAGAGGCCGAGGCTACGGTTGATGTCTTCAACACGCCAAGGGCCTTGCTCCAACGCGCGACCGACGCTGGCCCAGGCACGGTCCAGGTCTTCACCCAGGTTCAGCACCACGTTGCCACTGCCGTCCTCGGTGAGACTGACGCGACTCGGGGTGTCGTAATCACGTGCGGCGAGCAGGGAAACGGAACCGCCCTTCTCGGAAATACGGCTCATGCTGGCCAGCATCTCGTCGACCAGTGCAGAGTCAACGCCGGTGTTGACCGAACGGTTGGTGAAGGCGACGTTGGCGGTGCTGCCGGCAGGACGCTCGGCACTCACCACGTAGACTTCACTGGTATTGCGCTGCACGCCTGGCTCGATGCGAACACGCACGCGGGCTTCGCTGTCAGCCGCTACACCACTGGCTTGCAAACGCTTGGCCATGGTGGCGGACAGTTCGCTGCCTTGCTGCCATGCCGTGGTGAATTCGCCGGTCTGCGGGCGCTGCTCGTCGATGCGGAAACCGTTGTCCTGGAAGAACTGCACCGCCACTGGCCAGACTTCGGCAGGTGGGCGCTGAGCAACGATCCAGCGGGAATCACCGCTCTTCTGGAGGCTGTAGTCGCTGGCATCCGCCACGGCCGAGATCGGCTGTGGACGTGGCACTACGTATTCACCCTTAGTGGTGTCGTCGGCAACGTTGCGTGGAATCGGCAGCAACGGGTCAAGACGCTTTGCAACGTTGACGTCCGGTGGCAATTGCATCGGTTTGGTTGCTTGTGCTTCCAGGTAATCGCTGCCGCGGTCACGGAAGTAGCCTTCCGGGCCCCAGATCCAACCGCAGCCACTGGTGCTGGAGATAATCAAGGCAAGTGCGGAAAGTCCGGCCAATCGCTTCATGCGTAGTGCTTCCTCAATTAAACCAGGACGCCGGACTGGCGCAGGGCCTGTCGCAGCGGTTCGTGACAGGCTTCGCTGAGACGGGTGAGCGGCAGACGGATACCGTCCGGCATCAAGCCCATCTCGAACAGCGCCCATTTCACGGGAATAGGGTTGGATTCGATAAAGAGTGTCTTGTTGAGCGGCATCAGCTTCTCGTGGATCGCACGGGCGGTCACGGCGTCGCCAGCGATGGCAGCAGCGCACATGTCACTCATGGCACGTGGGGCCACGTTGGCGGTCACGGAGATGTTGCCCTTGCCACCCAGCAGGATCAGCTCGACAGCCGTGGCGTCGTCACCGGAATACAGCAGGAAGTCGCTGCTCACACCGGCCAGGATGTCCTTGGCGCGCTGCAGGTCTCCAGTGGCTTCCTTGATGCCGATAATGTTCGGCACGGTGGACAGGCGGATCACGGTCTCGGCCTTCATATCGCACGCGGTACGACCCGGCACGTTATAGAGGATCTGCGGGATGTCGACGGCTTCGGCAATGGTGCGGAAGTGCTGGTACAGGCCTTCCTGGGTCGGCTTGTTGTAGTACGGAGTCACCAGCAGGCAGGCGTCGGCGCCAGCCTTCTTGGCGTTTTTGGTCAGCTCGATCGCTTCGCGCGTCGAGTTGGCACCCGTACCGGCGATCACGGCGATGCGGCCCGCAACACGCTTGACCACGAACTCAATCACCTGGATGTGTTCTTCCACATCGAGGGTGGCCGACTCACCTGTGGTGCCGACCGCCACAATGGCGTTGGTGCCTTCTTGCAGGTGGAAGTCCACCAGTTTGCCCAGGCTGTCCCAGTCGAGATGACCTTGTGCATCCATGGGTGTGACCAGTGCCACCATACTGCCCGCAATCATGCAACCGCTCCTGCCGGAAAAAGAGAGCCGTAATGGTACTGGCGCCAAGATGCTTGTACAAGCGAAGTACCGCGTGAGGATGCGTTCTGGGGCAACTAAACGATGGGCAATGCCATCATTGGACGAAAGCATGGGTTACAGCAGGCTGGAATCACGCCGTTCACGTAATGAAAACGCCACCTCCTATCCCTTGGCGGCGCTTTTCGCTACCCTTCATGCTTTGATCGATACGGCCCTCATGGTATCGACCGCTCATCGTTTAGGAAGGCTGCATGTCCACCCCCACAGTTCGCGAACAATTCCTTGTTATCAGTGCCCTCGGCGCCAACCCCATGGAGCTGACGAACGTCCTGTGCCGCGCCAGCCATGAAAACCGCTGCGCCGTCGTGACCTCCCGCCTGACACGCCATGGCGAGTGCAGTGCGCTGGTCCTCCAGATCTCCGGCACCTGGGACGCCCTGGCACGCCTGGAAACCGGCCTGCCGGGCCTGGCCAAGAAACATGACTTCACCGTCAATGTAGTGCGTAGCGCCGCGCTGGAAAACCGTCCCCAGGCCCTGCCTTATGTGGCTTACGTCAGCTCGGCGTACCGCTCGGACATCGTCAACGAGTTGTGCCAGTTCTTTATCGACCATAACGTCGAACTGGAAAACCTGACCTGCGACACCTACCAGGCCCCGCAAACCGGCGGCACCATGCTCAACGCCACTTTCACCGTGACCCTGCCAGCCGGTGTGCAGATCAGTTGGCTGCGCGATCAGTTCCTGGATTTCGCCGACGCACTGAACCTCGACGCGTTGATCGAACCATGGCGCCCACAGAACCCAATGTAAGGAAGTATTCATGGCAGTAGTCATCGACCAACCCATAGCCGACTTCGAAGCCCAGGCCACCAGCGGCCAGACTTTTAGCCTTGCGGCCCTCAAGGGTAAGCAGGTGGTGATCTACTTCTATCCGAAGGACAGCACCCCCGGCTGCACCACTGAAGGCCAAGGCTTCCGTGACCAGTATGCGGCGTTCCAAGCGGCCAACACTGAAGTGTTTGGCGTGTCGCGCGACAGCGTGAAGTCCCACGAGAACTTCAAAGGCAAGCAGGAATTCCCTTTCGAGCTGATCAGCGACAAAGACGAGGCGGTTTGCCAGCTGTTTGATGTGATCAAACTGAAGAAGCTTTACGGCAAGGAATACTTGGGTGTGGATCGCAGCACCTTCCTGATCGACAAGGAAGGCGTGCTGCGCCAGGAATGGCGTGGCGTAAAAGTGCCAGGGCATGTGGATGCTGTACTGACAGCAGCGCAGGCTTTGAATAAGGCCTGAAAATGTGAGAGGGGGAGCAGGCTCCCCCTTTCCGTTTCAGAGCAAAGGCGCCACCACTGGCTCCTGCCGCGGCCACGCATCCAGCACTGCCTTGAACAGCGTTGCCAGGGGAATCGCAAAGAACACCCCCCAGAATCCCCATAGCCCACCAAACAACAATACCGCGCAAATGATCGCCACCGGATGCAGGTTGACCGCCTCCGAGAAGAGCAACGGCACCAGCACGTTGCCATCCAGGGTCTGGATGATCCCGTACACCGCCATCAGGTAGATAAACTGGTCGCTCCAGCCCCACTGGAACAAAGCGATCAGCGTAACTGGTACCGTCACCACTACCGCGCCGACATAGGGCACCACCACTGAAATACCGACCAGCAATGCCAACAGGGCCGCGTAATTCAGGTCCAGGGCAATAAAAGCGATGTAGGTAACGCCGCCGCAGATAATGATCTCGATGACTTTGCCACGAATGTAGTTGGCGATCTGCCGGTTCATTTCCTCGGCAACCCGAGTAATTAGCGCTCGCTCACGCGGCAGGTAGCCACTCACCCAGCGACCGATCATTGCGCGATCCTTGAGAAAGAAGAACACCAGGATCGGGACAAGCACCAGGTAGATCATGATATTGACCAGCAGCGGCAAGCTGGACAGGGAAAACGTCAGCGCCCATTGCCCGAATTTCCCGATTTCGCCGCGCGCCACTTCAATGGCCTGCAACACCTGCTCATCCGATACCAGATGCGGGTAGCGCTCCGGCAACAGCAGCAACAGCGACTGCCACTTGGCGAGCATGCCCGGCAACTCGTTGAACAGCGTTATCAGTTGGTGCCACAGCAGCGGCAACACCACCACGATAAACACCACCAGCAGGCCCATGAACAAGGCGAAGACCAGCCCCACTGCCGCACCGCCTGGCAAGCGCAAACGCTCAAGGGTGGTGACCAGGCCCTGCATCAGGTAAGCGAGCACCATCCCCGCAAGTACGGGCGCCAGCATGCCACCCAAGGTGAGGACTGCGGTAAAGGCCAAAAACAACAGGACGGCTAGTACCACGGCTTCTTCATCAGAGAAGTAGCGCTGGATCCAGTCTCGTAACACTTTGAACATCAATCAACCTCGGGTGGTAGGGGCAACGGCTCAGGCCTTGCGCAACCAGTAACGGTACACACCGGCGGCATCTTCTTCATGCAACAACGTGTGGCCGGCCAGTTTGGCAAATGTGCGGAAATCCCTCTGGGAACCTGCGTCCGTTGCGATCACCTTGAGCACGGCACCGCTGGTCAATCGGTTGAGTTCCAGCTTGGCCTTGAGCAAGGGCAACGGGCAATTGAGGCCGCTGGCGTCGAGCTCGGCATCAAAGGCTACAGCGTCGGTCATGGTTTTACTCCGGGCAAGCGTTCGGGGTGCTTAGAATATCTGGTCCGGAGCTCAGTGTCCGGCTACAGTAAGCTCTTTGTCGAAAGGCTATGTGCATGACTTTTTTGCGCCCCACCCTGCTGACGCTGGCTTGCCTGCTGGCCTCTCCAGGCTTCGCTGACGACCTGCCGTCGCTTGGCGACGCCAGTTCTGCCATTGTCTCGCCACAACAGGAATTCCAACTGGGCCGTGCCTGGCTGGCCTACCTGCGCGGACAGGTTTCCCAACTGAACGACCCGCAACTCAAAGATTACGTCGAAACCAGCGTGTATAAGCTGGTAGAAACCAGCCAGGTGAACGACCGACGCCTGGAGTTCATCCTGATCAACAGCCCGCAACTCAACGCGTTTGCCGCGCCAGGCGGTATTGTCGGCGTGAACGGCGGCCTGTTCCTCAACGCCCAGACCGAAGGAGAATACGCCTCGGTGCTGGCGCACGAATTGGCTCACTTGTCACAGCGTCACTTCGCCCGTGGCGTTGAAGCGCAGCAGCGCATGCAGATCCCGATGATGGCTGCTCTCCTCGGTGGCATCATCGCGGCAGCCGCCGGCGCAGGTGATGCGGGCATTGCTGCGATCGCCGGCACCCAGGCGGCGGCGATCCAGGAACAACGGCGGTTCTCTCGGCAGAATGAACAAGAGGCTGACCGTATCGGTATCGTCAATCTGGAGAAAGCCGGCTACGACCCGCGCTCCATGCCGACCATGTTCGAGCGATTGGGGCGTCAATACCGCTTTGACGCCAAGCCACCAGAATTCCTGTTGACGCACCCGGTCACTGAATCGCGGATCGCCGACACCCGAAACCGAGCCGAGCAATCCAAGCCCGGCGGAAAGGAAGACAGCCTGCGCTATCAACTGATTCGCGCACGGGTGCAGCTGCAATATGAGGACACCTCAGGACTCGCCGCCAAACGCTTCCAGGCGCAACTGGACGAGAATCCGAAAAACGATGTGGCGCGTTATGGCCTGGCCATCGCCCAAATCAAGGCCTCACAATTCAAGCAAGCGAGAGATAGCCTGCAACCGCTGCTGGCCAAAGCGCCCAATGACATCACTTATAACCTGGCGCAAATCCAGCTGGACATAGACAACAGCCGTCTAGCCGACGCCCAGCAACGCACGGATCGGATGCTGACCCAATACCCCGGCAACTATCCGCTGAATCAGATCCGAGTCGACCTGCTGCTTAAACAAAATCGTACCGCGGATGCGGAAAAGGCCCTGGATGGCCTGCTCAAGTCTCGTCCGGACGATCCGGACGTGTGGTATCAAGTCGCCGAGACACGCGGGTTATCCGGCAACATCATCGGCCTGCACCAGGCGCGCGCTGAATACTTTGCTCTGGTGGGCGACTTCCAGCAGGCGATACAGCAACTGGACTTCGCCAAACGCCGCGCCGGCAGTAACTTTCCATTGTCGTCACGTATCGACGCACGCCAGCGTGAGCTGATCGAACAGGAACGCCTGGTAAAAGGGATGATGAGCTAAACCCATCACCCACAAAAAAGCCCCGCCATCGTTGACCGACGGCGGGGCTTTTTATTGGCTTAGCGGATTACTCGGCCAGCTTGAAGGTAATGAAGCTGGCGCGCCCCTGACGCAGCACGCGCATCGACACCGAGCGATTCTTCGGCAACGCCTTGGCGATATCAGTGAACTGCTTGGTGGAGTCAATCGCCTGATTGTTCAGATGGGTGATCACGTCCCCAGGCTGCAGGCCGATCAACGCTGCTGGGCCATCCTGCACTTCCTTGATCACTACGCCGCCCTTGAGGTCGAAGCTTTTCTTCTGCTCTTCGGTCAGCTCAACGACTGCAATGCCCAGACGGTTGCTGCTTCGCTCAGCACCCGATTTGTTATTGCCGAGGGCGTCCAGAGTCGCACCTTCTTCAGGAATAGCGCCTACCGTCAGTTCAACGTTCTGGCGCTTGCCGTCACGAATTACTTCCAGCTTGGCCTTGCTGCCCGCCTTGAGTGCACCGACCAGGTGTGGCAGGTCGGCCGACATGACAATCGGTTGGCCATTCATGGTCAGGATCACGTCGCCGACTTGCAGACCGCCTTTAGCAGCAGGGCCGTCGTCCTGGATCTGTGCAACCAGAGCACCAGCAGGCTTGTCGAGACCGAAGGACTCAGCGAGGTCTTTGTTCACTTCCTGGATCACTACGCCCAACCAGCCACGGCTAACCTTGCCACCGCTTTTCAATTGGTTGGAAACATCCATGGCCACGTCGATCGGAATAGCAAACGACACGCCCATGAAACCACCGGAGCGGGTGTAGATCTGCGAATTGATACCCACTACTTCACCGGCCAGGTTGAACAGCGGGCCACCGGAGTTACCTGGGTTGATCGGCACGTCGGTCTGGATGAATGGCACGTAGTTCTCATTCGGCAGGCTGCGACCAATGGCGCTGACGATACCCTGAGTCACAGTGTGGTCAAAACCGAACGGCGAGCCGATGGCGACTACCCACTGCCCGGCCTTGAGGTCCTGGGATTTGCCCAGTTTCAAAACGGGAAGGTCCTTACCGTCGATTTTCAGCAGCGCAACGTCGGAACGTGGATCGGTGCCCACCAGCTTGGCTTTCAGCTCGCTGCGGTCGGCCAGGCGAACGAGAATCTCGTCAGCGTCAGCGATCACATGGTTGTTGGTAAGGATGTAGCCATCAGGGGAAATGATAAAGCCCGAGCCCAGGGACTGCGCTTCACGCTGGCCACCACCACCGCCACGAGGCGTGCGCGGTTGTGGCATGCCGCGCTCGAAGAACTCTCGCAGCATCGGCGGCAGGCCTTCCAGGTCAGGCATCTGCTGGTTCGACACTTTGCGATCTGGCAGTTTCTGCGTGGTGCTGATGTTCACCACGGCCGGCGAGGCTTGCTCAACCAATTGGGTGAAATCAGGCAACTCGGCCGCTTGTGCAGGCAAGGCCTGGCCAAGCACCAGTACCGTGGCGACTATGGATAGGTAGGATTTCAAACGTGGTATCGACATACAGCTCCCGTTACGACGAGCAGGGTTGAGCGACAGGGTTCAAGAAACGCCGAAAACTGCGACCGACATTTTTGTTCCGCGAACAAAACAAGGCCAGAGCCGACAAGCCCTGACCTATAAAAAACATGGGAGATTTTTGCAAGTGAAAATGCTGATCCAGACATTTCATGCTCTCGGCAGCCAGCCTGACATGGACGTACAGTGGAAGAGCAGGATGAACATAGGATTAACAACTCACGGCTGGATGGTGGCCTTTTTTTCACCGCGCACCGACAGCGCGATACGCTCGGCGGTGCCGATAGGAATTTCACCAACTACCGTCACCATCATTTCGCCGTCCACCGTATTCAGCCGGCGGGACACAGCAACCGTGGGGCCCAATTGAGTGCGGGTTTCAGTCACGCCCACAGCGCTGATCGGCTCAAGAAATACCGAAAAACGTGCCAGCCCGTCTTCATACATCAAGCTGTCGACAGTGGCTTTGGTCTGAGCATCTTTACGGGCACTGCTATTGGTCAGTTGAAAACCCGGCGGCAACCATTCCAAATGCCAAGCCTGAGTGGGCTCTACTTCCGACGCCTTAATATCTGAGATAGCGATAGACGTGCATTCACTGCTGGGCTGCAAATCACGATCGGTGGGCGAGGTAGAAGTATTCAAGCGTGTGAATTGAAAGCGCTCCAGTAACTGCCCTTGATCGTTCAGCAACAGGGACTTGAGCGGCAATGCGGTTTCACGATCCAGATGCAGCTCAAAACCATAACGGTATTGATCACGTGGCGTAATCGAAACGATGACTGCATTACGGCCGGCCACGCGGGACTTGCCGATGATGGCCAATTCGTAAAATGGATTGATTTTTTGCGGGTCAAGCGCTCGTGAAGGCTCATCTCGCGAATTGCCAATGCCAGCAACCAGCGTGCCGCTGACACATTGGGTGCGGCCATCCACTCGCACAACTTCCTGGGCAGAACCATCGAGCTGCAAGAGCCGCTCGCGTACCTGACCATTCTGGACACGGTGCCAGATGTCGTGGGTGGAAAAACTGCCGTTACGTTCATAGACGAACGTACCTTCAAAGCTTTGCTGCTGCTCTGCACGCCCAAGTCGAGTCAGCCAATCTTGGGCTTCATCGGCATGGGCGGGTAGTGCAAACCAACCACTGAGAAACAGCGTAAGGAGCGGTATGGCGCGCATAATGCCCCTTAGCGGTTTAGCGATTTTCCAGGCTTGCAGCGCGAGCGTATGGCAGAGCGCTTTCAGTGCCTTTCAAGGCTGATTCCTGTGCGTGTTGGCGCAAGTAGCCTGGAAGACGCTGGTCCTGCGATTGCCCTTGAAGTACACCGTTGGCCATAGGGCCGGTGGTGTCAGAGCTTTCCTTGTAGCCGGCCAGTACAGCTGGGCCTTTGACTTGCGGACCGGCCATGACCGGCTGCTGAGTCTGTTGGGCCAGTTCGGCACCAGCAATTTCGTCCTGGTTGTACAGGCGAACACCAGCAAGCACTGCAACTGTCACCGAGGCAGCGACTGCCAGGCGACCCAGGCTACGCCAAGGACCACGAGCAGCTTTTGCCGGAACGGCTTCATCGGCCAGCGCAGCAGAAACAGCCGCAGCAATATCCAGACGAGGGATTAGAAGATCCTTATGCATCACCGCCCGAGCGACTTGGTAACGAGACCAGGTGTCACGGGTTTCGGCATCATCAAATGCGTTGAGCACTCGACGAAGTTCCAGTTCATCCGCTTCGTTATCCATCACTGCGGACAGCGATTCCTGCAGGGCATCACGACTCATGGCGGTTCCTCTCTTGGCTGTCGCCGCTGTCTTTAGTTTTCCTGCAACAAAGGTTGCAAGGCTTTATCGATGGCTTCCCGGGCCCGGAAAATCCGTGACCTCACAGTCCCCACCGGACACTGCATGACGCTCGCAATGTCTTCGTAACTCAGACCATCGAATTCACGTAAAGTTAACGCCGTACGCAAATCTTCTGGCAGTTGCTGAATTGTGCGATGAACGGTACCTTCGATCTCGTCGCGCAGCAATGCACGCTCCGGCGACTCGAGATCTTTGAGGCCGTGATCACCATCGTAAAATTCTGCATCTTCTGAACTTACATCGCTATCTGGTGGGCGGCGTCCGCGAGACACCAGATAGTTCTTCGCCGTGTTGATGGCGATGCGGTACAGCCACGTGTAAAACGCACTATCACCGCGGAAATTGCCCAGTGCACGATAAGCCTTGATAAAGGCCTCTTGTGCAACGTCCTGCGCTTCATGGGTGTCGTGCACAAACCGCACGATCAACCCGAGAATTTTGTGCTGGTATTTCAGCACTAGCAGATCAAATGCTCGCTTGTCGCCGCGCTGAACGCGCTCGACGAGCTGCTGATCCTCTTCCTGGGTTAGCATGAACACTCCTCGTTGTACTTGAAGGAGGCTTGCATAACTAAACGATCAGGCTTGCAAACATAGACTCGGACTTTTCGCAAAAGTTCTCCCCCTTCAAGCAAGTTTCCGGCACGCACTGATTTGGCACACACGAAAAACGCAGCGCGGGCAACGCCGGCTGCGCGAATAATCTTGTCGCCGGTTTTCTGACGCGTCCAATGCTCCCGACGGGCCAATAAACTCAACGTTTCCCAGCTTTCGGGCAACCTGCTATTGAGTCGGGGCTTATGCAAAAAGTTCCCGCTTCAACAACCGGCTGATTTTACCCGAGCTGCGCACCGTAATCTCACATTGCCACGAATGCCCGGCTATTGTGCCGCTCCCCCCCTCTATATACTAGTGGCCCGTGTGACCCTTTGATTCGCCGATCCAGGCCTCCTGTCTGCGCCTGACCTTTGGATCGCTTTTTGCGGAATCCTTCAAATGAGCCAACAGTTTCAACACGATGTCCTGGTGATCGGCAGCGGCGCGGCAGGATTGAGCCTAGCGCTGACCCTTCCCAGCCATCTGCGCATTGCGGTCCTGAGCAAAGGCGACCTGGCCAACGGCTCCACATTCTGGGCCCAGGGTGGTGTGGCCGCCGTGCTGGATGATACCGACACGGTGCAATCCCACGTCGAAGACACCCTCAACGCTGGCGGTGGCCTGTGCAACGAAGATGCGGTGCGTTTCACCGTCGAGCATAGCCGCGAGGCGATTCAATGGTTGATCGATCAAGGCGTGCCGTTCACCCGCGACGAACACGCGAGCAGTGACGACGGCGGCTTCGAATTCCACCTCACGCGCGAAGGCGGCCACAGCCACCGCCGCATCATCCACGCCGCCGACGCCACCGGCGCCGCGATCTTCAAGACCCTACTCGACCAAGCCCGCCAGCGTCCCAACATCGAATTGCTGGAGCAGCGCGTCGCCGTTGACCTGATCACTGAAAAACGCCTGGGCCTGGACGGCGAGCGCTGCCTCGGCGCCTACGTGCTCAACCGTTCCAGCGGCGAAGTCGACACGTACGGCGCACGCTTCACCATTCTCGCGTCAGGCGGTGCGGCCAAGGTCTACCTCTACACCAGCAACCCCGACGGCGCTTGCGGCGACGGTATTGCCATGGCCTGGCGTTCGGGTTGCCGGGTGGCGAACCTGGAATTCAACCAATTCCACCCCACCTGCCTTTATCACCCGCAAGCCAAGAGCTTCCTGATCACCGAGGCGCTGCGTGGTGAAGGTGCACACCTGAAACTGCCGAATGGCGAACGCTTCATGCAGCGTTTCGACCCGCGCGCCGAACTGGCCCCGCGCGATATCGTCGCCCGCGCCATCGACCATGAAATGAAGCGCCTGGGTGTCGACTGCGTGTACCTGGACATCAGCCACAAACCCGAAGACTTCATTAAGACCCACTTCCCCACGGTCTATGAGCGCTGTCTGGCGTTCAATATCGACATCACCAAAGGCCCGATCCCCGTCGTGCCCGCCGCGCACTACACCTGCGGTGGCGTGATGGTCGACCAGCACGGCCGCACCGACGTGCCCGGCCTGTACGCGATTGGCGAAACCAGCTTCACCGGCCTGCACGGCGCCAACCGCATGGCCAGCAATTCGTTGCTCGAATGCTTTGTCTACGCGCGCTCGGCGGCGGCAGACATTCTCGACCAACTGCCGCACATCCCGGTGCCGACCGCCCTTCCCCGCTGGGATGCCAGCCAGGTCACAGATTCGGACGAAGACGTGATCATCGCGCACAACTGGGACGAGCTGCGGCGGTTCATGTGGGACTACGTGGGAATCGTGCGCACCAACAAGCGCCTCCAACGGGCTCAGCACCGCGTGCGTTTGCTGCTGGATGAGATCGACGAGTTCTACAGCAACTATAAAGTCAGTCGTGACCTGATCGAATTGCGCAACCTGGCCCAGGTCGCGGAACTGATGATCCGCTCGGCCATGGAACGCAAGGAAAGCCGAGGCCTGCATTACACCCTCGACTATCCACAGATGCTGCCAGAAGCCCGCGACACTATTCTGGTGCCAACCACCTTCGGCGGCTGAACTTCAGACGTACCCGCAGGCGCCGATGCACATCGGCGACCTGCGAATCCCGTGGGACACAGACGGAACGCACCCGCCACTCGCCCTGTACCCGATAGCGCAATACGACAATCAGCGGCAACGCCAGGCTGTCGGGGCGCAACTGCACGCTGTGCCAACCGCGCTCATGACTGAACAACTGCCAGCCATCCTCATCGCGACGCAGGCCAACAATCGACGAACGGTGGGTCAACAGGACATGACGCGGCAGCACCCAGGCCGCATGGGCCAGGCATAACAGCACGCCAAGGAAAGCAAAGGGGGAATCGAGGACCAACAACGCACCCAGCGCGAATAGCTGGGCAAGCACATACGCCGCCAGCATTAGCCGTGAGGCCTGCCAGCGGCATTCAAAACGATTACTTGGGCTGAACACGGTCCAGAATGATCCGAACCATACGCTGCAGCTCAGGATCTTCCGATTCGGCGCGCTCCATGAACCAGCCGAACATGTCCTGGTCTTCGCATTCGAGCAGACGGACATAGAGGTCGCGATCTACTTTATTGAGCGTGGCGTACACCTCTTTGGTGAAAGGCACCAACAACACATCCAGCTCCAGCATGCCACGACGGCTGTGCCAGTAGAGGCGATTGATTTCTACTTCTTCGACCATGGAGCGCTCCTCAAATAGCGCGCAAGTATACAGGCACCACGGCCCCGGAACAGCCGGCTTTGGTCGCACCATATGGAAACTATCCATTTGCCGGGCGCCCCTCTATGATGCACCCATGACTTTTTGACCTGCGATGACCCATGGCTGACTCCGCTTTTTTCTGCCCGCTGTCCCACGAAGGCGTTCTGGCCGTCCGCGGCTCCGACGCTGCCAAGTTCCTGCAGGGTCAGCTCACCTGCAACCTCAATTACCTGAGTGATACTCAGGCTAGCCTCGGCGCGCGCTGCACGCAAAAAGGCCGCATGCAATCGAGCTTCCGCATCCTCTTGCAAGGTGACGGAGTATTGATGGCGATGGCCACCGATTTGCTGGAACCGCAACTGGCCGACCTGAAGAAATACGCGGTGTTCTCCAAGTCCAAGCTCACCGACGAAAGCGCCGCCTGGGTGCGTTTCGGCCTATCGAACGCTGACCATGCACTCGCCAGCCTGGGTCTTGAACTTCCAGCCGAGACTGACAGCGTAGCGCGTGCCGACGTACTGATCGCCATCCGCGTATCCCCAGCCCGCGCCGAACTCTGGGTGCCTGCCGAGCAAGCCGACACCGTGCGCAGCCAACTGGCCGCTCACGTAAAAGAAGCAGACTTGAATGAATGGCTGCTGGGCCAGATCCGCGCTGGCATCGGCCAGGTCATGCCGCAAACCCGCGAAGTCTTCATCCCGCAAATGCTCAACCTGCAAGCGGTGGGCGGCGTGAGTTTCAAGAAAGGTTGCTACACCGGCCAGGAAATCGTCGCGCGCATGCAGTACCTGGGCAAACTCAAGCGCCGCTTGTACCGCCTGAGCCTCAACGCGGCTGACATGCCCGAGCCAGGCACCCCACTGTTTTCCGCCAGCCACAACAGCTCGATCGGCGAAGTGGTGATTGCAGCAAAAGCTGACCAAGCGATTGAACTTCTGGCCGTATTGCAAGCCGAAGCAGCCGATAGTGGCGATGTGCACTTAGGCACACTGGAAGGCCCAGGTTTACAGCTGCTTGAGCTGCCTTATACCCTCGACCGCGATCGAGAAATCCAGCGTTAGTCGCCGTACCTTTTTGCAGCACCCTAGAGAGCATGAATGAACAAACTGGCGGAAAAAGTCCAACAGGCGTTGGTTAAGGCCATCAACAACGATGACCTGGTTCTGCCGACATTGCCGGAAGTGGCCCTGAACATCCGTCAGGCCGCTGAAGACCCGGAAATCAGCATCAGCCACTTGAGCAAAGTCATCGGTCGCGACACCGCGCTGTCGGCGCGCCTGATCAAAGTGGTCAACAGCCCGTTGTTACGCGCCACTCAGGAAGTCACCGACCTGCACACCGCCATCACCCGGCTGGGCACCAACTACAGCAGCAACCTGGCCATCGGCCTGGTGATGGAACAGATCTTCCACGCCCGCTCCGAAACGGTAGAACAGAAAATGCGCGATGTGTGGCGCCGCAGCCTGGAAGTAGCGGGCGTGAGCTATGCGTTGTGCCGCAGCCACAGTCAGCTCAAGCCGGACCAGGCAGCGTTGGGCGGCCTGGTGCACCAGATCGGCGTGCTGCCGATCCTGACCTACGCCGAAGACCACTACGAACTGCTGTCGGACCCGGTCAGCCTCAACCATGTCATCGACAGCATCCACCCGGTATTGGGCGACAAGTTGCTCGGTGGCTGGGACTTCCCGGAAATGCTGGCGAAACTGCCAGGCCAGTACCTGAACCTGGAACGCGACTCCGCCAGCCTCGACTACATCGACCTGGTGCAGATCGCCGTGCTGTATTGCCATCACGGCACCGATCACCCCTTGGCAAAGGTGGAAGTCTCCAACGTGCCGGCGATGAAGAAACTGCGGGTCGACCCCTACAGTGAAAAACTGCGCGCAGAGCTGGATGAAGCCCGCTTGATGTTCGACTGATCAACCGGCGATAAAACTTACCCGCACCTTCAACCCCGCCTGCGCACCATCGTGCAGGCTGATCTGCGCCAGATGGGCGCGGCAGATTTCGCCGACAATCGCCAGCCCCAGGCCTGAGCCCATGCCTTGCTGGCTGCGGCGGTAGAAGCGCTCGAACACCCGGTCGCGTTCATCCAGCGGAATACCTGGGCCGTCATCTTCCACCTCCAGTACCGCAGGCGCCGACACCCGCAAAATCACGTTGCCACCCGGTGGCGTGTGGGCCAGGGCGTTGTCCACCAGGTTGCTCAGCAACTCGTTCAGCAGCGTCGGCTCACCGCGCAACCACACCGGCTCGTCGGCCTCAAGCGCCAATGCCACGCCACGCGCATGGGCCAGGGGCGCCATGGCCATGCCCAGCTCACGGGCCAGTTGGCTCAGATCCAGCAACTGCGCCCCCCCTTCGGCAATCGCCCGCGCGCCATTTTCAATGCGTGCCAGGGACAGCAATTGATTGGCCAGATGGGTCAGGCGGTCGGTGCCCTGGGCGGCGGTTTCCAGGGTGCTGCGCCAGGTCGCCGGATCTTCCGCGCGCAGACCCAGTTCCAGCCGCGCCTTGAGTGCCGCCAACGGTGTACGCAGTTCGTGGGACGCGTCGGCAATAAACTGCGCCTGGCGTTCGAACTGCCCGCGCAGGCGCTCAGTGAAGTGATTGAGGGAACGCACCAGCGGGCCGAACTCATGCTGCACTTCCACCAACGGCAAGGGCCGCAAGTCGTCGGGCTGGCGTTCTTCCACTGCCGTGCGCAAGCGCTCCAGCGGGCGCAGCGCTGCGCTTACGGCGAACCACACCAATAACAACGCGCCGATCGCAAGCATACCCAAGCGCAGCAAGGTATCGGCCATCAGGCTGCGGGCCATGCTCACGCGCGCTTCATCGGTTTCGGCCACGCGGATTTCCGCCATGCCGTTCATATTCGGCTCGGAGACGGCCTTGAGCAGGCTGACCACACGCACCTGCTGGCCTTGGTACGTGGCGTTGTAAAACCGCGCCAGCGCCGGATAGTCATCGGTGCGAAGCGTGCCCGGCGGCGGGCCGGGCAGGTTCTCGTAACCGGAGATCAGCTTCTGGTCGATGTCATTGACTTGGTAGTAGATACGCCCGGCGCTGTCGTAGGCAAAGGTGTCCAGGGCGACATAGGGCACGTTGGCGCTGAGGGTGCCGTCCACTTGGGTCAGGCCGGCCGCGATGGTCCGTGCCGAGGCCAGCAACGTGCGGTCATAGGCGGTGTCGGCCGCTTCGCGACCGTTCCAGTAGGCACTCATGCCACTGGCGAGCATCAACAGCACCAGCAACAGCGCCAAGTTCCACAGCAGGCGCCAGCGCAGGCTGCTGGGCTTATGCATCGCGGGCTTCCAGCAGGTAGCCAAGGCCGCGGAAGGTCACGATGGCGATGGGCTGGCCATCGAGTTTCTTGCGCAACCGGTGCACGTAGATTTCGATGGCATCCGGGCTGGCCTCTTCGTCCAGGCCGAACACCTGGGACGCGAGTTGCTCCTTGCTCATCACCCGGCCCGGCCGCGCGATCAAGGCTTCGAGCACGGCTTGCTCGCGAGAGGTCAAGGTCATCAGCTCGCCGCCCACGGTGAAGCGCCGAGTATCGAGGTCGTACACCAACACGCCGCAGGTCTGCTGGCGCTCGCCGCCCAGCACGCTGCGGCGCAGCAGCGCCTTGACCCGGGCTTCCAGCTCCGTCAGTTCGAACGGTTTGGCGAGGTAGTCATCGGCGCCCAGGTTCAGGCCATGCACGCGGTCTTTCACATCACTGCGTGCGGTGAGCATCAGCACTGGCAGATTTTTTCCGCGAGCGCGTAGACGCGCCAGCACCTCGAAACCATCCATGCGCGGCAACCCCACATCAAGGATCGCCGCCGCGTATTCCTCGCTGCTCAAGGCCAAGTCCGCGGCCACGCCATCGTGCAGTACGTCGACGGTCAAACCCGTGCTCTTGAGCGCCTGGGCGACACTTTCGGCGAGTTGCAGATGGTCTTCAACCAAGAGGACACGCATGGATTTCTACCTCGTTCATGGGTGGTCGATGCCACGCCTTGGCAGGCAGTTTACAGGCGCCGCCTGCCCTGTGAAGCCCGAAAACATTGAAAGGCAGCTGAAAGGTTAGTGAAAGCTTCGCCCTTTAGCATCCAGCCAAGGTGGGTCATGCCCGCCGAGCGACCAGATGAGTCGCGACCGAAAAACGCCTCGATGCGTTTTCGCCAAAATAAGAACAATAACGGAGTGCAACACGATGCTGTCGACCCAGCCCCAGGCTTGCCCGCCTGTTCGTTTTTCCCGCCTGACCCACACCGCCCTTGCCAGTGCCGCTGCCCTTGCCGGCTTTTCGCCGCTTGCCCAGGCTGCCTTCTTTGAAGACAGCAGCGCGACCCTGGAAACCCGCAACATGTACTTCAACCGCGACTTTCGCGACGGCACCAGCGCACAGCAATCCAAGCGCGACGAATGGGCCCAGGGCTTCATGCTCAACCTGCAATCGGGCTACACCGACGGCACCGTCGGTTTTGGCGTCGACGCGCTGGGCATGCTCGGAGTCAAACTCGACTCCAGCCCCGATCGCACCGGTACCGGCCTGCTGCCGACCCATGACGATGGTCGCGCCGCCGATGAGTACTCCAAGCTGGGTTTGACCGGCAAAGTGAAGATCTCCGCCACCGAGCTGAAGATCGGCTCGCTGATGCCTGAACTGCCGATCCTCAAGCCCAACGACGGCCGCATCCTGCCGCAGACGTTCAACGGCGGCCTGCTGACTTCCAAGGAGTTCAAGAACCTGACGTTCACCGGCGGTCGCCTGGACAAGGCCAAGGACCGCGACGACAGCAATTACGAGGACATCGCCCTCAACAACAAGAACAGCCGCTTCCTCAGCGGCGCCACCGGCAAGCATTTCAACTTCGGTGGCGTGGACTATAAGTTCGCCGACAAGATCACCGGTAGCTACCACTTCGCCCAGCTCGACGACGTTTACCGCCAGCACTTCCTCGGCCTGGTGGCCGCACGCCCGATGGGCCCCGGCACCTTCGCCACTGACCTGCGCCTGGCTATCAGTGATGACACCGGTGCTGCCCGTGGCGGCAAGATCGACAATACCTCCCTCAACGGCCTGTTCAGCTATGCCCTCAATGGCCATAAGCTCAGCGCCGGCTACCAGCACATGTCCGGCGACAGCGCCTTCCCGTATGTGGATGGCAGTGACCCGTACCTGGTCAACTTCGTTCAGATCAACGACTTTGCCGGCGCCGACGAGCACTCCTGGCAGGCGCGCTACGACTACGACTTCGCCAAGCTGGGCATTCCCGGCCTGAGTTTCATGAGCCGTTACCTGTCGGGTGACAACATCAAACTCAAGAACGGCGAGACCGGTAAAGAGTGGGAACGCAACACCGAAATCAAGTACGTGGTGCAAACCGGCACGTTCAAAGACGTCGCTGTACGCCTGCGTAACGCCACGTACCGTTCCAACTACTCAGCCCGTGACGCGGATGAAATGCGCGTGCTGGTCAGCTACAGCGTTGCCCTTTGGTAAGTGTGCTCTGGAAGTAGAACCTCACAACAATAAAGACGGAGATAACCATGACCCTTTCACTGCGTAAATTTGCCCTCGCCGCCGGCTGCATGCTGTTCGCCGGCCAACTGCTGGCTGCCGATGAACCCAAGCGCCCGGAATGCATCGCCCCGGCCTCCCCCGGCGGTGGTTTTGACCTGACCTGCAAACTGGCGCAAAGCGCGTTGGTCAACGAGAAGTTGCTCAGCAAGCCGATGCGCGTGACCTACATGCCGGGCGGGGTGGGCGCAGTGGCTTACAACGCGGTGGTCGCCCAGCGCCCTGCTGATGCCGGCACATTGGTGGCCTGGTCCAGCGGTTCGCTGTTGAACCTGGCGCAAGGCAAGTTCGGTCGTTTTGATGAAAGCGCCGTGCGTTGGTTGGCGGCAGTTGGCACCAGCTACGGCGCCATCGCAGTGAAAAGTGATTCGCCCTACAAGACCCTCGACGATCTCGTCAAAGCCTTGAAGAAAGATCCGGGCAGCGTGGTGATCGGTTCCGGCGGCACCGTCGGCAGCCAGGACTGGATGCAAACGGCACTGATCGCCAAGGCAGCCGGGATCAACCCGCGCGAGCTGCGTTATGTCGCCCTCGAAGGTGGAGGCGAAATCGCTACTGCCCTGCTCGGCGGTCACATCCAGGTGGGCAGTACCGACATCTCCGACTCCATGCCGCACATCCTGAGTGGCGATATGCGCCTGCTGGCGGTGTTCTCCGAGAAGCGGCTGGACGAGCCAGAAATGAAGGACATTCCAACCGCCAAGGAGCAAGGCTACGACATCGTCTGGCCAGTGGTGCGCGGTTTCTACCTGGGGCCAAAAGTCAGCGATGCCGACTATGCCTGGTGGAAAGAGGCGTTCGACAAACTGCTGGCCTCGGACGAGTTCGCCAAGCTGCGTGACCAGCGTGAGCTGTTCCCGTTCGCCATGACCGGCCCGGAGCTGGACACCTACGTGAAGAAACAGGTGGCTGACTACAAAGTACTGGCCAAAGAGTTCGGCCTGATCCAGTAATCGCCCCGCCTTCCAAGTGCGGCCACGCCCTCTTTCACAAGGGGCGCGGCCCAGGAGTTCGACATGCTCTTACAACGCATTTTTGCCGCTGTGCTGTTGCTGGCCTGTGCCGGCCTTGCATTGATGGCTTGGCCGTATCAGGCGGCATTTTCCTACGAGCCGGTGGGGCCTCGTGCCTACCCGCTGCTGATGCTAGGGCTGATGAGCCTGGCACTGATCTACATGCTGTTTCGCCCGCAACCTACCAAGCACACCGAGGAAGAACCGGCGCTGGACCGCCAGACCCTGATCAAGATCTGCATCTGCGTAGCCCTGTTGATCGTGTTTGCCGCCACCTTCGAACCCCTCGGCTTCATTCTCAGCAGCATGCTGATCGGCATTCCCATGGCGCGTCTGTACGGCGGCCGCTGGGTGCCCAGCGTGGTGATCGTCAGCCTGATGGCCATTGGTCTTTATCTGCTGTTCGATAAAGCCATGGATGTTCCGCTGCCCCTCGGCCTGCTCGACGTTCTGGAGAACTGATATGGATACTTTCGGCTATTTGGGCCAGGGCTTCGGCGTTGCACTGTCCCCTTACAACCTGGTGACCGCCCTCTGCGGCACCTTGATCGGCACCGTGGTCGGCCTGCTGCCGGGCCTGGGCCCGATCAACGGCGTAGCACTGTTGATCCCCATCGCATTCGCACTGGGCCTGCCGCCGGAATCGGCGTTGATCCTGCTGGCGGCCGTGTATCTGGGTTGCGAATACGGCGGCCGTATCAGCTCAATCCTGCTGAACATTCCGGGCGAAGCGTCGACCGTGATGACCACCCTCGACGGCTACCCGATGGCCCGTAAAGGCCTGGCTGGCGTGGCGTTGTCCTTGTCGGCATGGAGCTCGTTCATCGGCGCGTTTATCGCTACCTGCGGCATGGTGCTGTTTGCGCCGCTGCTGGCCAAATGGGCAATTGCCTTCGGTCCGGCGGAATATTTCGTACTGATGGTGTTTGCGATTGTCTGCCTGGGCGGCATGGCCGGTGACAAACCGCTGAAAACGTTTGTTGCGGCGCTGATCGGCCTCTTCCTCTCGGCAGTGGGTATTGACGCCAACAGCGGCGTGTACCGGTTTACCGGCGACAACATCCACCTCACCGACGGCATCCAGTTTGTGGTGTTGGTGCTGGGCCTGTTTTCCATCAGTGAGATCCTGCTGCTGCTGGAAAAAACTCACCGTGGCCAGGAAGCGGTGAAGGCCACCGGGCGGATGATGTTCAACCTGAAGGAAGCGGGTTCGGTGTTCGTTGTGAACATCCGCTGCGGCCTGCTCGGATTCATCATGGGTGTACTCCCCGGCGCAGGTGCGACATTGGCCTCGGCCGTCGCCTACATGACCGAGAAACGCCTGGCCGGTGCCAGCGGCAAATTCGGCCAGGGCGACATGCGTGGCCTCGCCGCGCCGGAAACGGCCATCGGTGCTTCCGCCTGTGGCGCCCTGGTACCGATGCTGACACTGGGTGTACCGGGTTCGGGCACCACGGCGGTGATGATCGGTGCTCTGTCGCTGTACAACATCACTCCTGGCCCGCTGCTGTTCCAACAGCAACCGGACATCGTCTGGGGCCTGATCGCCTCGTTGTTTATCGCCAACATCATGCTGGTGATCCTCAACATCCCGATGATCCGCATCTTCACGCGCATTCTTGCCGTGCCGAACTGGGCGCTGGTGCCGGTGATCGCCATCATCACAGCGATCGGTGTGTACGCAGTGCACGCCACCACCTTCGATCTGTTCCTGATGGTGGGTATCGGCATCTTCGGCTACATCCTGCGCAAGCTGGATTTCCCGCTGTCGCCGGTACTGCTGGGCTTTATCCTCGGCGGCCTGATGGAGCAGAACCTGCGCCGTGCGCTGTCGATTTCCAACGGTGACCTGCAAATTCTTTGGTCGAGCCCGATCACCTTCGGTGTGTGGGTACTGACCGCGTTGATGCTGGCCTTCCCGCTGATCCGCATCTACCGCAAACGTGCCCTGCAGCGTCGTGCCGTGGCCGATGTCTGAGGTCACCTTTAAACAATGGTGGGGAACGCCGCTGGTCGGTCTGGCCGGCGGTTACCTGGCCAGCCTGGTCGGCTGGCCTTTGCCGTATATGGTCGGTTCGTTGCTGGCGATCATCCTCGTGCGTTGCCTCACGCCATGGCAGTTGGCGGAGATTCCCGGCGGGCGCAAATGCGGTCAATGGGTAGTGGGCATCGGCATCGGCCTGCACTTCACCCCGTTGGTGATTGAACAGGTGATGAGCCACTTCGGCCTGATCTTCTTCGGCGCGCTGGTCACCAGCCTGTCGAGCGTGGTCGGCGTGTGGCTGATGCGCCGCAGCGGTGAAGACCGCGCCACCGCGTTTTTCTCCAGCATGCCGGGCGGTTCCGGTGAGATGGTCAACCTCGGCGCACGTAATGGCGCGGTGCTCAGCCGCGTGGCAGCGGGCCAGAGCCTGCGGGTGCTGGTAGTGGTGTTGTGTGTGCCGGCGATTTTCAAGTATTTGCTGGAGGGCGGCGCGCCGCAGTTTCATCCGGCACCGGTGAGTTGGGCGTGGCTGGCGTTGCTGTTTCCTCTGGGTGCGCTGGTAGCCTGGGGCTGGCAGCGTTTGCGTCAGCCAAACCCGTGGTTGTTCGGGCCCTTGTTGGTGAGTGCCACCGCCAGCGTGGTGTGGGACCTGCACATCGGGTTACCTGACGGCGGCAGCCAGATTGGCCAATGGCTGATCGGCAGCGGCTTGGGCTGCCACTTCAATCGTCAGTTCTTCCGGCGCGCTCCGTCGTTCATGGTTCGCACCTTGATCGGCACGGCGTTGACCATGGCGCTGGCGACGCTGGCGGCGGTAGGCTTGAGTGCCCTCACCCACTTGGACCTGCGCTCATTGACCCTGGGCATGATGCCCGGCGGCATCGCCGAGATGAGCCTCACGGCCGAAACCCTGCAACTGTCGGTGCCGCTGGTGACGGCGATGCAGGTAATGCGGTTGTTATTTGTATTGTTTCTGGCGGAGCCGTTGTTCCGGCATTGGAACCGCCAGCCGATGCACTAAATAGACGCCTTTGCCTGGCACCCAGATGAAACTTTGCTACCATCTGCGGCTTCGGAAGAGGTGGATTCCATGCATATTCAAAAGTTACAGATAGAGAACTTACGGTCTTTTAAGGCCGTAGGGCTCGACTTCAATGTGCCCGCCACAGGTAACTTACAGATCCAATACCCTAACGTGAATGTCTTGCTGGGAGATAACGGCCTCGGCAAGACCAGCGTATTGCGTGCAGTCGCATTATCGGTGTTGGGGCCTTTGCTCAGCGGAGGATCCGGCTTTGTTTCCGAAGGCCTGGTTCGTCGTACTGACGCCGCTGAAAAAAAAACGCCTCCCGCCACTATTACTGCAACGCTCCTTTCGACTGACGAAGAAAAAAATCCGAAGCAGACAGACCACCCGCTGCCCGATCAATTTTCGCTGAAGACCCAAATCAGTTCCTTCGGCTCCACTGAGCGCATGCGCAGCAAAGTGTCCCCACGCGATATCGAGAATACGGTCGAGTTTCTTCAGTTCAACGAAGACAATCCTGCGTTTTTCATTGTGGGTTATGGGGCGAGCAGAAGTGTTGAAGCCTCCGCCAGGGTAGATGAAAGTGCACGTAAAAAATCGCGCCTGCGCCGTTATGAACGGGTTGCCAGCCTCTTCGAAGAACACGTCACGCTAATGCCATTGTCCTATTGGCTGCCTGAATACGCCAAAAGCAACAAAGGCCGATACACCCAAGTCATCAACCTGATAAACGATCTGCTGCCTCTGAACTGTCAAATTCAGAAAACGGTTCAGGAAAACGAAAACTTATTTGAAATGAACGGCATTGTGCTGCCATTCCGAGCCTTGTCCGATGGGTTCAGGGCTTATATTGGCTGGATAGGCGACATGCTGTTTCATGTCTGCCAGGGTGTCGCGACAGGGCTGAAACTAAGGGAAATGCGAGGTGTTGTAATGGTCGACGAAATCGATCTGCACTTACACCCTGAATGGCAAAAAGTGGTAGTCCCCACTCTGGCAAAAGCCTTACCCAATGTTCAGTTCATCTTCACCACCCACAGCCCATTGGTGGTGGGTTCATTGATGTCACAAAACCTCTTTTTGCTGAGTCAGGAGGAAGGTTCGACGCTCATAAAGCGGCTGCCCGAACATGTGAGGGGCAAGAGTTCCGAACAGATTCTGCTTTCGCCCTATTTCGGCCTGGACAGTACTCGCGCCGAGTCTACGTCAACCAAACTCAACGAACTGGCACGCAGTGCCGTTTCCGGGAATCGCGACGCCAGCGCCAACTACCTGAAACTTATGGCAAGCGGCCTAGGGTTCGACCAGCCCCCGTCACCACCGACCACTTCTGCGCCTAAGCGAAGAAAGAACGGGGAAGGCGTCAAGAAATGATCCGTTATCCAATCCTGGAGAAAGATCTCATTGCACAAATCAAAGAGCGGAATAAAACCTGGCTTAGCCGTGCCAAGGCACGTACTGGAACTTACGTGGCTGCCGGTAAATACACCGGCGGTACTGAGTTCTGGGGCCAGATAAAAACCGTCTATATAGCGCTGCAATACGAAAAATGCGCATATTGCGAAACCAAACTTCAGGGTTCGGTGCTGGCGAGCAAAGTCCACGAAGTGGAGCACTATCGCCCCAAGTCCAGCATCCAAGCCTGGCCCATACACCTTAACTGGGCCACCGGCGCAGCGAGCCCAACGGGGTACTACAAGCTCGCTTATCATCACTTTAACTATGCGATTGCCTGCACCCGTTGCAACTCAACCCTGAAATCAAACTTTTTCCCCATCCGCGGCCATCGCGATGTGCAAGGTTCCGACCCCGCACAAATGGGCAACGAGTTAGCGCTGCTGCTCTATCCGATCTCAACGGTTGACGTGGACGACCCGCAAACGATCATTACTTTTGATGGCGTATTAGCGGTTCCGGCGCAGCAAAACGGGCACGCCTATGAACGGGCGGTCACCAATATCGAATTTTTCCAGCTGAACCATGAAGACCTCACCTCACGTCGAGCGCTTGCACTGATAGAGCTCTGGGTTGCGCTGGAAGCCTTGGCGGCGGACAAGACCGACGTCGCGACGCGAAAGGTCGCACAGCAACTGGTGACCTTCAAATGCAGCGCCCAGAGTGAGTTCACCGCTTGTAACCTCGCTTTCCGACAGCTCTACCAATCCGATCACAACGCCGCCAAACAGATGGCTCTCTTACTGGCGCAAGCCCTCCCGGAATAACCCAAGCCCCCTCACAGCGGCGGCAGCCGCCACTCAATCGGCGTCTCGCCATTCTGCTCAAGAAACTTGTTGGTACGGCTGAAATGCCCGCACCCCAGAAACCCTCGATACGCGGACAGCGGCGACGGATGCACTGACGTCAGTACCAAATGCTTGGTGGCGTCGACCAGTTTCTGCTTGCCTTGTGCATGGGCGCCCCACAACAGGAACACCAAATGCGGCTGGTGCTCGCTGACCACTTCGATAATCCGATCGGTAAAGAACTGCCAACCCTTGCCAGCGTGGGCGTTGGCGTTGGCGCGCTCCACGGTCATGGTGGTGTTGAGCAACAACACGCCTTGGTCGGCCCAGCTTTGCAGGCAGCCATGGTTGGGGATGTCGATGTTCAGGTCGCGCTTGAGCTCTTTATAGATGTTGGCCAATGACGGCGGCGTCGGCACGCCCGGTTGCACCGAGAAACACAAACCGTGGGCCTGGCCGGGACCGTGGTACGGGTCCTGGCCGAGGATCACGACCTTGACCTTGTCCAGAGGCGTGGAGTTGAGCGCATTGAAAATCAGCGGGCCGGGCGGGTAGATCTCTTTGCCGGCAACGTGCTCCAGGCGAAGGAACTCGCGCAACTGAGCCATGTAGGGCTTATCGAACTCATCACGCAGGGCGTGTTTCCAGCTGGGTTCGAGTTTGATACGGTCGCCTTCGGTCATAGTTGAATTGTCTTGTAAAAAATAATGAGGCGAACCCTAGGAAAGCCGGCCTTGCTTGTCAATTGATCTGACACACCATCGGCACTTTCCCACGAAGCGATCATACTGATCCTTCACCCTCCCGAATGAGGTCACAATGAACCTGCACTTCGAAGAGCTCACCGGCAGCGACGGCGCCCGCGTCGGCATCGCCAGCCTTGATGCTGAAGCATCCCTCAACGCCCTGTCCCTGCCGATGATCCTGGCCTTGAGCGATCGCCTGGATGCGTGGGCCAAAGACCCGAACATCGTCTGCGTGCTGCTGCGCGGTAACGGGCCCAAGGCCTTTTGCGCCGGTGGCGAGGTACGCAGCCTGGCAATGGCCTGCCTCGAACAACCCGGCGAAGTGCCCGCCCTGGGTGCACAGTTTTTTGCCGCGGAATACCGCCTCGACTACCGCCTGCATAGGTACCCTAAACCGCTGATCTGCTGGGGCCACGGGTATGTGCTGGGGGGTGGCATGGGCCTGCTGCAAAGCGCGGCCATACGCATCGTCACGCCGAGCAGTCGCCTGGCGATGCCCGAAATCAGCATCGGCCTGTACCCGGATGTGGGCGCCAGTTGGTTTCTGTCGCGCCTGCCGGGCAAGCTCGGTCTATTCCTGGGCCTCACCGGCGCGTACATCAACGGCCGTGACGCCTTGGACTTGGGTCTGGCCGACCGTTTCCTGCGCGACGATCAACAGGACGAACTGCTTGATGGCCTGCTGCAACTCAATTGGCAGGAACAGACCGCGATGCAACTCAACAGCCTGCTCAAGGCCCTGGCCCAAGAGGCTGTAAGCCAGCAGCCCGAAGCCCAATGGCTGCCGCGCCGAGCGCAAATCGACGAATGGCTGGACGTGGGCGATGTGCGCTGTGCCTGGCGAGCGTTGAGCCCACTGCGCGACCACGCCGACCCGCTGTTCAGCCGCGCCGGCAAGACTCTAAGCGAAGGCTGCCCGCTGACTGCACACCTTGTGTGGGAACAGATCCAGCGCGCACGGCATTTATCCCTGGCCCAAGTGTTCCAGATGGAATACACCCTGAGCCTCAACTGCTGCCGTCACCCTGAATTCAGCGAAGGGGTACGCGCGCGGTTGATCGATAAAGACCAGAAACCCCATTGGCATTGGCCGGATATCAATACAGTCCCGGACGCCGTGGTACAGGCGCACTTTCATAAGGCGTGGGAAGGTCGCCATCCGCTGGCGGACTTGTCCGATTACTGATTGTTTTCTCCCACAAAAAACGGCGCTTCCTGCGCCGTTTGCATTCAACTCAGATCAACGGTGACCGCCGCGGCCACCGCCATGACCTCCATCGCGTCCATCGCGTCCGTGCCTGCCATTACCCCCATGTTCGCCCCAGCCCTGGTTCGGATAAGGCCGGTAACCGGCCCTCGGCCCAGCCGGGTAATAGCGTGGTGCCGGCTGGTAATAACGCGGCGCCGAGTAGTAACGCGGTGCTGGTGCGTAATAGCGCGGCGACGGGTAGTAATCACGGCGATATTGATACGCCGAGCCCCCCCCGTAGTAATACGCCGGCGCCGGTGAGGTATAGACCTCGGATCGATAGTAGCTATGGCCTCCATCGTAGTAGGGCACACAAGCGGAAAGGGTCAGACCGAGTAAAGCGCTGAGCAGCAGTCGTCGATACATGGCGGCCTCCTGGACCGCGAAAGAGCACCTCCAGCGACGCGGGAGGGCGGCATTCAGCTTTCACTGAATGACGAAATATCTGACATCAAAAACCGAATCTGGTGCGTTTTGGTAACAGATTGATACATCTGCATCCGCCAGATTTGTCATCCGCCCAAAATTGCCCATTGGTCGGAGTTTTTAACTGGATGGAACATTTTTGGATGTATTGAAACTTTAAATAATTGGATAGTGTCACTATGACATCGCACAATGCCAAGGAGGCTCTAGCGCGAGCACTCTACCCATATGACCTCGGATTTAAGCCATGAAGATTTCAACCAAACTGTTGCTCTCCTTTCTACTGTGCGCAGTCGTCACCCTGGGCGTGGGTTTACTGGGTATCAAGGGTGTGGTTCGCCTCGCCAACGCACTCGAACTGACGTTTTCGAACAATCTGGTTTCCGTGAGCAACACCGCGGCCACCCTCAACGGCCTGGTCGCCCACAACCGGGGCTTATACCGGTTGATTGATGCCAGCCAGGGCGACGTGTCCCAGCAAGACCGCGACCGCGTGCGCCAGGACATCGCCAAAGAACTCACGAACAGCCAGGCTGCCTACAAGATCTACCGCGCCACCCCGTTGGAAGACGACGAACGGGCAGCAGGCGACAAGCTCGACCAGCTGTGGCCCGCTTACATCAGCAGCTCCGAACGCATCATGTCGATGCTCGAAAGCAATCAGCTCGACCAGGCCCGCGCACAGCTCAACAGCACCAACAATGAAATGTTCCGCCAGGCACGCGACTTGATCCGCGTGATGATCGAGTCCAACAACCGCCAGATCAAAGAAGGCTCCATCGCCGCTGATGAGCTGCGCGACAGCGCGTTGACCTGGATGATCAGCGGCATCGTGCTTGCCTTCATCATCGCCATCACCATTGGTGTGTTGATCACCCGCCTGATCACCCGTCCCATCGCCCAGGCCGTGGAGAGCGCACAACGCATTGCCAAAGGTGACCTGACCCAAGCCATCGTCACCGAGCGTACCGATGAAGCAGGGCAACTGCTGATGGCGCTGTCCGATATGCAGGGTGGTTTGAAAAGCACACTGATGGAAATCGCCAACGCTTCTGACCAGTTAGCGTCGGCCGCCGAAGAACTGAGTGCGGTCACCGATGAAAGCAGCCGTGGCCTCACCCGCCAGAATGACGAAATCCAACAAGCCGCCACCGCCGTCAACCAGATGACCGCCGCGGTGGACGAAGTGGCAAGCAACGCCGTGTCCACTTCAGAAGCCTCGCGCCAAGCCACCACCGAAGCCGAAGAGGGCCGTGAGCAAGTGGCCCAGGCCGTGTCCGGCATGGGTTCGATGGTGGTCGAGATCAACGACTCCACCCAATCGGTCGCCGACCTTGCCGGCCAGGTGCGTGAAATCGGCAAGGTGATCGATGTGATCCGCGGCATCGCCGACCAGACCAACCTACTGGCCCTCAACGCGGCCATCGAAGCAGCCCGTGCGGGCGAACAAGGTCGCGGTTTCGCGGTGGTTGCCGATGAAGTCCGCGCCTTGGCTCATCGAACCCAAATCTCCACGGTCGACATCGAAAAAATGATCGGCGAAGTGCAAGTCGGCGCCGATGACGCCGTGGCCGCGATGAACAAGAGCCTGACCTGGGCCAACAACACTCAGACCCTGGCACAGAACGCCGGTGAGGCATTGGAGCGCATCACCGCCAGCGTGGCGAAGATCAATGAGCGCAACCTGGTGATCGCCTCCGCCTCCGAGGAACAGGCGCAAGTGGCCCGTGAAGTTGACCGCAATCTGCTCAACATCCAGGACCTGTCGACCCAGACCGCCGCCGGCGCCCACCAGACCAACGCCTCCAGCCAGGACCTGTCACGCCTGGCCACCTCGTTCAATGTGCTGGTCAGCAAGTTCCAGCTGTAAGTAGCCTGCCGTGGGTTGGCGCTGTATCGTGCAAGGCCAAGCGAACCTTGCCCGATCAGCCCACTCCATGACCACGCCAACCCTATGCCCCGCCTGCGGCGCCCGCAACGATTGCACCCTGGCCGACCCACGCACGGCCGACCAGGCCTGCTGGTGCTACAGCGTCACCATCGACCCCGCCGTACTTGAAGCGCTGCCGGATGAACTGCGCAACAAAGCCTGCCTCTGCCCGCGCTGCGCCCAAGTCGATGAACAGTTGCGTCGCCGCGATGCGAGTTGACCGTTTCCTCAGCAACCTAGCGCAGTTCAATCGCAAGCAGGTGCGCCTGCTATTGGTAGAGCGGCGCGTGAGCGTCGATGGGGTGATCGTCAGCGACCCTCACCATGACGTACGGGAATTCAGCCGCGTGTGCGTTGACGACAACGTGCTACAGGCGGGCAAACCGGCGCGTTATTTCATGCTGCACAAGCCCCAGGGGTGTGTGAGTGCGACCTCAGACCCGCAACACCCCACGGTGCTGGACCTGCTGCATGAGCCGGACAAAGCGGATTTACATATCGCCGGCCGTTTGGATTTCAACACCACCGGCCTGATGTTGATCACCAATGACGGCCAGTGGTCGCGCCGCTTGACGCAACCGACGACCAAGTTGCCCAAGGTCTATCTCGTTGCCACTGAACAGGCCATCGGCGCCGAGTACGCGACCACGTTCGCGGCGGGCCTGTATTTTGCGTTTGAGGACCTCACCACCCAGCCAGCCGAATTGGAGCTGCTGGGGCCGACGACCGCGCGGCTGAGCATCATCGAGGGCCGCTATCACCAGGTGAAGCGCATGTTCGGACACTTCAATAACAAGGTGATCAGCTTGCATCGCGAACGTATGGGACCGCTTGAGTTGGATGCTGCACTGGCGCCGGGCGAATATCGGCCGTTGACGCTTGAGGAAATCCTCCAGGTCTGATGACCGTTCAGCCGGTGATGGCAAAAACCCATTTATAGGCCTTGCGACATCCCGAGTCTGTGCTTGAATCAAGCTCACCAGTTTAAATATGACTGGCGAGTCGCCTATAACCTCCAAGAAACACCTTGCCCACGCCCGCGCTTTATTCCACGGGCCTTCCAGGCAAACAGCCCGCCATAACAACACCCGTCGGCCAGCCGTCACCGGACCGACATGGGCCTTCATTTTTCAGGCGTATGCCTACCTGTCACAAAGCTCGTGCAGAGTTATCTGCGCGCCCTACCCGCTTGCCAGGAGTCTTACGACATGAGGCCAGAAATCGCTGTGTTGGATATACAGGGTCAGTATCGGGTTTACACGGAGTTCTATCGCGCGGACGAGGCTGAAAAGACCATCATTCTGGTCAACGGCTCAATGGCCACCACGGCATCCTTCGCCCAAACCGTGAAAAGCCTGCACCCGCAGTTCAACGTGGTTTTGTACGACCAGCCCTACGCCGGCCGTTCAAAAATCCATAACCGTCATGAGCAGATGCTGACGAAAGAAGTCGAAGGCCAGATCCTTCTGGAACTCATCGACCACTTTGCCGCCGAGCATGTGCTGTCGTTTTCCTGGGGCGGCGCCGCCACCCTCGTCGCCCTCGCCCAGCGCCCTCGCCGCGTGGAAAAGGCCGTGATCAGCTCGTTCTCCCCGGTGATCAACGCACCCATGCGCGACTATCTGGAGCGGGGTGTCGACTACCTCGGCAACCTTGACCGCGACCGCGTCGGCCACCTTGTTAACAGCACCATCGGCAAACACCTGCCATCGCTGTTCAAGCGTTTCAACTACAAACACGTCAGCAGCCTGGCCGAACACGAATACGGGCAGATGCACTTTCACATCAGCCAAGTGCTCACCAGCGACCGACTGTGCTACCTCAAGGCCGCCAAGGCGATCGATATTCCGGTGCTGTTCCTGAACGGCGAATGGGACGAATACACCAGCGCCCAGGACGCCAGGCAGTTTGGCAACTATGTGGCCAACAGCAGCTTCAGCACTATCCAGGCGACGGGGCATTTTCTGGACATGGAGCATAAGGCAGCGTGCAAGGATAGCCGGGAGGCGGTGGTGGGCTTTTTGAAACCGGAGCGGCAGGTCAGCCGATTGCGTTATCACCAAGGTCAGGCACAGCATGCATTTGCGATTTGAAATGATGATTCATGGCCTGGCTCGTTGTGGCGAAGGATCAGCCGCCTTCGCCGCAACCTGCACATTTTCAAAGAAAAACTTCAAATCCATGTGAACATCTGGTACAAAGTCAGCCGCTCTGAGCGGGTATAGTTTAATGGTAGAACAGTAGCTTCCCAAGCTTCCGACGAGGGTTCGATTCCCTCTACCCGCTCCACTCAGACATAGCACCCACGCCACTATCGTTTTGGCGGGGGATGCCCAAGAAACCGGCCCTTTGAGGCCGGTTTTTTTATGCCCAGGATTTTCTCGTCCGCAAACCTGTACAAATACAAAATTCTGTACAACTATCAACGCTGGAGCGCTGGCACCACGCCTCGCACGATCAAGGAGCCGCGCAATGACACGTCTGCTGGTTTCACTGTTGCTGGCGTTGAGCTTGGCGAGTTGCAGCCATGTGGAGGTCGATCACTACGCCGACCAGAAGCCACAGCTGGACCTTGAGCGCTTCTTCAGCAAACCCGTCAAGGCCTGGGGCATCTTTGAGAAACGCTCGGGCGAAGTCGCCAAGCGTTTTGAAGTGGATATCGCCAGCCATCGCGAGGGCGATAAATTAATTCTCGACGAGAAATTCCTGTACAGCGACGGCACTCGCCAGCGCCGTGTGTGGACCCTTACGCCCGATGGCCCGGGACGCTGGCGCGGACGGGCCGGTGATGTGGTCGGCGAGGCCATCGGCGAGGTCGCCGGGAACGCGTTGCGTTGGCGCTACCGGCTCAACCTCCCGGTGGAGGGCTCGGTATACGAGGTGAGCTTTGACGATTGGATGTACCTGATGGACGAGGACACGATGATCAACCGGTCGAGCATGACCAAGTTCGGCGTGGAATGGGGCCAGGTCACATTGTTCTTTCGTCGCCAATAACCCCCAAAGGTAGGGTGAACCATGAATGTGCAGAAGCTGATCCAACTGGCCGAGAAAGGTGAAATACGTAGTTTGGAGTTGCTGTCCCTGGAGGGCGTTTTTTATATCGCTCGTGTGAAACTGGATCAGGTCGACATCACATTACTGGACGATAACGGCAAGACACTGCGGCTGCGGTCCAGCACGCATTTGCGCGACCTGTTGCAGGGTGTTCCGCCATTTCCCTGTGTGCTGGTGCAACAGTGCGCCCATGACGAAATGTGTGGCATCCGTGAGGGCGCTATCGGGGCGTTGCGCATTCCATTTTCGCTGGGTGCAACCCTTTAAGATCGTTGCGTGTTTGGCTCTCGTCCCGCTTGGCGTGAGCGCTGCACTCAGTAATCAACGCCCCTCTATGGCTGCCTGGCAACTTTACGACGGCAGACCTCGCACAGGTTCGCAGGGTCGCCAACCTGTCAGCGCGATCAACAAGGTCAGCAGTTGGAACACGATGATCAGCACCACACAACCCGCCCAGCCCCATCGCTCCCAAATCAGCGCAGGGACAATCGCACCGCAACTGCCCCCCAAGTAGTAACACGTGAGGTATACGCCGACGGCACCCGCCTTGTTGTCGCGCGCCGTCGCGGTGGTGAAGGCATTGGCCGCGGCCTGGGCGAGGAACACGCCAGTGGAACTGAGGGCCAGGCCCGTCACGATGCACCACAGAGAGGGCACCAGCGTCAGGGCCGATCCACTGACGCCAAGTACGGCAGCGACCGTCAGCAATTGGGCATGTGGACGCGCCTTGCTCAGGCGGCCGGCGATAGGAATCACAATCAGCGCCAGCAAAAACACCATGTACAGCGTCCCCAAGGCCGCAGACCCAAGATTGAACGGCGGTAAGCCGAGGTACAAACCTGCGTAGGTAAACGCCGCCACCTGGGAAAACAACACGCAAAAGCCTACGGCGTACGCAGCCAATAACGGTTTGCGAAAAACACTCGTAAAGGAAGCCCTGCCCTGCTCCACTCGCGCACGATTGGCGGGCAACAGAAACTGGATAAACCCGCCGACCATCAGGCTCAACACCGCCAGTAACTCAAAGGCTTCACGCCAGCCTACATATTCAGTCATCACCCCCGTGACAAAACGCCCGGCAAACCCGCCCAACACCGTGCCCGCGACATAAAGGCTGGTGACTTCGGTGACGTTGCCACCGCGCCAACGGTCGCCGATGTAGGCCACGCTGGTGGCAAACACCACGGGTATCACCATGCCCTCCACGAAGCGCCACACCAGCACTTCAGCAAAGCTGTCGGCATAGGCGGTCATGAGTGTCGGCCCCGCCAACAGCAACGCAGCCACGCAGATCACCGTGCGTTGCTCGAAACGCCCGGTCACACGGCTGACAAACGGTGCAGTGATTGCCACGGCCAAGGTAGTCACGGTGATGCTCCAACCCGCTGCGTTGGCGCTGAGATGAAACTGCGCGGCAAAGGTCTGGAGGATGCTCTGGGTCGCATACAGGTTGAGAAATGCCGCACAGCCACACAGGAACAGGGCAAGGCGGGCACAATGCAGACGCGGCTTCATGAAACCTCTCGTTTTATTTTGAAAGGTCTTTATAGAATGGCCGGCAGGTCTGGAACCAATACCGAATTCAGACCGATTGATACCCAAGGATCAGGATGCTCGACCTACGCAAGCTGCGTTACTTTCTGACGGTCGCTGAAGAATTGCACTTCGGCCGTGCAGCCATTCGCCTGCACCTTGCGCAACCACCGCTGACCCGGCAGATTTCAGCGTTGGAAGCGCAGTTGGGTTTCAAACTGTTTGATCGCACCAGCCGCACCGTGACGCTCACCGCCCAAGGCCGGTCGTTCCTGCCCTACGCACGCGGGGTGCTGGAACAGGTGGACTTGGCCCAAGCGATCGCAGACAAATTGGCTGCGGGTACCGCCGGACAACTGTCCGTCGGTTATGCCAGCTCAATCGCCCTGTCAGATCTGTTCAGCCAAGCGATCCAGTCTTTTGCCCGGCAATTTCCGGATGTGCAGCTGACGCTGGTCGAAAGTGCCTCCGGCAGCCTGTGTGCTCAGGTAGCGGATGGGCGGCTGGATATCGGGTTGAGCCGCATGGTGCCGCAACGTCCAGAAGTGCAGGCGCTATCCCTCGCAGAAGAGCGCTTACTGGCGGCGGTGTCCAAAGACAGCCCACTGGCGACTCTGGCCGAGGTCAGCCTGGCGCAGCTCAGTGCCTACCCGTTGATATTATTTCCGGCGGATTATGGCTCAGGGCTTAACCAGTCCATCGAACAGCTTTACCGACACCACGGCGTGCGCCTGCACCTTGGGCCGACTGGGCGGCAGATCACCTCGATCATTGCGCTGGTGGCGGCCGGCCAAGGTGTGGCGTTGGTACCGGAATGCACACAAAGCTTGATGAACAAAGGCGTGACGTACAGGCCGTTGGTCGAGGGGGATGCTTACGCGCAGTTGTTAGTGTTGACCCCGGCTGAAACAAAAAGCGTGCTGGTGGAGGCCTTCCTCAGCGTGATCGTTGGGATCTCCCATAACCGGTAACACCTGCGAAAAACCTCGCCACACCTCACAGGATCGCTCGCCTGATGTCAGCAATGCCTGACAGCGGCAATTAACGAGTGTCCCGACAATCCCGGTTGGTCGGCCAGAAATGCGGAACCACAGCCATGCTTGAACCTGGACAAGCCACACCAAAGCCCCTATTGCGCCAAATACTCGGCTGGGTGCTGGTATTACCCCTGCTGATCTCGTTTGTACGGTTGCCATTCCCTCTAGGACTGGTGCTGGCACTGGGCGTCATGGCCGGATCGGTCCACGGCTTACGGCTAGCCCATCGTCATGCAACCCGACAAGTCACCCTGTTCGCCTTGATCGTCACCCTGCTGAATGGCATCTCATTGATCGCAATGGGGACAGCTTCACTGCTTAAAGCCGTGTTTTATCTTGTGTGGGGCTCTACGCGTATCCGCATTACACCAACTGGGTGTACTGGAATTTCTAAGCACTGAAGAATTCGATCGCAAGAAACGTAGTTTCCAGTGCAGCGCAGGGAGCTACAGTCTCGATCACGTATCGACACGGCCTGACGAGGACCTCAACCATGCCCTACGAATACAAGCTCATGCCCTCCCCCGTCGGCCAACTCACCCTGGTGGCGCGCAATGGCAAGCTAAGCGCCATCCTCTGGGAGACAGAACGCGCCAACCGCGTGCGGCTGGGGGAGTTGCACGAGGCCAACCAGAATCCGGTGCTGCTGGAGACCGAGCGCCAGTTGCAGGAGTACTTCGCCGGCACGCGCAGCACCTTCGAGCTGGAACTGGATTTCAACGGCACCGCGTTCCAAAAGCAGGTCTGGCAGGCGTTGCTCACCATTCCTTTCGGCGAAACCCGCAGTTACAGCCAGATCGCCCGGCAGATCGGCAACCCCAAAGCCGTGCGCGCCGTCGGCGCTGCGAATGGGCGAAACCCGATTTCGATCGTTGCCCCATGCCATCGGGTCATTGGTGCGGCGGGCAGCCTGACCGGATTTGCCGGTGGACTGGAAGCCAAACACTACTTGCTCACGCTGGAAGGCACCGGCCAGGCCCAATTGGCGTTCTAGGATTACGCGACAAAATCGTACACATGTGTTCAGGCGCGCAATTGTAAAAAGAAATTTCAGCGAGCCACTGCGGTCCATCATTTCATCGCCATCTCAATAAGGAACCCGGTCATGAAATTCTCCGCAGTCTCGCAATCCCTGTCTCGCTGGGCTGGCAGCCCGCGCACGTTCTACGCAGCGGTGGCGTTGATCTTGGCATGGAGCCTGAGCGGGCCGTACTTTCACTACAACGACACCTGGCAACTGATCATCAACACTTCGACCACGATCATCACCTTCCTGATGGTGTTCCTGATCCAAAACACACAAAACCGCGACAACGACATCCTGCATATCAAGATCGACGAGTTGCTGCGTGTGTCCAAGGATGCGCAGAACGCCGTACTCAGCCTGGACGGCCTGGACCGCAAAGAGCTGGAAAAACTGCGCCAGGAATACCGCAGCATTGGCAATACCGGCACCGTCAACCTGAACAGCAGTTGCGGCCACGCCGCCGACGACGCGGCGCCCGCCAAAACCGATCTGAACCAGGCATAAAAAAAAGGCGGTTGGAGAAGATCCAGCCGCCGTTTTTCAATTCAGGTAACGGCTTCAACCGTCGCCTTGATGACCTTTACCGTAGGTGGACGCCAAGGCTCGGGCCTTCTGCAGGCGCTCCTCCAATTTGGGCAGTGTCTCATCCACCAACGCTTTTATTTCCGGCACATCCGACGCAGCGCCTTCCTTCTTGAACAGCGCGATGGCGTCTTCGTTTTCCTTCACCTGCTGCGCGGTGTAAGCGGCATCGAACGAGTCACCGTCCTTGAGTTCGGGCATCAGGGTTTCAGCTTTGTCGACGATTTTTTCGCGGGGCGCCACGGGCAGGTCAAGCTTCTTGGCGATGGCCGCCAAGTGCTGGTTGGCCAAGGTGCGCTCGTTGATCACCTCGATGGTGTAGTCCTTGATTTCCTGGGACGAGGTTTTCGCGTGTGCCATGCGGCTGGTCTCGATATCGGCCATGCCTTTGGCAGAAGCCTGCTCGATGAATTCAGCAGGCGACTGGGCGAAAGCATTGCTGGCGCCGAGGCCCAGCAGCATCGCGAAACTGGCGGTGCGTAACCGGATAGCCATGCGGCTCATGATGGGTTCCTCCAGGGCAAAAATAAGTACGGGGAACACGCCCCGCCCTGAATTCGAATTTTCAGGGCGGTAAAGGTTTAGAAAAAACTCGCCGGTGCGACGAACGGTCGTCGGCGCATCAAGCGGATTTGCTGGCAAACAGGCCCGGTAACGCATGGGCCAGGGCATTGATGGCGAAGCCGATAAACATCACGCCACAGAGCCTGGTGATGAGGATTTCATGGCGCTGATACACCGTGCGTACGCGCTGGGCGCCGACCACGCCGATCAGGATTGCGTAGGCCAACATACCACCGACGAAGCTCAGGAAGATCAACGCCGGCAGCATCGACCAGGTCAGCAATTCGGCACGACTGGACAGCAACGCCGTAAACGTCGCCACCGCGACTGGATACGCCTTGGGGTTGGTCAAGCCGAACACAATGCCGTGCCAGAACGGATGCCGCGCGGCGCCCTGAGGGGCATCACTGCTGCGACGCTGGGTACGGATGGCCCGCCAGCCAAGCCAGAACAGATACAGGCCACTGAGCACGCCGAGCACATCGAACGCGCTGCTGCCGACTTCCCGGGCGCCCACAATCGCGACCAACGCCGTACTGCACCACAGCACATCGCCGAGCAAGTGCCCGCAAAGAAACCCCGCCCCGGCACGACGGCCGCGGGCGGCGCCGATGCCAAACACTGCCAAGACTCCGGGGCCAGGCGTAATACCGTAGATAAAACCCGACGCGAGGACGGCGAGCAGCAGGGATAGGGTCATGGGCGTGACTCAAACAAAGCGTGGGAAGGTGGAGCGATTCTGCACGTTCCTACGCTAAGGGTAAAACCTCATTCCCGAATAGGGTTTGTCGCGGCAAGCCAACAGACGCGAAGCCAGGTCGCCGACATGGGCTTCGAGCTTATGACCGTCGGGATCAAGGAAATAGAACGAGGCGCCTTCGCTTCGGTTATCGCGCCACTCCTGCACCTCGGCGGCGCGCAGACGCGAGACCAGCGCAGCGAACTCACTCGTTCCGACGGTGAACGCATAGTGGGTGTAATCGGCACCTGGCTTCGACTCGCGTAGCGGATCAAGCGACAGGCATAGCCATAGACCCGGCAATGACAAATAGGCGCCGCTGTCCCAAGTGGCGTCGAGCTTGAGCTGCAACAGCTCATGGTAAAAAGTGACGCTACGACTCAAGTCGTTGATGGCCAGGGTCAAGTGATTGAAGCCTGAGAGCATGTCTTTTTCCTGTTATCTGCGGCCTTCGGACAACATACCCTGCACCTGCCCAATCAACCACTGCAACCCAGAATCCCCTCCCCGTCGCGCATGCCACGCCAGCTCGAAGGCAAACGAGGGAATATGAAATGGCGGCGCCACGGCGACCAGATGCTGGTGATCAATATTCAGCAAGCCTCGCGACGATACGGTCAGGATCAAGTCCGTGCCCTCAATCAACTGCGGCGCCACACCCCAGTGCGGCAGGCTGATCGCCACATGCCGCCGCTGACGAATCGCCGTCAGCGCTCGTTCGATTTCCGGGGTGCCGCTGCCGCGCATTTCCAGCAGCACATGGGGGCGCGAGAGGTAGGTGGGCAGGTCGAGAGAGCCGTCCTGCGGCAGGCTGCTACGGTCCACCAGACAGGTGTAATGCTCGTCGAACAAGGGCGTAGTACGCAGTTCAGCAGGCATATCGGGGAACACGCCAGCGGCCAGGTCAAGGTCGCCATTGAGCACGCCGTCAACCATGCCTTCGCGGCTGGTCTGGATGATTTGCAGGTCGACGCCCGGTGCTTCACGGCGCAGTACACGAACCAACCTCGGTAAGAAAATCGCCGCGCTGTAGTCCGACATCGCCACACGAAAACGACGCTTCGCCGATGCCGGATCAAAGCGATTAGGCGCCAGTAGCGCCTGCACCTGCGCCAACGCTTCGGCCAGCGGGGCCGCCAATTCCAATGCGCGGGCGGTGGGCACCAGCGTGCCGCCCTGACGCACCAGCAACGGATCACCCAGCACATCCCGCAACCGCGCCAACGCATGGCTGACCGCCGGCTGGCTCAGGTGCACGCGCTCGGCGGCGCGGGTGACGTGTTGCTCACTGAGCAAGGCGTCGAGGATCACCAACAGGTTGAGGTCAATACGGCGCAGATCATTCATCAGCTGCATATCCAGCATAAGAATTTGGAATTTAAATTTGATCGACGAATGACCTAGAGTCCAGCAAAACCTCTGGGAGATCCAACATGACAACGTTGCAGTGGGCAGGTTTATTGGCGCTAGCGGTAATCGCCGGGGCGGTGGTGCCGTTTCAGAGTGCCATCAATGCCAACCTTGGGCGCGGGCTCGGCCACCCGCTGTGGGCCACCCTGGCGTCACTGCTGGTGAGCATGATGGTGTTGCTGCCGGTGATCGTGGCGCTGCGTCTGCCGCTGCCCAGCCTCACGTTTATCGTCAAGGCGCCGCTGTGGATGTGGGCCGGAGGCGCGTTTGGTGTGTGCTTTATCGCGCTGGCGTTGATGCTGCTGCCCAAGCTGGGTGCGTCGGGGTTTATCGCCCTGGCGTTGGCGGGACAGATGCTTGCATCACTGCTGCTCGATCACTTTGGGTTGTTCGGTCTGGTGGAGCGTCAACTGACAACGCCACGGGTGCTTGGGGCATTGTTGTTGATGGGAGGTGTGGCGCTCATTCAGTTTGGCAACACGTCCGCACGTGCACTGGCAACAGCGAGCTGATCAGCGTTTGGCATCGTTTTCAGTGATGTCATCCGGTGCGCAAGGCAACTCACCGTTGCGCGCGGCCACAGCATCAGCAGCGCTCAGCCGCCAGGCGATTGATCTCGCCCTGCTCCACCACCGGTTGCGGCGCGCCATGGCGCACCGCTTGCAACATGGCTCGGCCGACAGTTTCCGTACTCACCACCCAGCCCGGCTTAACCCGACGCACCAACGAAAGCACTGGCCCGAGCACGGAGTAAAACGCTTGATACAGCGGCGTCTTAGAGCGCACACCGTGCAGCGGCTGAATGATCCCCGGCCGAAACAGGTACACCGCCTTGAACGGCAATCGCAGCAACGCGTTCTCGGTCTTGCCTTTGACCCGCGCCCACATCGAATGGCCCGCCTCGGAGCTGTCGGTACCAGCGCCGGACACGTAGATAAACGTCATCTGTGGATTGAGCCGCGCCAAGGTGCTGGCAGCTACGAGCGTCAGGTCATAGGTGAGATGGGTGTACGTGGTTTCATTCATGCCGGCCGACGACACGCCGAGGCAGAAGAAGCAGGCATCAAAGCCTTGCAGCAGGTTTTCCAGGGGTTGGAAATCCAGCATGTCGCTGTGCAATACCTGATGCAGCTTGCCGTGTTCCTGGGTCAGGGGCGTGCGGCCAACGGCGACGATTTCCTGGACATCGGCAGCCAACAGGCATTCACGCAGAACGCCTTGGCCAACCATGCCGGTGGCTCCGAATAACAGAACTCTCATAAGGTGACCTCAGCGGCAAGCCGCAAGCTTCATGCTCAAGTTGAATGCATCCAACCTGTAGCTTAACGCTTGCAGCTTGAGGCTGCCCCACTCAAAACGCGCTGCGAAAGATCTCCTCGATCTGACGCTGATCCGCGCGCCGTGGGTTGGTCAGGCCGCACGCATCCTTCAACGCATTGGTCGCCAGCAGCGGAATATCCTGCAACTTGGCACCCAGCTCACGCAGGCCCGCCGGAATTTCAACGTCCTGGGCCAGGCTACGAATGGCGGCGATGGCAGCTTGGGCGCCCTCTTCATCGGTGATGCCCTTGATGTCTGCCCCCAGCGCTCGGCCTACATCGCTCAAGCGTTTGGCGCTTACGCTGGCGTTGAAGCTTTGCACATGGGGCAGCAGCACCGCGTTGCACACGCCGTGGGGCAGGTCGTAGAACCCGCCCAGCTGGTGAGCCATGGCGTGCACAAAACCCAGGGACGCGTTGTTGAACGCCATGCCGGCGAGGAACTGCGCGTAAGCCATGTTTTCCCGCGCGACCTTGTCACTGCCATCACGGACGGCCAGGCGCAGGTTGGCGCTGATCAGTTCGATGGCCTTGATCGCGCAGGCGTCAGTGATCGGCGTGGCGGCGGTGGAGACATAGGCTTCGATGGCGTGAGTCAGGGCGTCCATGCCGGTGGCGGCGGTGAGCCCCTTAGGCATGCCAACCATCAGCGATGGGTCGTTGACCGACAGCAGTGGCGTGACGTTGCGGTCAACGATGGCCATTTTCACGTGACGGGTTTCGTCGGTGATGATGCAGAAGCGGGTCATCTCGCTGGCCGTGCCGGCAGTGGTGTTGATGGCTACCAGCGGCAGTTGCGGCTTGGCCGATTGGTCCACGCCTTCGTAGTCGCCGATATGCCCGCCGTTGGTGGCGCACAGGGCGATGCCCTTGGCGCAGTCATGGGGCGAGCCGCCGCCCAGCGACACCACAAAATCACACGCACTTTGCTGCAACAGCGCCAGACCTTTCTCGACGTTTTCCACATTGGGGTTGGGTTTGGCACCGTCATAGATCACCGAGTCGATGTCTTGCATCGCCAGTTTCTCGGCAATCATGCTGGCGACGCCCGCCTTGGCCAGACCGGCGTCGGTGACAATCAGCGCCTTGCGAAAACCGTAGTTGCGGATGGCGTTCATGGCTTCGTCGAGGCAGTCGGTGCCCATGATGTTGACGGCTGGGATGAAGAAGGTGCTACTCATGGCGAATCCTCGGATAACGTTTCTGCCTCTAGCATCGGCCTCAGTTGTCTGCGGCATCTTGATCAGGATCAACGTCAGCTCGTGATAAAGTCACCGCCCAGCCGATTTCGAGTAGCCCGCCGCAATGAAGGATTTCCAGGATATTGACGCCCACCTTGAAGACTGGAGTGCCCTGCGCAGCACCATCGACTTCACTGGGATTCTGATCGGCAACGGCGCGAGCCGTACGGTTTGGGAAGACTTTGCCTACGACTCGCTGTTCGAAAACGCCCGCACCGTCGAAGAAAAACCCCTCAGCCCATCCGAACTCAGTGTGTTCGACGCCCTGCAAACCCGCAGTTTCGAACAAGCACTGGGCGCGCTGAAAACCACCAGCCGGGTCAACAAGGCCCTGGCAGTCAGCTCGGCGGCGCCGCGTAATCGCTACTACGCGATCAAGGAAGCATTGATCAACACCATCCACGCCGTGCATATCCCGTGGCGCTTGGTGAAGCCATCGACACTGGCGACGATCAACGCGGAACTGGCCGGTTACTCCACCGTATTCACCAGCAACTATGACCTGCTCAACTATTGGGCGATCCTGCACACGCCGGGCATCGACGATCTGTTCCGCAGCGCCGACGCCAGCTTCGACCTGCGCAACACCCGCACCGACGCCACACGCATCCTGTACCTGCACGGCGGCTTGCACCTGGTGCGAAACCTCGACGGCACCGCACGCAAATTACCCACGACTGACAGCACCTTGCTCAGCAGCTTTGCCATCAACAACACGATCAAGACCCTGGACGATGTGCCGCTGTTTGTCAGCGAAGGCACCGTGCAGGAGAAGCTCAAGACCATCCGCAGTTCGGACTACCTGTCGTTCTGCTATGAGCAGTTGCTGACCTATGAAGGCGCGCTGTGCATCTTTGGGCACGGCCTGGGGCCTCAGGATCAGCACTTGGTGGCTGCCATTCGCCAAGCCAATTTGAGCACCCTGGCGATCTCGGTGTCGGGGCGCAGTGACGGGTTTATTCGCCAGCAGAAGCGGCGGTATTCGGAGTTATTTGACGGCAGCGGCGTGGAGCTGAAGTTTTTTGCGGCGCGCACGCATCCACTGGGTGATCCAGCACTCTCAGTACCTGTGGAACGCTGATCACGCCCGCCTTATCAAACTTAAATAAGTTACTGACTTTAAAGGCTTAAATACCAACCCTTAAGTCTAGAGTCCTGCATGAGTCATTTCAGTCGAGCGCCTTCTTGTCCCGCGTAGGGCTGCGCAGCAGCCCCAAAACCAGGCGCAGAGAAGCGGCGGATACACCGCATTCGTCTTCATCAGGGAGCGCTTCGCCCCTCAACGCGAGACAAGCCCGGCCCGTTGTCGGCCGATGCCTTTCGCGGGTTCTATGGCGGGGCTAGCGCGCCCGCCATGCAGACACCCCGGTGTGTCAGTGACCACGACATGATGCAATCGCAGGCAAGCCAGCGCCCACACAAGATCAACTGTACGGATAAATCCGTATCCAGCTGTAGGCCCGCGTTCGACGGGGGTTGTGGCTATATGGGCTTCCCTTGAAGCCCTCTAGATTTCGGTTGCCCCCATGAGCTCGCGCGAAAACACCGGCATGGCCCTCGGCCTGCTGGGCGTCATCATCTTCAGCCTGACCCTGCCCTTCACCCGTATCGTGGTGCAGGAAATCCACCCGTTGCTCAATGGCCTGGGCCGAGCGTTGTTCGCGGCGGTACCGGCGGCGGCGCTGTTGCTGTGGCGCCGTGAGCGCTGGCCGACCTGGCGCCAGGTGCGGGGTTTGTGCCTGGTGATCGCCGGGGTCATTCTCGGTTTCCCGGTGCTGTCGGCGTGGGCCATGCAAACCTTGCCGGCGTCCCATGGTGCGCTGGTCAACGGTCTGCAACCGCTTTGCGTGGCGCTGTATGCAGCATGGCTGTCCCATGAACGGCCGTCGAAAGCCTTCTGGGCCTGCGCCGCATTGGGCAGTGCGTTGGTATTGAGTTATGCGTTGATCACCGGCGCCGGAAGCATCCAGGCGGGGGATCTCTTGATGCTCGGCGCGATTGCCGTGGGCGGTTTGGGTTATGCCGAGGGCGGTCGATTGGCCAAGGAGATGGGCGGCTGGCAGGTGATCTGTTGGGCGCTGGTGCTGTCAACGCCGGTGCTGATCGGGCCGGTGTGGTACTTGGCGGCGCAGCATCAAGGTGCGATTTCCATGCGTACCTGGTGGGCGTTTGGGTATGTGTCGCTGTTCTCGCAGTTCCTGGGGTTCTTTGCCTGGTACGCCGGGTTGGCCATGGGCGGCATTGCGCGGGTCAGCCAGATCCAGCTGTTGCAGATCTTCTTCACCATCGCGTTTTCGGCGTTGTTCTTTGGGGAACATATCGAGCCAATTACATGGGTGTTTGCGTGCGGGGTGATTGTGACGGTAATGCTGGGGCGCAAGACGGCGGTGCAACCTGCGCCAGTCCCCAAGCCAAGTGCAGTCTAAATGTGGAAGGGGGCAAGCCCCCTTCCACATTTGAGCAGTGTTCAGGCCAGGTAGCCATCCGCGCGCAGCAGGGTTTCCAGGCAGTGTTCAGTGATGTGGTAGAACGCCTTGAGTTCCTGAATCTTCTCCAGCAACTGCGTATTGTCCACCGGCTCGTTACGCTTGACCGCGAGGATCATCTTGTTCTTGTTGGTGTGTTCCAACGAGATGAACTCGAACACTTTCGTCTCGTATCCACAGGCTTCGAGAAACAATGCCCGCAAACTGTCGGTAACCATTTCCGCCTGCTGGCCCAAGTGCAAACCGTATTGCAGCATCGGTTTGAGCAGCACCGGGCTCTGGATCTGCAAGCGGATCTGCTTATGGCAGCACGGCGAACACATGATGATCGACGCGCCGGAGCGGATACCGGTGTGGATCGCATAGTCGGTTGCGATATCGCAGGCATGCAGGGCGATCATCACGTCCAGCTCGCTCGGCGCCACGCTGCGTACGTCGCCGCATTTGAATACCAGACCCGGGTGTTCCAGGCGCGCAGCGGCGGTGTTGCACAGGATCACCATGTCTTCGCGCAATTCAACGCCGGTAACTTCGCCTTCGGCCTTGAGGGTGTTGCGCAGGTAGTCGTGGATCGCAAACGTGAGGTAGCCCTTGCCCGAACCAAAGTCGGCGACACGCACCGGTTGATCCAGCTTCAGCGGTGACGAGGTCAGCGCATGGCTGAACACTTCGATGAACTTGTTGATCTGCTTCCACTTGCGCGACATCGACGGGATCAGCGCCTGCTTGGAATCGGTCACGCCCAGGTCGGCGAGGAACGGCCGGCTCAGGTCGAGGAAGCGATTCTTCTCACGGTTATGCTCCGCCGAAGGTGCCTCGCGCAGTTGCTGTGGCTTGCTTTTGAACAGCGAGCTTTTGTTCTTCTTGCTGTATTCCAACTGGGCTTCGTCGGTCAGCGACAGCAAGTGCGCATTCTTGAACGACGCCGGCAGCAGCTCGGCAATCGCCGCCACGCCGTCGGCCAGCGGCAAGTTCTTGGTGATGTCACGGGTCTTGTAGCGGTAGACGAAGGACAGGCATGGCTGCTCCTTGACGGTCACCGCCTTGATGATCAGCCGCTGAAGCTCGGCTTCGTCACCGACGTACTTGGCCAGCACCAGCTTGATAAAGGCGTTCTGCGCAAGGCTTGTGCTCAACAGTTCGATGAACTGGGCGTGGTGATCCGGCGCAGGGCGGACAGGTTGAGCGGTGACGGACATGAACAAAAACGCCTCGGGCTGGGAATGCCGGGCATTTTAGGGGGGATAGTCCACCAGGGCACGGAGTTATTTGACCAGTGGTCACCGCAGACTCAAATGTGGGAGGGGGCTTGCCCCCGATAGCCGTGGATCAGTTTGAACATCGTTGACTGACACTCTGCAATCGGGGGCAAGCCCCCTCCCACATTTTCAGCCAGTGGTGGCGGGGCTATTCCAGTACGACCAGCCGGTTTGGCAGTTCATTGCGGGTCTGCGTTACCGGCACATGCACCTTCAGCAATTCACCGCATGCATCGATACACGCAATAAACCCAGCCAGCGTCTGCCCCTGTTTCACCTGCTGGGTAAACGCCCTGACGATCCCATCCCAATGACTGTCATCCAGGCGGCTGGAGATGCCATCGTCCACCAGAATTTCCACATAACGCTCCGCCTCGCTGACAAAAATCAGCACCCCGGTACTGCTCAGCGTGTGGTGCAGGTTCTGCTCCAGAAACTGCCGGCGCGCCAGGTTGGAAGCGCGCCAGTACCGCACGGAGCGCGGGATCAAGCGGGTCGTGACCTTGGGCAAGCGGAACACCAGGCACAACACGATGAACGTCGCCCATTGCGCCAGCAGCAAGGTGTACATGGTCAGGTAGCCGGACAGGTAATGCACCACACCCGGCACCACCAAGGCGATCAAGCTGGCCCACAACAAGGGGATGTAGGCGTAATCGTCGGCACGCGCGGCCAGCACGGTGACCAACTCGGCGTCGGTCTGTTGCTCGACCCGGGCAATTGCCTCAGCGACTTGGCGTTGCTCGTGTTCAGTCAGTAATGCCATGGTTGTACATGCTCTTTTCTAGTTATTGTCATCACCAGCCACCTGAAGCACCGCCGCCGCCGAAGCCGCCACCGCCGCCGCGAAAACCACCGCCGCCACCGCCTCCCCCGCCGCCGCCGCGTCCACTGCTGCTGAGAATCGCCAGCAGGATCGCGCCCACCGGCAGGCCCATGCGGTTACACAGCCACAACACGCCAATCAGCAGGATAACCAGGCCGATGGAAAACCCGGGATTATCCTTGGCAAAATTGGCATCCGCCACATGGGCCGGTACCGCCAATGGCTCACCGCCCACCACCTGGATCATCGCGGCCACCCCGTCGCTGATGCCCTGGCTGAAATTGCCGGTTTTGAATTTGGGGGTGATCACCTGGTTGATGATCACCCAGGACTGCGCATCGGTCAGCACGCCTTCCAGGCCGTAACCGACTTCGATGCGCAATTTGCGCTCATCGCGGGCGACGATCAACAGCGCGCCGTTGTCCTTGCCCTTCTGGCCAATGCCCCAGTGGCGCCCCAGTTGATAACCGAAGTCTTCAATAGGCACGCCTTGCAGGTCAGGCACGGTGACCACCACGATCTGGTCGCCGGCGGTTTGCTCCAGCGCCTGCAACTGCTGGGACAACTGCGCGCGCACCGCCGGGTCGATCATCTGGGCGTTATCGACCACCCGTCCGGTCAACTCCGGGAAGGTCAGCGCTGCCTGGGCCACGCCCACGCAGGCCAGCAGCCACAGCGCCAGCCCTATCCGTAATAAGCGCATCGGCTTACTTGAACTTCACTTGGGGTGCTTTATCGGCATCGGCACTGGTGGCTTCAAACGTTTGGCGGATCGGCAAGTCGCTGTACATCACGCTGTGCCACAGACGACCTGGGAAGGTGCGGATCTCGGTGTTGTAGGCCTGCACGGCCTGGATGAAATCACGACGGGCCACGGCGATACGGTTTTCGGTGCCTTCAAGCTGGGATTGCAGGGCCAGGAAGTTCTGGTTGGCCTTGAGGTCCGGGTAGCGCTCGGACACCACCATCAAGCGGCTAAGCGCGCCGCTCAAACCGTCCTGGGCTTGCTGGAACTGTTTGAGTTTCTCGGGATTGTCGAGGGTGCTGGCGTCGACCTGGATCGAGGTGGCCTTGGCCCGCGCTTCGATCACGGCGGTGAGGGTGTCTTGTTCATGGGCAGCGTAGCCTTTGACCACTTCCACCAGGTTAGGGATCAGGTCGGCGCGGCGTTGGTATTGGTTCTGCACCTGGCCCCACGCGGCTTTGGCCTGTTCGTCCAGGGTGGGGATAGTGTTGATGCCGCAACCGCTCAGCACCGTGCTGATCAATAGCAAAGCTGCGGCTTTGAAGCCCCAGCGGTAACCTTGTGCTGCTTGCATGGTGTCTCTCCTGAGCAATCTTGATGGAATTTGACGACTGACCCTATAAACCGCGCGCTTGGGGCATAATCCGCTCCCACTACTGGATTGCATCGAATCATTCAGCTAAAAAGATGCCCAGCGCAAATAAGAGTTCAGAAGTGTGGTGCATTTTCTGCAATAACACTCGAACAACAACATATGTTCCCCACATTTTGGCAGAACAGCGCATGTTTGCTGTGCAGTGAGCCGAAAAAGGATATTCATGAAGAAGCTGTGTTTGCTCGGCCTTGTTGCCACGCTGGCCACCCACCCCGTCTGGGCAGAAACAAAGCCTGCTGCGCTTAAAGACAAGGACGCCTTCGTCAGCGACCTGCTCAAGCAGATGACCCTCGATGAGAAGATCGGCCAATTGCGCCTGATCAGCATCGGCCCCGAAATGCCCCGCGAGCTGATCCGCAAGGAAATCGCCGCCGGCCGCATCGGTGGCACGTTCAACTCCATCACCCGCCCGGAAAACCGTCCGATGCAGGACGCGGCCATGCGCAGCCGCTTGAAGATCCCGATGTTCTTCGCCTATGACGTGATCCACGGCCACCGCACCATCTTCCCGATCAGCCTGGCCCTGGCCTCCAGCTGGGACATGGACGCCATCGGTCGCTCAGGGCGCATCGCCGCCCAGGAAGCCGCCGCCGACAGCCTCGACATCACCTTCGCGCCGATGGTCGACATCTCCCGCGACCCTCGCTGGGGCCGTACCTCCGAAGGTTTCGGCGAAGATACCTACCTGGTGTCGCGAATTGCCGAAGTCATGGTCCGGGCCTTCCAGGGCGCTAGCCCCGCAAATGCCGACAGCATCATGGCCAGCGTCAAGCACTTCGCCCTGTACGGCGCGGTGGAAGGCGGCCGCGACTACAACGTGGTCGATATGAGCCCGGTCAAGATGTACCAGGACTACCTCCCGCCATACCACGCGGCGATCAAGGCCGGCTCCGGCGGCGTGATGGTGGCGCTCAACTCGATCAACGGCGTGCCTGCCACTGCCAACACCTGGCTGATGAACGACCTGCTGCGCAAGGACTGGGGCTTCAAAGGCTTGGCCGTCAGCGACCATGGCGCGATCTTCGAACTGATCAAGCACGGCGTGGCCAAAGACGGGCGTGAAGCCGCGAAGCTCGCGATCAAGGCCGGCATCGACATGAGCATGAACGACTCGCTGTACGGCAAGGAATTGCCTGGGCTGCTCAAGTCCGGTGAGATCGAACAGAGCGACATCGACAACGCCGTGCGCGAAGTGCTCGGCGCCAAGTACGACATGGGCCTGTTCAAGGACCCGTACCTGCGCATCGGCAAGGCCGAGGATGACCCGGCAGACACCTATGCCGACAGCCGCCTGCACCGCGCCGAGGCCCGCGATATCGCGCGCCGCAGCCTGGTATTGCTGAAAAACCAGAACAACACCCTGCCACTGAAAAAATCCGCGACCATCGCGCTCGTGGGCCCACTGGCCAAGGCGCCGATCGACATGATGGGCAGCTGGGCCGCTGCCGGTAAGCCGGAACAATCGGTGACCCTGCTCGACGGTTTGAATGCAGTCATCGGCGAGAAAGGCAAGATCATCTACGCCCGTGGCGCCAACATCACCAACGACAAGGCGGTGGTGGACTACCTCAACTTCCTCAACTTCGATGCCCCGGAAGTAGTGGATGACAAGCGCGCACCGCAGGTGCTGATCGATGAGGCCGTCAAAGCGGCCAAGGATGCCGACGTGATCGTCGCGGCCGTGGGTGAGTCCCGTGGCATGTCCCACGAATCGTCGAGCCGCACCGACCTGAACATCCCGCAAAGCCAGCGCGACCTGATCAAGGCGCTTAAGGCCACCGGCAAGCCGCTGGTGCTGGTGCTGATGAACGGCCGCCCGCTGTCGATCCTGGAAGAGAACCAACAGGCCGACGCGATCCTGGAAACCTGGTTCGCTGGCACCGAAGGCGGCAACGCCATCGCCGACGTGCTGTTCGGTGACTACAACCCGTCGGGCAAGCTGCCGATTACGTTCCCACGCTCCGTGGGCCAGATTCCGACCTACTACAACCACCTGACCATCGGCCGGCCGTTTACCCCAGGCAAACCGGGCAACTACACCTCGCAGTACTTCGATGACACCACCGGGCCGCTGTTCCCGTTTGGTTATGGCCTGAGCTACACCACGTTCAGCCTGTCGGATATGGCGCTGTCGTCCACCACCCTGAACAAGACCGGCAAGCTCGACGCCAGCGTCACGGTGCAGAACACCGGCAAGGTCGACGGCGAAACCGTGGTGCAGATGTATATCCAGGACGTCGCGGGTTCGATGATCCGTCCGATCAAAGAACTGAAGAACTTCCAGAAAATCATGCTCAAGGCTGGTGAAGAGCGCACCTTGCACTTCACCATCACCGAGGAAGACTTGAAGTTCTACAACACCCAGCTCAAGTACGCGGCGGAACCCGGCGAGTTCAATGTGCAGATCGGCCTGGACTCCCGGGATGTGCAGCAGCAGACGTTCGAACTGCTCTAACGCCTGACGCGCTCAAACAATATGGGAGGGGGCTTGCCCCCGATTGCGGTGTACCAGCCAGCAGATCTGGAGCTGAGTCATCGCTATCGGGGCAAGCCCTCTCCCACATTTGATCTCAGTGTTCTTGCTAGCCGCGTCGGTCCAGCACGTTCACCACCAACCGATCAATCCACCCCCACACCCGCTGCTTCACCCGCCGCCACAACGGTCGCGCCTTCCACGCCTCCAGGCTCACCGCCTGACTCTGGGCAAAATCCCGTTCGAAACTGCCTTCCACCGCCAGCGTCAATTCCGGGTCCAACGCTTCAAGGTTGGCTTCCAGGTTGAAGCGCAGATTCCAGTGGTCGAAGTTGCACGAGCCGATGCTGACCCAATCGTCCACCAGCACCATTTTCAGGTGCAAAAAGCACGGCTGGTATTCAAAAATCTGCACGCCCGAGCGTAATAAGCGTGGGTAATAGCGATGCCCGGCGTAACGCACCGACGGGTGATCGGTACGCGGGCCGGTGAGCAGCAAACGCACATCCACCCCACGCCCTGCCGCCCGGCGCAAGGCACGGCGCACGCCCCATGTGGGCAAGAAATACGGCGTGGCCAGCCAGATTCGTGTCTTGCTGCTGTTGAGCGCGCGGATCAGCGATTGCAGGATGTCGCGGTGCTGACGGGCGTCCGCATACGCGACGCGGCCCAGTCCCGGGCCGGTCGCTGGTACTTTGGGCAGGCGCGGCAAACCGAAATGGGTGGCCGGTTTCCACTCACGGCGCGCCACGTTGGCGTGCCATTGGCGGTCGAACAGCGCCTGCCAATCCAGCACCAGCGGGCCGCTGATCTGCACCATCACTTCGTGCCATTCGGCGGTGTCTTCGCCCGGCGTCCAGAATTCATCGGTGACGCCTGTGCCGCCAACCACGGCGATATTCTGGTCGATAAGCAGCAGCTTGCGGTGGTCGCGGTACAGGTTGCGCATCCAACGGCGCCAGCTCAGGCGATTGTAGAAACGCAGCACCACACCGGCATCGGTCAAACGCTTACGCAGTCCCAGGGTGAACGCGAGACTGCCGTAGTCGTCGAACAGGCAACGCACCAGCACGCCACGTTCGGCGGCGAGCACCAGCGCCTGCACCAGCGCTTCGGCGCACGCGCCCGCCTCCACCAAGTACAACTCAAGATCCACCTGGCGCTCAGCGCGGGCAATGCCCACGAGCATTTGTGGAAAGAAATTCGGTCCGTCGATCAACAACTCGAAACGGTTGGCGCTGCGCCACGGGAACACCGCGCCGCTCACGTCAGCGCGCCGTAAAAATCAGCACCGCACCCACCGGCACCGACAAGCTGATCGACTTGAGCCCCGCCGCTTCACGCAATGCCGCCACACCCGGTGCCAGGTCGAAGTCCTCGGCGTGCAACACCACAGGTTCCAGGGTCACCACCTGGAAACGCCGGTCATCCAGGCGCGTGGCCAGGAGTTCTGCGCTGTAGGTCTGGGTTTTGCCGTGCAAGGTGACGTTCAGCGGCAGGCGCAATTCCAGTTGCGCGCCGGGGGCCAGGTCATTGATCGGTTGCAGGTTGATCTGTGCACTGATCAGCGCATCAGGAAAAGTCTTGATCTCGAAAAGCTGATTGCGCATGCGCTCGTCACGCAGCGGGATGCTGCTGTTGACCGACTCCAGCTCCACTTCCAATTGCGCCGCGCCCTTGCTGTCGACCTTACCGTGCAGCACCAGGAAGCGATGGACTTCAGCGATCTCGGTGTTTTTGGTGGTGACGAACGACAGGCGCGAGGACTCGTTGTCCAGGTACCAATCGGCGTGGGCGGGTACGGCGGCAGCGACCAGCAGGGCAAAGGCCAGGGGTTTGATAACAGACGCGTTGAACATTAAGGACTCGTGGGGAAAAAACCTGAACGAACCTTAAGCGCAATGTCACAAGCGGCGCAAATCCAATGTGGAAGCGAGACGGGTCAAGGACTCAGGCGACAGCCCTGGCGGTCGCCGAACCAGCGTGCACGGTGCGTACGCCCCAACCCGCTCGCCGTCACTTCACTGCGCTCCGGGTTATCACTGAACGCACTGGTGGGCACGTACTGCTTCACATATCCCCGACAATAATCGGCTGGATTGTTCGCCACATACCGGCACGAGCAATACTCCTTGGCGGTATACGCCGCAATGATGTCGGGGAAGGCTTGCAGGTTAACGCGCTCGTGCCAGATCCAACCCAGCAGGGCCAGGACCAACAGTAAAAAGACACTGGTAAACGGCCGACGACGGATCATGGTTGCACCGCCGCGAGCACGCGTTTGAGCAGTTCGTTGTGGCGGTAGCTGCCGTCGCGATCGTCGCCGTAACGCACGATCACCAGGTGTTCGGTGGGCATCACGTACAGCGCCTGGCCCCAATGGCCGAGGGCGGCAAAGGTGTCGGCGGGGGCGTCGGGCCAGGGTCGCGGGGTGCCCTGGTTCAGCCACCAATGACCGCCAGGGACGGCTTCGTCCTGGCCGGCCTTGTAGTTGGCGAAGGGCTGGCGGTTGAAAGCCACCCAGTCTTCAGGCAGCAATTGTTGCTCGCCCCAGCGACCGTCCCGCGCCATCAGCAAACCGACGCGGGCCAAATCGCGCGCAGTCAGGTAGGCATAGGACGAGGCGACGAAGGTTTCATCGGCATCGGTTTCCCACGTGGCGTTGCGAATGCCCAGCGGCTTGAACAGCGCATCCCACGGGTAACTCATATAAGCCTTGTGACCCAGCATGCCTTTGAGCGCGGCGGACAAAATATTGCTGTCGCCGCTGGAATAGCGGAAGACCTGGCCCGGTGCACTGAAAGATTCGGTATTGGCGGCGAACTCAGCCATATCGGCACGGCCACGGGTATAGAGCATCGCCACCACCGAGGATTTCAGCGGGGCGTATTCGTAGTCTTCCTGCCAGTCCAGGCCCGAGGCCCAGTGCAGCAGGTCGGCCATGGTCACCGTGGGATGTTGCTTCATCGGCGGGTAGAAGCGCGCCACCGGGTCAGTCAGTTTGAAGCGATTATCGCCATAGGCGACGCCCAGAACGGTGGCCATCAGGCTCTTGCTGATAGACCAGGTCAGATGCGGCGTGTCGGCGGTGGTGGGCGCAGCGTAGCGTTCATAGATGATCTGGCCGTCGCGGATTACCAGCAGCGCATCGGTGCGAACGCCTTGGCGAGTGGCATCGTCACGCGGCGGGAACGCGTAGGCATCCAGTGCTTGGATGGCGGGCCCGGCGAGCGGCGTGCCCTTGGCCCAGTCCTTGTCGGGCCAGGTGTCGGCGCGGGCGGTAACGGTGGCAAACAGCAGGGCAACGCACAGCAGGCCTCTGACCATGGACACAGACTCAAGGGGGCATTCAAGCCCGCGAGCCTAGCCGAGGGTGATGACAGATTTGCGACAAAGGGGCTGTCATCCAAGCGTCACCATAACTTCATGGAGATGACACCGAGCCTACATAGCCTGAGTTTGGACAAACAAGTCGACCGGCCGGAACGTGGCTGGCACTCGGAGATTCGCCATGACTCAGATCGCCCGCATCAGCGACACCGGCAATGAACGCCGTCTGCAAGCCGAACGCCTGGTTGGCGCACAAGCGTTGCAGGAAGCCCAGGCCCTGCGGTTCAACGTATTCAGCGGCGAGTTCAACGCCAAGCTGAAAGGCGCGGAACTGGGTCTGGACATGGATGACTATGATGTTCACTGCAGCCACATCGGCGTGCGGGATTTGAACAGCGGACGACTCGTCGCCACCACCCGTTTGCTCGACCACCAGGCTGCCAGCACCTTGGGCCGGTTCTACAGCGAAGAAGAATTCAGCCTGCACGGCTTGCTGCACCTGCAAGGCCCAATCCTGGAAATCGGCCGCACCTGCGTCGACCCGGCCTACCGTAACGGAGGCACCATCGCTGTGCTGTGGGGCGAGTTGGCTGAAGTCCTCAACCAAGGCGGCTATAGCTATTTGATGGGCTGCGCGAGCATCCCGATGCACGACGGCGGCATCCAGGCCCACGCAATCATGCAGCGCCTGCGCGAACGCTACCTGTGCAACGAACACCTGCGCGCCGAACCGAAAAAACCGCTGCCGGCGCTGGACCTGCCGACCAACGTAATCGCGGAGATGCCTCCGCTGCTCAAGGCCTACATGCGCCTGGGCGCAAAGATCTGCGGCGAGCCGTGCTGGGATGAAGATTTCCAGGTGGCCGACGTGTTCATCCTGCTCAAGCGCGATGAGTTGTGCCCGCGTTATGCGCGCCACTTCAAGGCGGCCATGTGATGAGCCGCCTGCGCGTGTACGGGCGCATTGCCCGCGTGCTGGTGGTCGTGGCGCTGGGTTTAAGCATGGCCAGTGTGTTTGGTGTGTTCGAGCGCTTGGGCATCGCCAACTCCATGGTGCGGCGCCAGCGTTGGTCGCGATTCTTTATGGCGCGGCTGACCAACGCCCTGCCCTTTCGCGTGACCGTGCACGGTGAGTTGCCGACGCAGCCGATGCTGTGGGTGAGCAATCACGTGTCCTGGACCGATATTCCGTTGCTGGGCGCGGTGGCGCCAATGTCGTTCCTGTCCAAGGCGGAAGTGCGCACCTGGCCGGTGGCGGGATGGTTGGCAGCCAAGGCCGGTAGCCTGTTTATCCGTCGTGGTTCGGGCGACAGCCAGTTGATCCGCAAGCAGATGACCCGTCACCTGGAACAACAGCATCCATTGCTGATGTTCCCCGAAGGCACCACCACCGACGGGCGCAGCCTGCGTACCTTCCACGGACGCTTGCTGGCCAGTGCGATTGATGCGGACGTGGCGCTGCAACCGGTGGCGATTCGTTATCTGCGCGATGGGCAAGTGGACCCATTGGCACCGTTTATTGGCGATGATGATTTGCTGTCGCACCTGATGCGCTTGTTCGGCAATGATCAGGGCGATGTGGAGATCCATGTGCTCAAGCCGATTGCCTGCGCCGGGCAGGAACGCGCGGCGCTGGCGCATCAGGCGCAGCAGGCGGTGCAGAGGGCGTTGTTTGGGCCGGTGCCGGAGACTGAACAAGTAGCGACGCGACCAGCCTTTGCCGCGTGATATGAGCCAGACACTTTTCCAAATGTGGGAGGGGGCTTGCTCCCGATAGCAGTGGATCAGCCAGCATCAGTGGTGGCTGGCACACCGTAATCGGGAGCAAGCCCCCTCCCACATTTAGCTTTGTGTTGTCAGGTGGTTATGCGCGAAGGCTTGCAGTTCGGGGTAGAAAATCCGGAAGTCTTCACTCAACGGCTCATACAACTCACGCAATTCCTGCATCGCAAACCCTAATTCCTGGGGTTGTGTCAGCCGTCGCGAAATCCCCCGCAACACCTGCTCCATCACCGCAAACTCGCGGTACGACCCCAACCAATCATCCGCCGCCATATACGGCGCAATCTGCGCCAAGCGCCCCGGTAACTGCGGTTCTGCCGCCAGCACGCGGTACACCTGCGAGGTGAAGTGGTCCAGGGGCTGGTCGGCGTACAGCGCCCAGTCCCGCGCCAGGCAGTGATCGAAAAACACGTCGAGGACGATTCCCGCATAACGCCTGCGGGTGAGGCTGAAACGCGACAACGCCTCTCCCACCCGCGGGTGACTGTCGGTGAAGCGGTCGATGGAGCGATGCAGCTGGATCGCCGTTTCGATGGGCGGGCTGAACTGGCCCTGCAGGCGACCTTTGACGAAATCGCCATAGAGGCTGCCCAGCAGTTGTGCAGGAAGTTGGCCGCCCAGGTGCAGATGTGCGAGATAATTCATGGCGCGCAGTCTAGCACTGCCGTCAACGTATCGTTATAACCCGATATACCGATTTGGACTGAGTTAAGACCAAAATCATATTGGTATATCGAGATATAACGATTTAAGGTTCGCCTCATCGCGATATAACGCTTTACGACACTGAGCACCTGCCATGTCCATCGACCTCGACGAAATAATAAAAGCCCTGGCGCACCCAGTACGACGAGACATCCTCACCTGGCTCAAAGACCCGAAAGTGCAATTCCCCGAGCAACTGCACAACCACGAATACGGCATCTGTGCCGGGCAGATCGACCAACGCTGCGGCTTGTCCCAGTCGACCGTGTCGGCCCATCTGGCCACCTTGCAACGGGCGGGTTTGATCAGCAGCCAGAAGGCCGGGCAGTGGCACTTCTTCAAACGCAACGAGGAAACCATCCAGGCCTTCCTTGCGGCGCTCACCACAGAACTCAGCGCTGACGACAACGCAGCGCTGTAACAAGGAAACCCAAATGCCCCTCTCGCTACTCATACTGGCCCTGAGCGCCTTCGCCATCGGCACCACCGAGTTCGTCATCATGGGCCTGTTGCCCGATGTGGCGGCAGACCTCGGCGTGTCGATCCCCGGCGCCGGCTGGCTGGTCACCGGTTATGCCTTGGGCGTGGCCATTGGCGCGCCCTTCATGGCACTGGCCACCGCCAAGCTGCCGCGCAAGGCCGCACTGGTAGCGTTGATGGGCATCTTTATTGTCGGCAACCTGCTCTGCGCCCTGGCCAGCGACTACAACGTGCTGATGTTTGCCCGCGTGGTTACCGCGCTATGCCATGGCGCGTTCTTCGGGATCGGCTCGGTGGTGGCGGCCAACCTGGTGCCAGCCAACAAACGCGCTTCGGCCGTGGCATTGATGTTCACTGGTTTGACCCTCGCCAACGTACTCGGCGTGCCGCTGGGCACCGCGCTGGGCCAGGAAGCCGGCTGGCGCTCGACCTTCTGGGCGGTGACGGTGATTGGTGTGGTGGCGTTGATCGGCCTGATCCGCTTCCTGCCAGCCAAGCGTGACGAAGAAAAACTCGACATGCGCGCCGAACTGGCCGCCCTCAAAGGTGCCGGCATCTGGTTGTCGCTGAGCATGACTGCGCTGTTCGCAGCATCGATGTTCACCCTCTTCACCTATGTTGCGCCGCTGCTCGGCGATGTCACCGGCGTGACACCCAAAGGCGTGACCTGGACCCTGCTGTTGATCGGCCTGGGCCTCACCGTGGGCAACATCATCGGCGGCAAACTGGCCGACAAACGCCTGGCCGCAACCTTGATCGGTGTGTTTATCAGCATGGCGGAGGTATCCACCGCACTGAGCTGGACCAGCGTCGCGGTGATCCCGACTGAAATCACGCTGTTCCTGTGGGCCACCGCGTCGTTTGCCGCAGTCCCTGCGTTGCAGATCAACGTGGTGACCTTCGGCAAGGCCGCACCGAACCTGGTGTCCACCCTGAACATCGGCGCCTTCAACATCGGCAACGCCCTCGGCGCCTGGGTCGGCGGCAGCGTGATCGCCCACGGCTTCGGCCTGACCAGCGTGCCTCTGGCGGCAGCGGCCCTGGCGATCCTGGCGCTGCTGGTAACCCTGATTACTTTCCGTCAGGGCGGCGATGCCGACCTGGCCCCTGCGACCAACTGATCAACTTCAGAGAGAAGGGTGTTTTCCCATGACGACTATTTTCGATCCGATCACACTGGGCGACCTGGAACTGTCGAACCGCATCATCATGGCGCCGCTGACCCGCTGCCGCGCTGATGAAGGCCGCGTACCCAACGCACTGATGGCTGAGTACTACGTGCAACGTGCGTCCGCCGGGCTGATCCTCAGTGAAGCCACCTCCGTGACCCCGCTGGGCGTGGGCTACCCGGACACCCCAGGCATCTGGTCCAACGACCAAGTGCGCGGCTGGGCCAACGTGACCAAGGCAATTCACGGCGCGGGCGGCAAGATCTTCCTGCAACTGTGGCATGTGGGTCGTATCTCCCATGAGTCCTACCTGAACGGCGAAACTCCGGTGGCGCCGAGTGCGATCCAGCCAAAAGGCCACGTCAGCCTGGTTCGCCCACTGGCCGACTACCCTACCCCGCGCGCCCTGGAAACAGCTGAAATCGCCGACATCATCGACGCCTACCGCACCGGTGCCGAAAACGCCAAGGCCGCTGGTTTTGACGGCGTGGAAATCCACGGCGCCAACGGCTACCTGCTCGACCAGTTCCTGCAAAGCAGCACCAACCAGCGCACCGACAACTACGGCGGCTCCCTGGAAAACCGTGCGCGCCTGCTGCTGGAAGTGACCGACGCAGCCATCGAAGTCTGGGGCGCCGGGCGTGTGGGTGTGCATTTGGCACCGCGTGCCGACTCCCACGACATGGGCGACGATAACCTCGCGGAAACCTTCACCTACGTCGCCAGCGAACTGGGCAAACGTGGCATCGCCTTTATCTGCTCCCGTGAAAAAGAAGGCGCGGACAGCCTCGGCCCACAACTGAAAAAAGCGTTCGGCGGCGTATACATCGCCAACGAACGCTTTACCAAAGACCGCGCCAATGCCTGGCTGGCCGAGGGCAAAGCGGATGCGGTGGCTTGGGGCGTACCATTCATTGCCAACCCGGATCTGCCAGCACGTCTGAAGGCCGATGCGCCGCTCAACGAAGCACACCCGGAAACCTTCTACGGCAAGGGGCCGGTGGGTTACATCGACTACCCGACCCTGCCGCTTTAATCGGCCGAAACTAAAACCAGATGAGAAAGGGGGCTTGCCCCCGATGGCGGTGCGTCAGTCACTGTATGTGTTGACTGAACCACTGCCATCGGGGGCAAGCCCCCTTTCACGTTGTTGGCGGCCTACAGGTTCTGGCTACATTGCTTCACAGAACCGCAACAAAATCCCTACAAAATACTTAGGCGGCTACCTATCAACCGCCCACCAGCCCGTATATAAAGTCATCCCACCAATCAGGCAGAAGGACGATTGACCGTCCTTAAGCTTTACTGTTGACACAACCTGATGCAATTACGCATTTTGTTTCAATTGCGCAGGCTCGGGCTCAGACGCAGCATGTCTAGCCCTGCATCTACCCAGCGCTCGGCTTCCTGATGCAATTGGAAGCTGTCGGGGACCAACAGCCACTGGCCAATCAGCCCGTTGATGTAGGCATGCATGCAAACGGCACCGCGGGTGGTATCGAGGTTTTCCGGAAGTTGCCCGCGATGGACCGCATTACGCAGAGTCAGGCCGATGCGCAGATTGCATTCCAGACTGTGGGTCTGGCGCTGGCGGCGCATGTCGCACATTTCATCGGTGAATTCGCACTTATGAAACAGAATCTCATTGATGCGGCGGGTTTTCGGGTCCAGGGCCACTTGATGAAACAGATGAATCAGCAGCTTGCGCATGCACCCCAGTGGATCGAGTTCGTCCTCGCTCTCACTGGCCCTGGCCAATTCGTCCAGCGGCTCATGCAAAGTGTCGAGCAGCGCCTGCAACAGGTCGGACTTATTGCTGAAGTGCCAGTAAATCGCGCCCCGCGTCACGCCGGCCAACGCGGCGATGTCCGCCAGCGTCGTACGCGCGACGCCGCGATCGTAAAAGGCTTGCTCGGCGGCTTGAAGAATTTGGCTGCGCGTTTCCTGAGCTTCCTCTTTAGTGCGACGAACCATGGCAGTAGAACCTCAATCAGGACACTTGAGACTATCGTTAACGCAATGTTAATAGACGCGAACGATCATCTGAATATTTGTGGGACGACACCGTCATGGGTGCCGAACGTAATGGAATCGAGGCTTCGGGTGTTGCTTTGTCAACATTGCGCGAAGCCTGTCAAGAGTTTACAAACAACCATGAACGTAAGTATATTGCGTAGCAAGCTACTTATCTACTCACAGCCTGTTTTTTACCCTTCCACCCTTCTTGTGCGCACCCTGCGCGCCTGACCCGAGGATCTTCATGCAACTTAAGCCAGCTGTTACCGCTCTGGTCACTGCCGTCGCCCTGGCATCGCTGCTCAGCGGATGTAAAAAGGAAGAAGCGGCTCCGCCCGCTCAAATCCCTCAGGTCGGCGTGGTCACCCTTCAACCGCAAGCCTTTACTCTGACATCCGAGCTACCAGGCCGCACCACCGCCTACCGCATCGCGGAAGTTCGCCCTCAGGTCAACGGCATTATCCTCAAGCGTCTGTACAAAGAAGGCGCCGACGTGAAGGAAGGCCAGCAGCTGTATCAGATCGATCCGTCGGTCTATGAGGCCACCCTGAAAAGCGCACAAGCCACGCTGACCCAGACCAAGTCCATCACCGATCGCTACAAGCAGTTGGTTGATGAACAAGCCGTCAGCCGTCAGGAATACGACACCGCTGTCGCGAACCGCATGACTGCCGAAGCAAACGTTCAAACCGCCCAGATCAATGTGCGCTACACCAAGGTGTACGCGCCGATTTCCGGGCGTATCGGCCGTTCTGCCGTCACCGAAGGCGCGCTGGTCAGCAATGGCCAGGCCGATGCGATGGCCGTGATTCAGCAACTGGACCCGATCTACGTCGACGTCACACAGTCGTCGGCTGAAATGCTGAAACTGCGCCGCGACCTGGAAAGCGGCCAGCTGGAAAAAGCCGGTGCGAATGCCGCCAAGGTCAAGTTGACCCTGGAAGACGGCAGCGATTACGGCCAGGACGGCAAGCTGGAGTTCTCCGAAGTCTCGGTCGACCAGACCACCGGCTCGGTCACCCTGCGCGCCGTGTTCCCTAACCCTGACCACACCCTGCTGCCGGGCATGTTCGTACACGCCCAATTGCAAGCCGGTGTGAACAGCAAGGCCATCCTGGCACCGCAGCAAGGCGTGACCCGTGATCTCAGGGGTATTCCAACAGCGCTGATCGTCAACGCCGACAACAAGGTCGAGCAGCGTGAACTGGTGGCCAACCGCACCGCCGGCGCCTACTGGCTGGTGGAAAAAGGCCTGAACGCCGGGGACCGCCTGATCACCGAAGGGCTGCAGTACGTCAAGCCGGGCGCTGAGGTCAAGGTCAAGGACGCTGACAACGCCAAGCCCGCAGGTTCCGCTGCTGCTCCTGCTGCCGCTGCTGGCAAAGGGGAGTAATCCATGTCGAAATTTTTTATCGACCGTCCCATTTTCGCCTGGGTAATTGCCCTGGTGATCATGCTGGTCGGGGCACTTTCGATCATGAAGTTGCCCATCAACCAGTATCCGGCCATTGCGCCGACCGCCATTGATATTCAGGTGACCTACCCAGGCGCGTCCGCACAAACCGTGCAGGACACCGTGGTACAGGTCATCGAGCAACAGCTCAACGGTATCGACAACCTGCGTTATGTTTCCTCGGACAGCAACTCCGACGGCAGCATGACGATTACCGTGACGTTCAACCAGGGCACTAACCCGGACATCGCCCAGGTTCAGGTGCAGAACAAGCTGAACCTGGCGACCCCACTGCTGCCGCAAGAAGTGCAGCAGCAGGGTATCCGCGTGACCAAGTCGGTGAAGAACTTCCTGATGGTAATCGGTCTGGTGTCGGAAGACGGCAGCATGACCAAGGACGACCTCTCCAACTACATCGTCTCGAACATCCAGGACCCGATTTCACGGACCGCTGGTGTGGGTGACTTCCAGGTGTTCGGTTCGCAGTACGCCATGCGTATATGGCTTGACCCGGCAAAGCTGAACAATTACCAGCTTACGCCGGTGGATGTCAGCACGGCGATTTCCGCACAGAACGTACAGGTGGCCACCGGCCAACTGGGCGGCCTGCCTGCCCTGCCCGGCACCCAGTTGAACGCCACGATCATCGGCAAGACCCGCCTGCAGACGGCCGAGCAGTTCGGCAATATCCTGATGAAGGTCAATACCGACGGTTCACAGGTACGCCTGAAGGATGTCGCCCGTATTGAGCTGGGTGGCCAGAACTACAGCATTGCTGCGCAGTTCAACGGCAAGCCCGCTTCGGGTATGGCGATCAAGCTGGCGTCGGGCGCCAACGCGCTGGACACCGGCAAAGCCATCCGCGCTACTGTGGCGTCGCTCGAACCGTTCTTCCCGCCTGGCATGAAGGCCGTGGTGCCCTATGACACCACGCCTGTAGTGACCGAATCGATCTCCGGTGTCGTCGACACCCTGGTCGAAGCGATCGTGCTGGTGTTCCTGGTGATGTTCCTGTTCCTGCAGAACTTCCGCGCCACCATCATCACCACCATGACGGTGCCGGTGGTATTGCTGGGTACCTTCGGGATCCTGGCCGCGTTTGGCTTCACCATCAACACCCTGACCATGTTCGGCATGATCCTGGCCATCGGCTTGCTGGTGGACGATGCCATCGTGGTGGTCGAAAACGTTGAGCGGGTAATGGCCGAGGAGCACTTATCGCCGAAAGACGCGACGATCAAATCCATGGGCCAGATCCAGGGCGCCCTGGTGGGTATTGCCCTCGTACTGTCGGCGGTACTGTTGCCGATGGCGTTCTTCGGTGGATCCACCGGTGTGATCTACAAACAGTTCTCCATCACCATTGTCTCGGCGATGGCGCTGTCGGTACTGGTTGCCCTGATCTTCACCCCGGCCTTGTGCGCCACCATGCTCAAGCCGATCGACCCCGAGAAGCACGGCCAACCCAAGCGTGGTTTCTTCGGCTGGTTCAACCGCACCTTCGACCGTGGCGTACTGAGCTACGAGCGCGGCGTGGGCAACATGATCAAGCACAAGATCCCGGCGTTCCTGGTGTACGCGCTGATCATCGCCGGCATGATCTGGCTGTTCATGCGCATCCCTGCTGCGTTCCTGCCCGATGAAGACCAGGGCGTGATCTTTGCCCAGGTGCAGACACCAGTCGGCTCTTCGGCTGAACGGACGCAAAAAGTCATCGACGATATGCGCGCGTTCCTTCTCAACGACAAGGAAGGCGAGCCGGGCGAAGGCAAAGGCGTGAAATCGGTGTTTACCGTGAACGGCTTCAACTTCGCCGGTCGTGGCCAGAGTTCGGGCCTGGCCTTCGTGATGCTCAAACCGTGGGGCGAGCGTGATGCTTCCACCTCGGTATTCGAGATCGCCAAGCGCGCCCAGGGCTACTTCATGCAGACCTTCAAGGACGCCATGGTATTTGCCATCGTTCCGCCGTCTGTACTGGAACTGGGTAACGCCACCGGCTTCGACGTGTTCCTGCAAGACCAAGGCGGTGTCGGCCATGACAAACTGATGGCGGCACGTAACCAGTTCCTGGGTATGGCAGCACAAAGCAAGATCCTGGCAGGTGTGCGCCCTAACGGCGTGAACGATGAGCCGCAGTACGAACTCACCGTTGACGACGAAAGGGCCAGTGCCCAAGGCATCACCCTGTCGAGCATCAACCAGACCCTGGCGATTGCCTTGGGTGGTAGCTACGTCAACGACTTCATCGACCGTGGTCGGGTGAAGAAGGTGTACGTGCAAGGTGAAGCCGCCAGCCGGATGTCCCCGGAAGACCTGAACAAATGGTTCGTGCGCAGCGACTCCGGGAAGATGGTGCCGTTGTCGTCCATCGCCTCGGGCAAGTGGATCTTCGGTTCGCCAAAACTCTCGCGTTACAACGGTGTGGCGGCGATGGAAATCCTCGGTACGCCAGCACCGGGTTACAGTACCGGTGACGCCATGGCCGAAGTCGAACGCATCGCTAAGCAATTGCCAGCGGGCGTGGGCTACGCCTGGACGGGCCTGTCGTATGAAGAACGCCTCTCCGGCTCCCAGGCGCCGGCGTTGTATGCGCTGTCGCTGCTGGTGGTGTTCCTGTGCCTCGCGGCACTGTACGAAAGCTGGTCGATCCCGATCGCAGTGATCCTGGTGGTTCCGCTCGGCGTGGTGGGTGCGTTGATCGCCACCAGCATGCGCGGCTTGTCCAACGACGTGTTCTTCCAGGTGGGCTTGCTGGTGACGGTGGGTCTGGCGGCGAAGAACGCCATCCTGATCGTGGAGTTCGCCAAAGAGCTCCACGAACAAGGCAAAGGCATTGTCGAGTCCGCCATCGAAGCATCGCGTATGCGCTTGCGTCCGATCATCATGACCTCCATGGCGTTCGTCCTCGGCGTACTGCCGCTGGCGATCTCATCGGGCGCCGGTTCAGGCAGCCAGCACGCGATCGGTACCGGCGTAATTGGCGGTATGATCACGGCCACTGTCCTGGCGATCTTCTGGGTGCCACTGTTCTTTGCAACCGTGTCCGCCGCGGGCGAGCGTAAAAAGACTGAACCTAAGCAAACTCCTAAAGAGGCTGGCCAATGAGCAAGTCGCTACTTTCCCTAGCCGTCACCGCCTTCGTGCTCAGTGGCTGCTCGCTGATACCTGACTACCAGCGCCCCGAAGCGCCGGTGGCGGCACAGTTCCCGCAGGGGCCGGCGTATTCGCCAGCCCAGGCGCCGAACCAAGCCGCTGCCGAGCAGGGCTGGAGGCAGTTTTTCCATGACCCTGCCCTGCAACAGCTGATCAAGACTGCGCTGGAAAACAACCGTGACCTGCGCGTTGCTGCCCTGAACATCGATGCCTATGCCGCGCAGTACCAGATCCAGCGCGCCGATCTGTTCCCGGCCGTATCGGCCACGGGCAGCGGCAGCCGTTCGCGTACGCCGGCCAAGCTGTCGCAGACCGGTGAAGCGACCATCGCCAGCCAGTACTCGGCTGGCTTGGGGATCAGTTCCTACGAGCTGGACCTGTTCGGCCGTGTCCGCAGCCTGAGTGAAGAAGCGCTGCAGAAGTACTTCGCCACCGAAGAAGCGCGGCGCAGCACCCAGATCAGCCTGGTGGCCAGTGTGGCCAATGCCTACCTGACCTGGCAGGCCGACAAGGAACTGCTCAAGCTCACCCAGGACACCCTGGGCGCGTTCGAGCAGAGCTTCAAACTGACCTCGCGCAGCAACGAAGTCGGCGTGGCCTCGGCCCTCGATCTCAGCCAGGCCCGCACGTCGGTGGAAAACGCCCGCGTGCAACTGGCGCGTTATACCCGCCAGGTGGCCCAGGACGAAAACAGCCTGACCCTGCTGCTGGGCACCGGCCTGCCGGCGAATATCGCCAGCAAGCCACTGTCGGATGACCTGCTCAGCGACGTGCCGGCCGGGTTGCCATCGGACCTGCTGCAACGTCGTCCCGACATCGTGCAGGCCGAGTACAACCTCAAGGCGGCCAACGCCAACATCGGCGCGGCCCGTGCAGCGTTCTTCCCGAGCATCACCCTGACGGCCAGTGCGGGCACCGCAAGCCCGACCCTGGGCGGTCTGTTCAAAGGCGGTTCGGGCACGTGGTCGTTTGCACCGCAGATCAACATCCCGATCTTCAACGCTGGTAGCCTGCGCGCAAGCCTGGACTACTCGAAGATCCAGAAAGAGATCAACGTGGCGAACTACGAGAAAGCCATCCAGACCGGCTTCCAGGAAGTCTCCGACGGCCTCGCCGCCCGTGAGACCTACAAGCAGCAACTGGATGCCCAGCGTGGCTTCGTCGGGGCCAACCAGGATTACTACCGCCTGGCTGAGCGTCGCTACCGCATTGGTGTCGACAGCAACCTGACCTTCCTTGACGCACAACGCCAGCTGTTCAGTGCCCAGCAATCGCTGATCACCGACCGCCTGGCGCAGCTGACCAGCGAGGTCAACCTGTACAAGGCCCTCGGCGGCGGCTGGAACGAGCAGACGGCGAAGAATGAGCCGTTGAAAGAAGAAGCACCGGCGTTGAAGTTGTTCTGATCACGCTGAACTAAAAAACCGCTTCCTTGCCGGGAAGCGGTTTTTTTATGCCTAACGTTTCATTGAGATCTGGCGTCTGTCTCACGCGTTCGCTTCACTGACTTGAATCTGGAATACAAGACTTTCAACCTTATATTCTGAGCCACCCGCAGTCACTGAAAACTCAAACTCACATTGACACCAGAATCCTTCTTCGGAATCGTGAGTACGCAGAACTCGAAATTCTCCGGTGGGGTCAGAAAAGCTACCTGAGAATTCAGGCCGCAATATAAAAAATGTGTCAACACTGCCTGCCTGACGCTTCCGGCCATCAATTCCGGTTATCGGATAATTGGTGTAGGCCTTCAATTCATCGCCACGAAATTCAAGCGTTGCGCGCGTGGAGCCATTTCGTGGCGTGCACTGTATGAAGAAGCTCAAGTCCGGGTATCTGACAAAGTAAATATTCCCCAAATCTATGACTTCGTATCCCCCATTCACCCTGACCGCAATCTCACAAAACGTTGGAATCGGTGCAAGCGCTGCCTCAGTGCTGCCTTTTGACGCCTTTTCAAACGTACCGCCCACCGGCGTCCCCCCTGCCGCAAAGGCTGAAAGTTCAAGGGTCTGGCAACTAACTTCCATCTCTGGTTTGCCATCGGGTTTGAAATAGATCGAAAAACGCAGACTTAGGGTTGTATTGCCAACATCGCTACGCTCAATGCGCTCAACCGTCAGAAAACCCGAATAATCAGCCGGGAAATACTCAACATAGCCTTCCAGGCCAAAGCTCGCTTTGATCCCCGGTGCTTGTGGGCCGATAGGGTAGGTCTGGCCTGTTTTCAGCTCACGGGCCTCAAGGGTCAATTCGTTTTTCGAACCAGGGTTGTCCTCAAGCCCCACGCGAATAAAGAATTGGAAGCCGTCGATATAGCTCACTTCATAGGTGTCGAAATTGATCGGGGTCGGCTCTTCGCCCTCAATAATCAAGTGGGCTTCAAATTTATCGGAAGACGTCAAATAGCTACCTATATCTGATCCAAAGCTCATGAGTTCTTCTCCTTGAGCATCTTAAAAAGCGACTGCCACCACCTTGAACATAAGCCCTTGCCCCTCGCCCTTCTACTGTCAACCCTGACAGTAGACTCCCCCAGCCATACCTCCGAAGCTGGCGAGTTGAGCGCGCCTTGCTTTCCCGACAACCTTTCAGGCTAAAATTGGTCACAGATTCTTACAGACCACAGAGGGAGCTTGTCGTAATGATCGTAGGAATCGACCTGGGAACCACCAACAGCCTCGCGGCCGTCTGGCGTGGGGATGCCGCTGAACTGGTGCCCAATGCCCTTGGCCAGTTGTTGACCCCAAGCGTGGTCGGGCTGGATGATCAAGGCCGTGTCCTGGTAGGCCAGGCCGCCAAAGAGCGCCTGCACACCCACCCGCACCTGACGACTTCGCTGTTCAAGCGCTACATGGGCAGCGCCACTGAAGTGCGTCTGGGTGATCGCTCGTTCCGCCCCGAAGAACTCTCGGCGCTGGTACTCAAGAGCATCAAGGAAGATATCGAACGTACCTACGGCCACCCCGTCACCGAAGCCGTCATCAGCGTGCCCGCCTACTTCAGCGATGGTCAGCGCAAAGCCACGCGCATCGCCGGTGAATTGGCGGGGCTCAATGTTGAAAAACTGATCAACGAACCCACCGCCGCCGCCCTCGCCTACGGCCTGCACCAGCGCGACAAAGAGACGTCATTCCTGGTCTTCGACCTAGGCGGCGGCACCTTTGACGTGTCGATCATCGAACTGTTCGACGGCGTAATGGAAGTACGTGCCAGTGCCGGCGACAACTTCCTCGGTGGCGAAGACTTCGACACCCTGCTGCTGGAACACTTCGTCGACAGCCAGCGTAATGCCGACGGTTTCCCGCCCACCAACAGCGTACTGCAGGCCCTGCGCCGCGAAGCCGAACGTGTGCGCAAAGCCCTGGGCCAGGACGACAGCGCCGAGTTCGCTCTGCGGGTCGATGGCCAACAGTGGGTGCAGACCATCACTCAACAGGAAATGGCCAAGCTCTACACACCGCTGCTGGAACGCCTGCGCGCACCGATTGAACGCGCCCTGCGCGATGCACGGATTCGCGTCAGCGACCTCGATGAAATCCTGCTGGTGGGCGGTACCACGCGCATGCCGCTGGTGCGCAAACTCGCCGCCGGATTGTTCGGGCGCTTCCCGTCGATCAGCCTCGACCCCGACCAAGTGGTCGCCCACGGCGCCGCGATCCAGGCCGCGCTCAAAGCCCGTTCCGCTGCGCTTGAAGAAGTCGTTCTGACCGACGTGTGCCCCTACACCTTGGGCATCGAAACCTCGAACCAGTACGGCGGCCATATCGAAAGCGGCCATTACCTGCCGTTGATCGAACGCAACAGCAGCGTACCGGTGAGCCGGGTCAAAAGCGTGGTGACGCTGCACGACAACCAGAGCCAGGTGCTGCTGAAGATCTACCAGGGCGAAAGCCGCCTGGTGAAAGACAACATCGAACTGGGCCAACTGGACATCGCGGTACCCAAGCGCAAGGGCGGTGAAGTCTCGCTGGACGTGCGCTTCACCTACGACAACAACGGCCTGCTGGAAGCCCAGGTGAGCATCCCCCTGACCGGCGAGCAGCACTCGCTGGTGATCGAAAACAACCCCGGCGTGCTCAGCCCGCAGGAAATCCAGCAACGCCTGCAAGCCCTGGCGCAGTTGAAAGTTCACCCGCGCGACCAGCAGGTCAACACCGTGCTCACCGCGCGCCTCGAACGGCTCTACCAGGAAAACCTCGGCGAGCTGCGTGAGCAACTCGGCCACTGGGCCGCACAGTTCCAGCAGATACTCGACACCCAGGACGAACGCCGCATCCGCGAGGCCCGCAGCGAACTGACCCGGCAACTTGAGCAGCTCGACAATGGGTTCTGGCGCTGAGGGCACACTCATGGATTGCTGGAGCGTGCTGCAACTGCCGGAAGACGCCGACGAACGTGCCATCAAGCGCAGCTATGCGCGGATGCTGAAAAACTGTCGTCCGGATGACGATGCCAAAGGCTTCCAGCGCCTGCGCGAAGCCTATGAACAAGCGCTGAGTGAAGTACGCTGGCGGGCTGATAACGAAGAGGAAGAACACGTCCAGGCGCCCGTGGCCGAAGCGGTCTACGGAATCCTGAATGACCTGACCAAACTGATGGACCTCAGCCCCGTCAGCCCTGCGCCCTTCGAGCCACTCACAACAGACCCAGCCCAGGCACTGCTCAATGGCCTCAACGCGCGTAACCTTGATGAACGCTGGGCCCAGGCTCAGCGACAGGGCTGCACCGATGCGTTCCAGGCCGGCCTGTTGCGCCATTGCTTCGAAGCACCGGGCGAACGCAGCGCCATCGCCGGTTGGGCCGCGCAACACCTGGAATGGCTGACCCCCTGGCAGCAGGTGGCAATGACGTCCTGGCAATACGAAGCGCTGACCGGCGAGCTGCTGCAAGACTACCGCCGCACCCTGCAGGAACTGCTGGAGCATAAGGCCGAGCGCGAATTCATCACCCAGCTCACGCAGTACAACGACCAACCCTGGCTGCAGGTGTTCGACCTGCAACAGCAGTGGCAGCGCATCGTCCTGCACCTGTTGCATGACACCCAATGGAGCGTGCCGCTGTTCGAGCGCGTGTGCCAGGCATTCGGTTGGGACGACCAGAAAGGCGTCTACCCGGAACCGGCGTGGATGTGGCGCGAATTGGTGTCGCGTTGCGAACAGGAAAGCTTCTACGCCAACCTGCAAGACAAGGCCCGGGACACGACATGGAAATCCGCCGACGCCATGGCGGCGCGCCTGTTGCTCACGCCAATGTCGGCGACGCAACAAAAACAGATGACGCAGAGCTTCGACAGTAATGCCTGGAACGCCTGCCAGCATCTGGCCGAAGTTCTGGCCTGGCGCTACCCGCAGTTGGTTGAGCGGCTTCCCCAGGCTAATGTATTTTTTTGGCGAGAATTCCTCCCCAGGCCGGTCTCCCATCGAAGTTGGATACGGGTATGGGGTGGCCTGGCGCTGGCAGCCGCCTTGGCCGTTTCCCCACATACAAAAATGGATAGGCTCAGCGACGCCGTCATTGTGGTGATACTGACCTTTGCTCCGGCCATTATCGGCATACGTGGCACTCAGTTGTGGGCTGTCTTGACATCACACCTGATCGTCCAGGACCTGTGGCTCAGCAAGCGCCTGCTGCCGTCACGGTTCAACCCTCATCAACACTGGCTGGTGCTGCGCCACGGCATTCCTCAAGTGGGCATGCTGCTGATGTTCGGCTTACTGCTGGGCGTGATGGGCATGCTGACGTACGTCGGAATGATCGGCATACATCTGTTTCACCGCAGGCGTATCGGCAAAGTGAATGAGTATGTCGAGCACTTTTACCCTTGGGTCAGCGGCTTGCATTGGGCGCACTGGAGTCCGCTGCAGGTGGCTTTCCTGGCCGTGATGGCAGCGGTCACCCTACTCTGCCAGAGGTACTTGCCAGAGATCCCGTGGACGAGCCTGCTCTACTTCCTCTGAACCATTGAACCGACGCCTTCCTCGCAAAGGGAGGCCCGGTAACTTGCGTTCGATCATCGCCCACAACCCGCCCGCCCCCGATTGAACCCCTCCCGCACCGCCCCGCACCATGGCCGCCACCTGCACAACCCCAATAACAACAGGTCCAACGCCATGAGCACGTTCCGTCCTTGCCAGCTTTTGCTGGCCACCGCTGTCGCCAGCCTTGCCCTTCCCGTCGTCGCCGAAGAACACGGTTTCCTGGAAGACGCCAGCGCCAACCTCAACCTGCGTAATTTCTTTATCAACCGCAATTTCACCAACCCAACCAAAACCCAGGGCGGCGCGCAGGAGTGGACGCAGAGTTTCATCCTCGACGCCAAGTCCGGCTTCACCCAAGGCACGGTGGGGTTCGGTATGGATGTGCTGGGGCTGTACTCGTTGAAGCTTGATGGCGGGCGCGGTACTGGCGGCACGCAGTTGCTGCCGCTGGATCATGACGGCCGGCCGGCGGATGAATTCGGGCGTCTCGGCGTTGCGTTCAAAGCGCGTATTTCGAAGACAGAAGTAAAGGTCGGGGAATGGATGCCTGTGCTACCGATCCTGCGTTCGGATGACGGCCGTTCCCTGCCGCAAACCCTGCGCGGCGGGCAGATCACGTCCAAGGAAATCGACGGCCTGACACTGTACGGCGGCCAGTTCCGCGCCAACAGCCCGCGCGACGACAGCAGCATGTCGGACATGTCGATGGTCGGCAAAACCGCTTTCACTTCGGACCGCTTCAACTTCCAGGGCGGCGAATACGCGTTCAACGACAAACGCACCCAGGTCGGCCTCTGGAATGCCCAGCTCAAGGACATCTACAGCCAACAATACGTCAACCTGACCCACAGCCAGCCACTCGGTGACTGGACCCTGGGCGCCAACCTCGGGTTCTTCTACGGCAAGGATGACGGCAGCGCCCGCGCAGGCGACTTGGACAACAAGACCTGGTCCGGCCTGTTCTCCGCCAAGTACGGCGGCAACACGTTCTATGTCGGCCTGCAAAAACTCACCGGCAACAACGCCTGGATGCGCGTCAACGGCACCAGCGGCGGCACCCTGGCCAACGATAGCTACAACTCCAGCTACGACAACGCTCAGGAAAAATCCTGGCAACTGCGCCACGACTACAACTTCGCCGCCGTCGGTGTGCCGGGGCTGACGCTGATGAACCGCTATATCAGCGGCAGCAACGTACACACAGGCACCATCACCGACGGTAAGGAATGGGGTCGCGAAAGTGAATTGGGCTACACCGTGCAAAGTGGCAGCCTGAAAAACCTGACGATGCGCTGGCGCAATTCGAGCATGCGTCGCGACTACAGCAACAACGAGTTTGACGAAAACCGGTTGATCGTCAGTTACCCGATAAGTCTGCTGTAATCCGGCGCGGCACTTACTGTATCGTGCGCGCCTGCCGCTGCTGATCCGCCCAGCAGCGGCCTCTTTTTCGAGCCCGCGCACACCATGAAATCCTTCGCCATCGCATCCGCCGTGCTGGCCCTGGCCGTGAGCCTCAGTGGCTGCATCGGCGCGCCTATCGCCCTGACGCCCCAGACCGAACAGCGCCTGCAAGCACAGGCGCCGATCCGTTTTCTGCTGACCTTCGATGACGGCCCCAGCGCCTCGGGTTACAACAACCCGAGCCGTTCGGTGGTGGCCGACCTGGCGCACAACCCGGTGTTGCCGGGAATCAAGGCCGTGTTTTTTTTACAGACCGAAGCGGCCCGTTCGGGCGGCAGTTCACGGGGTCGCAAGACCATGGAGCGTGAGTACGCGGGCGGTCATATTCTGGCGTTTCACACGGCCACGGCGTTCCATACCAACCACCGCTGGCTGAACAACGCCGAACTGGATAGCACCCTGGCCCAGGGTTCTGCCGATATCGCCTCGATCACCGGCGCACCACCGGTATTGGTCCGTCCGCCGTTCTGGAACTACGACCGCCGCACCTTCGCCGCCTACCAGCGCCATGGCATGCACGTTCTGCTGACCGACTTGAGCGCCAATGACGGCAAGATCTGGGGTTTCAACGGCAGCCCACGCCGCCGCGCCAACCTGTATCGACAACTGTCGGTCGTGCGCGAACGCATCGCGCTGGGGGAGTTGCCGACAGTGGACGGCGTGATACCGGTGGTGGTGACCTTCCACGACATCAACCGCTACACCGCGCGGCATATGCAGGAATACCTGCAGATCCTGCTGGACAGTGCCCAGGTCACCGGCATGAAGACCGCCGCCGAGCCGTTCTACACCGACCGTGGCGCACTCGAACGGGCAGCGCTGTCACGCACCGTGAAGGCTGTCAGTGAGGAAGTGCATTTACCGGGCGTGTGGAATTGGGTGTGGGACGCCGACTCCCACTGACCTTAAGCCGTGTGAAGAGCAAAAATGTGGGAGGGGGGGGGGGGGTGGGGGGGGGGGGGGGGGGGGGGGGGGGGGGGGGGGGGGGAAAGAACAGGGGGGGAAGAAAACCCCCCCCC
>NZ_JBGQOI010000027.1:0-80530 GCF_052113765.1 Pseudomonas sp. W22_MBD1_FP4 | reverse complement strand
TTTTTTTTTTTTTTTTTTTTTTCTTTCCTCCTGTTCTCCGCGACACCCCCCCCCCCCTCCCCCCCCCCCCCCCCCCCCCCCCCCCCCCCCCCCCCCCCCCCCCCCCCCCCCCCCCCCAGTAAGACCTTAGTTCAGCACACCATCAAGAATTTCGTAGACGATGCCGGTGCCCACCGCGATCAACACTACATCCGGGCCCGACCGGCGCCATTCATAACCCGGGTACACCGGCAAGCGTGCGAGGGCGCGGTTGTCCAGGCGTTCGCCGTAGTAACCGCGCGGTAGCGGCTGGCCGCGTACCAGGCGCACATTCGGCGGCGGCGGCGCGCCACGGGAGAACTGGCCGTGGTTATCGTGGATGATCTGGCGCACCGGGCCGAAGTCCTGAGGTGGGCCGCCGCGACGGTTGGCCTGCGGACCGCGATGGTCGTCGCCACGTTGCTCGTGCTGGCCCTGCGGGCCGCCACGGTCATCACCTCGCTGGTCAGGCGGTGCGGCTTGCACCAGGACGCTGGCGCCAAGCACCAGTACGCCTAGACCTGCAATCACGGATTTGGGCATTTTCATCGGGTATTCCTCAGGGCACACAAACAAAAAAGGGATTTCGAACGAGGTTTGAAATCCCTTGGTCTTGCTGTTTAGGCCGTGAAGCTGCGAGTTGATTCCTCTGTATCAGGAACTTTACCTCTCGCTACATGGCGCTTACTTACGGGCGTTACGCACACCTTCCGACAGCGCCGCGCAATGGCTCAACACCCCGTCGATGGCTTGTTGGTCGTTGCTGGCATTGGCGATGTGATCGATCAACGCCGACCCCACCACCACACCGTCCGCCAAGCGCGCGATAGCGGCGGCTTGTTCCGGCGTGCGGATACCAAAACCGATGCTGATCGGCAGGTCGGTATGGCGACGCAGGCGGGTCACGGCCTCTTCGACATGCTCCAGAGTGGCGGCACCGGCACCGGTCACGCCGGCTACCGAAACGTAGTACACAAAGCCTGAGCTGCCGTTGAGGACGGTTGGCAGACGCACGTCGTCGGTTGTCGGCGTGGTCAGGCGGATAAAGTCGATACCCGCCGCTTGCGCCGGGTCGCACAGCTCGCCGTTATGCTCAGGTGGCATGTCGACCACGATCAGGCCATCTACACCGGCCTCTTTGGCGTCGGCGATGAACTTAGGCACGCCGTATTTGTGGATTGGGTTGAAGTAACCCATCAACACCAGCGGAGTGTCGTTGTTGTCTTTACGGAACTCGCGAACCATCTGCAGGGTTTTCAGCAGGTTCTGCTTGGCTTCCAGGGCGCGGATGTTTGCCAGTTGGATGGCTGGACCGTCGGCCATCGGATCGGTGAAGGGCATGCCCAGTTCGATCACATCGGCGCCAGCAGCAGGCAAGCCTTTGAGGATCGCCAGCGAGGTGTCATAACCGGGGTCACCGGCAGTGACGAAGGTCACCAAGGCGGCGCGGTTTTGTTCTTTCAGTTGCGCAAAGCGGGTTTGCAGGCGGCTCATCAGTGTTTCTCCTGCTGGGCGGTTTCCATGTGATGCATGACGGTCTGCATGTCTTTGTCGCCACGGCCGGACAAGTTGACCACCATCAGGTGATCCTTCGGCAAGGACGGTGCGCGCTTGAACACTTCGGCCAGCGCGTGGGCGCTTTCCAGGGCAGGAATGATCCCTTCCAAGCGGCAGCATTTGTGGAAGGCCTCGAGGGCTTCGTGGTCAGTCACCGAGGTGTACTGGACGCGGCCGATATCGTGCAACCAGGCGTGTTCCGGGCCGATGCCGGGGTAGTCGAGACCGGCGGAAATCGAGTGGGCATCGATGATCTGGCCATCGTCGTCCTGCAGCAGGAAGGTACGGTTGCCGTGCAGCACGCCCGGTACGCCGCCGTTGAGGCTGGCGGCGTGCTTGCCGGTTTCGATGCCATGGCCGGCGGCTTCAACGCCGATGATCTCGACGCTGGTGTCATCCAGGAAGGGGTGGAACAGGCCCATGGCGTTAGACCCGCCGCCGATGCACGCCACCAGGCTGTCCGGCAGGCGGCCTTCCTGGGCTTGCAGCTGAGTGCGGGTTTCCTTGCCGATCACGGCCTGGAAGTCGCGCACCATCGCCGGGTACGGGTGTGGGCCGGCCACGGTGCCGATCAGGTAGAAGGTGTCGTCGACGTTGGTTACCCAGTCACGCAGGGCTTCGTTCATGGCGTCTTTCAGGGTGCCGGTGCCGGCGACCACGGGGATTACTTCAGCGCCCAACAGTTTCATGCGGAATACGTTGGCCTGCTGGCGCTCGATGTCGGTAGTGCCCATGTAGATCACGCATTGCAGGCCGAAACGCGCTGCGACGGTGGCAGTGGCCACACCGTGCATGCCGGCGCCGGTCTCGGCGATGATGCGTTTTTTGCCCATGCGCCGTGCCAGCAGGATCTGGCCGATGCAGTTGTTGATCTTGTGCGCGCCGGTGTGGTTCAGCTCTTCACGCTTGAGGTAGATCTTGGCGCCGCCGCAGAACTCGGTCAGGCGTTCGGCGAAATAGAGTGGGCTTGGGCGGCCGACGTAGTCGCGCTGGAAGTAGGCCAATTCTTCATTGAACGCCGGATCAATCTTGGCCGCTTCGTATTCGCGGGCCAGGTCGAGGATCAACGGCATCAGGGTTTCGGCGACGTAGCGGCCGCCGAACGCGCCAAACAAGCCGCTGGCGTCAGGGCCGTTGCGCAGATCGGTCTGGGACTGAGTCATGGGACGCTCCAGGAAAGAAGATGTGTAAGAAACAATGAGGGCCACTCTACCCCTCACGCCCCAGGCTGAAAACCGATAAGATTGCCGCAACCTGTCAGGAAAACTCACAGATGAGTCGAGATCTTCCGCCCCTAAATGCCCTGCGCGCCTTTGAAGCCACCGCTCGGCTTAATAGCGTCAGCCAAGCTGCTGAGCAATTACACGTGACCCACGGTGCAGTCAGCCGGCAGTTGAAGGTGCTGGAGGAGCACCTGGGGGTGAGCCTTTTCGCCAAAGACGGGCGCGGCCTTAAACTCACAGATTCCGGCGTTCGACTTCGGGATGCCAGTTTCGAGGCGTTCGAACGTTTAAGGGATGTCTGCGCCGAATTGACTCAGGCCAGCGCCGATGCGCCCTTCGTGCTCGGCTGCTCGGGGAGTTTGCTGGCGCGTTGGTTGATCCCGCGCTTGGGGCGTCTGAACTCAGACTTGCCGGACTTGCGCCTGCACTTGTCGGCGGGTGACGGCGACCTTGATCCTCGGCGCCCCGGTCTCGATGCCCTGCTGCTATTCGCCGAGCCACCTTGGCCGGCGGACATGCAGGTGTATGAGCTGGCCAGCGAACGCATCGGCCCGGTGATGAGCCCGCGCTTTATCGGTTACGAGCGTCTGCGGCTCGCGCCCGCCTCGGCTTTATGTGGCGAAGCGCTGCTGCACACCACATCGCGTCCGCAAGCCTGGCCCAGTTGGGCGCAGCAACACGGCATCGCGTCCGGCGCGTTGAAACACGGCCAGGGTTTTGAGCATTTGTATTATTTGCTGGAAGCGGCGGTGGCCGGGCTGGGTGTAGCGATCGCTCCGGAGCCGTTGGTGGCGGAGGACTTGCGTGCAGGTCGCCTGGTGGCGCCGTGGGGTTTCAGTGAAACCCCGGCGCACCTGGCATTGTGGCTACCCAAGCGCGCCGCAGACGGGCGCGCCGGGCAACTGGCGCAGTGGCTCAAAGCTGAGCTGATGCGCCAGCCTGTTTAGCCGGTCAATCAGTCACCGCGTTTGCAGAGCAGGTACGCCGCCAGCAGGCCCAATGCGCCTACCGCCACACCGGCTGTAGTCCATGGGTGCTCTTGGGCGTAGTCGCGGGTAGCAACGCTGGTTTCGCGGATTTTGACTTTGCTTTCTTCATAGGCGTCGCTGATCAGGTGGCGGGAGTGCTTGAGAGCATTCTCGGCGTTACTTTTCAGGGCCTTCAACGTTTTGCGCGACTCATCGGACGCATCGTCCTTGAGGCTTTCAAGGGACTTGAGCAGGCTCGAAATCTCGGCTTCCATGCTTTCCAGCGACGCTTTACGTAAAGAAGTGTTGGCCATTTGGACTCTCCTGAAGTGATTGAGTGGCGTGTGTATATACCGACTCCAGCGGTTTCAGAAAGTGCAGTAAATCTGAACTTTCGAGTGGGAATGACCGCCAGAAGCAGTACGAATATTCACTGCTAGTCTTGATTGACGACCCCTAGGAGAAACGCCATGAGTGATCATCACACCTACAAGAAAGTCGAATTGGTTGGCTCGTCGACCACGAGCATCGAAGACGCCATCAACAACGCCATTGCTGAAGCCAACAAAAGCATCAAGCACCTGGAGTGGTTTGAGGTGACTGAAACTCGTGGGCATATCGAAAATGGCAAGGTCGCCCACTACCAGGTCACCCTCAAGGTTGGGTTCCGAATTGCCAGTAGTTGATAGGGCGAGTTGAACTTTGCTGGCTGGCCGATTGCCATAACCTGCGCTACAAACAATGGGTGCCGACGTGATGAGCGTCGGCACGCTCTTTTCGATCAGCGCAAGGAAAGTAACGGATGAAGAAGTTCCTGTTAGCGGTAGGTTTGTTGAGCATTGCGGGCACAGCCCTGGCGGCGGGCAAGCCTTGTGACGAACTGAAAAGCGAAATTGCAGCGAAAATCGACGCCAAGGGCGCTTCGGGTTATTCGCTGGAAGTGGTGGATAAAGGCGCCTCAACCGACGCTAAAGTGGTCGGTAGCTGTGAAGGTGGCACCAAGGAAATTGTCTACAAGCGCGGTTAATCCTGTGTTGCAGACATAAAAAACCGACGCAGGTGCGTCGGTTTTTTTTCGCCTGGGTGTTAGCCCTTCATCACTTGCGCCAGCAGCTCGTAGGAATGAATCCGGTCGGCGTGTTCGTACAGGTCGCTGGTGAAGATCAACTCATCGGCGCCGGTCTGCTCGACCAACACCTCCAGCTTGGCGCGGATCTTCGCCGGGCTACCCACCATCGCCAGGCCGAGGAAGCTGCCCACAGCGTCTTTTTCATGGGGCAGCCACAGGCCATCCATGGTATCGACCGGCGGTCGCTGCACCAGGCTTTGCCCGCGCATTAGCGCAAGGATGCGTTGGTAAACCGAGGTGGCCAGGTAGTCGGCCTGTTCGTCGGTGTCGGCCGCCACCAGCGGAATGCCGAGCATCACGTAGGGCTTGTCCAGCACAGCCGACGGCTTGAAGTGATTGCGGTAGACGCGAATCGCCTCGTGCATCAGACGCGGTGCGAAATGCGAGGCGAAGGCGTAGGGCAAACCGCGTTCGCCTGCCAGTTGTGCGCTGAACAGGCTGGAACCGAGCAACCAGACCGGCACGTTGGTGCCGGTGCCGGGTACGGCGATCACCCGTTGGTCCGGCGTGCGTGGGCCCAAGTAGGCCATCAGTTCGGCCACGTCTTGCGGGAAGTCATCCGCGCTGCCGGAGCGCTCACGGCGCAGGGCACGGGCGGTCATCTGGTCGGAACCTGGCGCGCGGCCAAGGCCCAGGTCGATACGTCCGGGGTAGAGGCTTTCCAGGGTGCCGAACTGTTCGGCGATCACCAGCGGCGCGTGGTTGGGCAGCATCACGCCGCCGGAGCCGACGCGGATAGTCGACGTGCCGCCGGCCAGGTAACCCAGCAATACCGAGGTGGCCGAGCTGGCGATGCCGTCCATGTTGTGGTGTTCAGCCACCCAAAAACGGTTGTAGCCAAACTTTTCCACGTGCTGGGCCAAATCCAGGGAATTGCGCAACGACTGCGCGACACTGCCGTTGGCCCGCACGGGCACTAGGTCGAGGGTCGAGAACTTCACGTCGGACAGCGATTTCATAAGCCTGCTTCTCCAATTGGGGCGCAGGCTTTTTAGACGATCCAAAACCTGCCGCTTCATGTGCATGTTCTATGCAATGAGGGCATATACCCGAGATTCAATAGCGAGGGTGGAAATTTCCTACTGAATTGCTAGGTTTCTCCGACAAGATGAACTTTGCCATGCTGACTATCCTCAGAACCCTTACTGACGCAAAACCACCGTTCGAGGAGAAAGCTATGAGTATCGTTAAAAAAGCATCCGCGCATTGGGAAGGCGACCTTAAGACTGGCCTGGGTTCCATCTCCACGGAAACCGGCGTGCTGCGCGAAGCGCCTTACGGCTTCAAGGCCCGTTTCGAGGGTGGCAAGGGTACCAACCCAGAAGAACTGATCGGCGCGGCCCATGCCGGCTGCTTCTCCATGGCGTTTTCCATGATTCTGGGCGATGCGGGGCTTAAGGCTGACAGCATCGACACCCAGGCCGAAGTGACGTTGGACCAAGTGGATGGCGGCTTCGCGATCACTGCGGTGCATCTGATCCTCAAGGCCAAAATTCCCGGTGCGAGCCAGGCGCAGTTTGATGAGCTGAGCAAGAAGGCGAAAGAAGGCTGCCCGGTGTCCAAAGTGCTGAATGCGAAAATCAGCCTGGATGCCACGCTGGTTAACTAACACAGCAGGTCCACTGTGGGAGGGGGTTTGCTCCCGATAGCGGTCGGTCAGTTACAGAAATGTTGACTGATGCGCCGCTATCGGGAGCAAGCCCCCTTTCACGTTCAATTCTGAGTTAAATCAGAACTCGTGTTTCCAAACTGTGGTCGAATAGCCATATGCAGCCTAGGCGCACACCCGTGCGCACTGTATTCAGGGAGCTTCACACATGAAACGTTTTGCCTTGGCGATCATCTGCGGTGTGTTGGCCACTTCGGCCGTGGCCGCGCCGAAAGATTGTGAAGAGCTTAGGAAAGAGATCGAGGTCAAGATCCAGGCTAACGCTGTGCCGTCCTACACGCTTGAGATCGTTAGCAAGGAAGAAGCTGAGAAGCACGACGTGGCCATGGTCGTCGGCAGTTGTGAGAACGGCACCAAAGCAATCGTTTACCAAAAAAACAACGACTGATCAGAGGCAGTTCACGCTGCGTTCTTCAGCCAGTAATTGGCGGGCAGCGTTATACAGGCGGATATTCGGCGTGTAGCCCAGTGAGCGCCCTTCCAGGCGATAGCGTTGGCCAGCTTCGAAATGGTCGTACTGCAGGGTTATGAAGCAGGTTCGCTCGGTCGTTTGGCCAAAGCTGCTGAAATTTCCGCCCGTAGGCACTTCAAAATCGAAACGAACCATCAGCTCGTGGCTGCCAGCCGGGAATTGGAAGTAACGTCCATCGTTAAGGTTTTTGCCGTCCAGGCGCTGCGCCATCACCAGCTTGGCACCCGGCGTCGGCGTGGCAAAATCAATCCAGGCTTGTTGCGGATCGGCGGCAGGCATCGGGGTCGACGTACAGGCGCTGATGAACACGGCGGCGACACAAAGCAAGAGCTGACGCATGACAGGCACTCGGTGATAGGACGGGTATCGCGGTCAGTATAAACACGAACCTATCACCCAGGAGCAATGAGGGCATGGTCAGGCGTTTTCTTCCGGGGTTGATGGTTGTGCTGCTCAGCGGTTGTTCCAGCATTAGCTATTACGGCCAACTGGCGGGTGGCCAATGGCAGCTTTTGCAGGCTCGGCAGCCGGTTTCAGCGGTCGTCGCTGACTCGTCCCGCCCGCAGCAGCTACGTGACCATTTGGCGCAGTCCCAGAAAGCGCGAACCTTCGCCAGTGAACACCTGCACCTGCCTGACAATCAGAGTTACCGGCTGTACGCCGATATTGGTCGGCCTTATGTAGTCTGGAATGTGTTCGCCACGCAGGAATTTTCCCTGTCTCCTGAAAACCACTGCTTCCCCATCGCCGGTTGCGTCGCTTATCGCGGCTATTACAGCCAAGGTGCCGCGCGGGGTGAGGCTGCGTTGTTGCGCCAGCGAGGCATGGATGTATCGATTGGCGGTGTTGAGGCCTATTCCACGCTGGGTTGGTTTAATGACCCGATCATCAGTTCAATGATGAACTGGGGCGATGAACGCCTGGCCACGCTGATCTTCCATGAGTTGGCGCATCAGCGTTTTTATGTGAAGGACGACACCGAGTTCAACGAGTCATTTGCCAACTTTGTCGAGCAGGAAGGCACTCGCCAATGGCGCGCCGCCCGTGGCCTGGCGCCGCTGAGCGATGCGACGTTAAAGCAGCGTGACCAATTTATCCAACTGATCCTGGATACTCGAAAGCGCCTGGAAAAGCTCTACGCCCAGCCTTTGGCCGCCGCGCAGATGCGCCAGGCCAAGGCGGCCGAATTCGAGTACTTGCGCCGTGAGTACGGGAAAATGCGCGATAACCAATGGGGTGGGGACAAGCGCTATGACGCTTGGATGAACCAGCCGATGAACAACGCGCGGTTGCTACCGTTCGGGCTGTATGACCAGTGGGTGCCGGCATTTGCGGCGTTGTTCCGGCAGGAAGGTGGGGATTGGCTGAAGTTCTATGCTGCGGTGGAGAAGTTGGGTGGATTGCCTGTGGTGCAGCGCAAGGCTGCGTTGAGGCAGTTGGGGGGAGGTTGAGCTCTAGGGACTCATCGGGGGCAAGTCCCCCCACAGTTTTTCAACATGCGGAAAGACGCTCGCCCCCAATGGCGGCTTCAAGGGCGCTGCAAAAACGCCTGATGCATCTGCGCCAACGTCTCGAAGTGCCAGGTCGGCGCCTCGGCGTTCAACTCTTCGAAACTACCAAACCCATAACCGACGGCTGCCGAATCCAGCCCGTTGCTACGCGCGCCGATCAGGTCGTGCTTGCGATCACCAATCATCAAGGTGGTGGCCGGGTCCAGGCCTTCCTCGCGCATCAGATGGGCGATCAGCTCGACCTTGTTGGTCCGCGTCCCATCAAGTTCGCTGCCGTAGATCACCTTGAAGTGCTTGGCAAAGTCGAAATGCCTGGCGATTTCACGGGCGAATTCCCACGGCTTTGAGGTGGCTACATACAGCTGGCGACCTTGGCTGTTCAAGTCTTCCAGCAGCGGCATCACGCCGTCGAACACGCGGTTTTCATACAGCCCCGTGACCTTGAAGCGCTCGCGATAGAAATTCACCGCCTCCCACGCCTTGGCTTCATCGAAGTCGTAGAACTGCATGAATGCTTGCAGCAACGGCGGGCCGATGAAGTGTTCGAGTTTGGTCAGGTCCGGTTCATCGATGCCCAGTTTGCCGAGGGCGTATTGGATCGAGCGGGTAATGCCCTCGCGTGGATCGGTGAGGGTGCCGTCCAGGTCGAACAAAACGGTTTGGTAATGCAGGCTCATTGGTCAAATCCTTCAGCCAAGTGCAGGTCTTTGAGCTTCACGTAGTTCGCGGCGCTGTAGGTGAAAAATGCGCGCTCCTTGTCAGTCAGCGCGCGGATTTGTTTAACCGGACTGCCGACATACAAGAAGCCGCTGTCGAGTTTCTTGCCCGGTGGCACCAGGCTGCCGGCGCCGATAATCACGTCGTCTTCCACCACGGCGCCGTCCATCACGATGCTGCCCATGCCGATCAGGATGCGGTTGCCCACGGTGCAGCCGTGCAGCATGACTTTGTGAGCGATGGTCACGTCGTCGCCGATCAGCAGTGGGAAACCGTCCGGGTTGAAGGGGCCTGCGTGGGTGATGTGCAGCACGCAGCCATCCTGCACGCTGGTGCGCGCACCGATGCGGATGCGGTGCATGTCGCCGCGAATCACGGTCAGCGGCCAAACCGAGCTGTCGGTGCCGATTTCGACATCGCCGATCACCACCGCCGAAATATCGACAAAAGCCCCGGCGCCCAGGGTTGGCGTGTGGTTCTGATAGGTGCGAAGGGTCACGATAGCCTCTCTCTCTTCTGCTGATAGCTGCGGTGGGCGTTGATTGTAATTAAGATGGCCCCATCTTTGTTCTTACATGTTTCTTCAGCCAAGGTGCCAACCGTGAGCGCGAACAACCCTCTTCTGCAGTCCTACGACCTGCCGCCGTTCTCGGCGATCCGTGCCGAACACGTGCAGCCGGCCATCGAACAGATCCTCGCCGATAACCGCGTTGCCATCGAAGGCATCCTGCAAAGCCAGGGTAAAAATCCGACATGGGCCGGGCTGGTGCTGGCCATGGACGAACTGAATGACCGACTGGGCGCCGCCTGGAGCCCCGTTAGCCACCTCAACGCCGTGTGCAACAGCGCCGAATTGCGTGAGGCCTATGAAAGCTGCCTGCCGGCATTGAGTGCCTACTCCACGGAGATGGGCCAGAACCGCGAACTGTTCCAGGCCTTCGAAGCCCTGGCCAACAGCCCTGAAGCCGCCGGCTTCGACGTGGCGCAAAAAACCATCCTTGAGCACTCTCTGCGTGACTTCCGTCTGTCGGGTATCGACCTGCCGCCTGAGCAGCAGAAGCGTTATGCCGAAGTGCAGAGCAAACTCTCCGAGCTGGGCAGCAAGTTCTCCAACCAGCTGTTGGACGCGACCCAGGCCTGGACCAAACACGTCACCGACGAGGCAACCCTCGCTGGCCTGACCGACTCGGCCAAGGCGCAAATGGCAGCGGCTGCCCAAGCCAAAGGCCTCGACGGCTGGCTGATCACCCTGGAATTCCCCAGCTACTACGCGGTGATGACCTACGCCCACGACCGTGCCCTGCGTGAGGAAATTTACGCGGCCTACTGCACCCGCGCGTCGGACCAAGGCCCGAATGCCGGTCAGAACGATAACGGCCCGGTGATGGAACAGATCCTCGACCTGCGTCAGGAATTGGCGCACCTGCTCGGTTTCGCGTCGTTCTCCGAACTGAGCCTGGCCACCAAAATGGCTGAATCCAGCGATCAGGTCCTGAGTTTCCTGCGCGACCTGGCCAAACGCAGCAAGCCGTTTGCCGCCCAGGATCTGCAGCAACTCAAGGCCTATGCCGCCGAACAAGGCTGCGCCGACCTGCAAAGTTGGGACAGCGGTTTCTACGGCGAAAAGCTGCGCGAGCAGCGCTACAGCGTTTCCCAGGAAGCCCTGCGCGCTTACTTCCCCATCGATAAAGTGTTGGGCGGCCTGTTCGCCATCGTGCAGCGCCTGTATGGCATCGAGATTGCCGAGCAGAAAGGCTTCGACACCTGGCACCCGGATGTTCGCCTGTTTGAGATCAAGGAAAACGGCCAGCACGTCGGCCGCTTCTTTTTCGACCTCTACGCCCGCGCCAACAAGCGTGGCGGTGCCTGGATGGACGGCGCTCGCGACCGTCGCCGCACCGTTGACGGCGTGCTGCAAAGCCCGGTGGCCAACCTGGTGTGCAACTTCACCCCGGCTGACAGTGGCAAGCCTGCCCTGCTGACCCACGATGAAGTCACCACGTTGTTCCACGAATTCGGCCACGGCCTGCATCACCTGTTGACCCGCGTCGAGCACGCTGGCGTGTCCGGCATCAACGGTGTCGCCTGGGATGCGGTGGAGTTACCGAGCCAGTTTATGGAGAACTGGTGCTGGGAGCCCGAAGGCCTGGCGCTGATCTCCGGCCACTATGAAAGCGGTGAGCCGCTGCCTCAGGATTTGCTGCAAAAAATGCTCGCGGCGAAGAATTTCCAATCCGGCTTGATGATGGTCCGCCAGTTGGAATTCTCGCTGTTTGACTTTGAGATGCACGCCACCCACGGTGATGGCCGCAGCGTGGCGCAGGTGTTGGAAGGCGTACGCGACGAGGTGTCGGTCATGCGTCCGCCAGCCTACAACCGCTTCCCTAACAGTTTTGCGCACATCTTCGCGGGCGGTTATGCGGCGGGTTATTACAGCTATAAGTGGGCTGAAGTGCTGTCGGCGGATGCCTTCTCCAAGTTCGAAGAGGACGGCGTACTTAACGCTGAGACCGGTCGCGCATTCCGCGAGGCGATCCTGGCGCGTGGTGGTTCCCAGGCGCCGATGGTGCTGTTCGTCGACTTCCGCGGACGCGAACCGTCGATTGACGCGCTCTTGCGCCACAGCGGCCTGAGTGAGGACGCGGCAGCATGAATGACGGGCCTGTGATCACCAAAAAACAATTCATCGCCGGGGCTGTCTGCCCGGCGTGCAGCGAGCCGGACAAGCTGAAAATGTGGACCGAGGACAACGTACCGCACCGTGAGTGCGTGGCCTGCGGGTATACCGATACGCTCAATGACCAAGGGCTGTCGGTGCCCAAGGAGTTGGGTACGCGGGTGAATACGTCTGCGCTTAAAGCGCCAGCCGATCCCAAGGTTCAGGCAGTGCAATTCTTCCCGAATCCGAAATTGAAAAAAGACTAACGGCCCTACCCGGGCCAATGTGGGAGGGGGCTTGCCCCCGATAGCGCAAGGTCAGCCAGCCTCTGGATTGGCTGACCCGCCGCTATCGGGAGCAAGTCCCCTCCCGCATTTTTTTGCCTGCAATTATTCGACTTAGGTCGCTGAATCCATAATCTACATCCTTAGCCTGCTATCATTTGTAACTATTGATTGCCCAAATACCGACGAGCCGCTCCCCAGAAGTGGCCGAATAAACCCGTGACCACATGATGAGGTGCACCCATGTCTGATCAAGATCAAGACAACCCCCGGCGTGATTTTTTGCGCAAATCCTTGACCTTGATCCCGGTGGTCACGGTTGCGAGTACCGGCCTCGGTGGCTCGATACTGATGGCCACGCCTGAGCCTGCCCACGCCGCGCCGGCCAAAGCTGCGAAGAACGACAAAGCCTACGAACCGAGCTATTTCACCGCTGAGGAATGGGCGTTCATCAACGCCGCCGTCGAGCGTTTGATCCCCGCAGATGCTCAAGGCCCAGGTGCCCTGGAAGCAGGCGTGCCGGAATACATCGACCGTCAGATGAACACGCCGTACGCCAGCGGCGCGCTGTGGTACATGCAAGGTCCGTTCAACGCGGACGCCGCGCCGGAGATGGGCTGGCAGAGCAAGTTGGTCCCCAAAGAAATTTATCGCCTGGGCATTGCCGCGACGGATGCGTGGTCGAAAGCTTTCAACGGTAAAGCTTTTGCTGCGCAAGACAGCGCTACCCGAGACGATATGCTGCGCCGTCTGGAGGCTGGTGGCGGCGAAGTGGCGGCGCATTTCGACGCCGTACCGCCGAAAATCTTCTTCAACCTGTTACTGCAAAACACCAAGGAAGGCTTCTTTTGCGACCCGATTCACGGTGGCAATAAGGGCATGGTCGGCTGGACCATGATCGGCTTCCCCGGCGCGCGCGCCGACTTTATGGATTGGGTGGAACGCAACGAGCAATACCCCTTCCCGGCTGTTTCCATCCGTGGCAAGAGGGCATAAACGTGGCGACCATCATGAAGAAAGTGGATGCAGTGATCGTCGGCTTCGGCTGGACCGGCGCGATCATGGCAAAGGAGCTGACAGAAGCGGGCCTCAACGTGCTGGCGCTGGAGCGCGGCCCGATGCAGGACACGTACCCTGACGGTAACTATCCCCAGGTCATCGACGAATTGACCTACAGCGTGCGTAAAAAACTCTTCCAGGACATTTCCAAAGAGACGGTGACCATTCGCCATAGCGTGAATGATGTCGCCCTACCTAACCGTCAGCTCGGCGCTTTTTTGCCGGGCAATGGCGTGGGTGGCGCGGGCCTGCACTGGTCCGGTGTGCACTTTCGTGTCGACCCGATCGAGTTGCGCATGCGCAGCCACTACGAAGAACGCTACGGGAAAAACTTCATTCCCAAGGACATGACTATCCAGGACTTCGGCGTCAGCTATGAAGAACTGGAGCCGTTCTTCGACTATGCGGAAAAAGTCTTCGGCACCTCCGGCCAAGCTTGGACCGTTAAAGGTCAGTTGGTAGGTGAAGGCCGTGGCGGCAACCCTTACGCGCCGGATCGTTCCAACCCGTTTCCGTTGGAAGCGCAGAAAAATACGGTCTCCGCACAGCTGTTTCAGAAAGCGGCTGCCGATGTGGGTTACAAACCCTACAACTTGCCATCCGCCAACACCTCGGGGCCTTACACCAACCCCTATGGCGCGCAGATGGGCCCGTGCAACTTCTGCGGTTTTTGCAGTGGCTACGTGTGCTACATGTACTCCAAGGCCTCGCCGAATGTGAACATCCTGCCGGCGCTGCGTCAGGTGCCGAATTTCGAACTGCGCCCCAACTCCCATGTGCTCAAGGTCAACCTCGACAGCACCAAGAAGAAAGCCACGGGCGTGACGTATATCGACGCCCAGGGCCGTGAAATCGAGCAGCCGGCGGACTTGGTAATCCTCGGCGCGTTCCAGTTTCACAACGTGCGCCTGATGCTGCTGTCGGGCATCGGCAAGCCGTACGACCCGATTACCAATGAAGGCGTGGTGGGCCGGAACTTCGCTTACCAGAACATGGCAACCATCAAGGCCTTCTTCGATAAGGACACCCACACCAACAACTTCATCGGCGCGGGCGGGAATGGCGTGGCGATGGACGACTTCAATGCGGACAACTTCGACCACGGCCCACACGGCTTTGTGGGCGGCTCGCCGATGTGGGTCAACCAGGCCGGCAGTCGGCCGATTGCGGGTACGTCCAACCCGCCCGGCACCCCGGCCTGGGGCAGTGCCTGGAAGCGCGCCACCGCCGATTACTACACCCATCAGGTGTCGATGGACGCCCACGGTGCCCATCAATCCTACCGAGGCAACTACCTGGATCTGGACCCGGTGTACCGCGATGCCTACGGCCTGCCGCTGCTGCGTATGACGTTCGATTGGCAGGAGAACGACATCAAGATGAACCGTTTCATGGTCGAGAAAATGGGCAAGGTTGCCGAAGCGATGAACCCCAAGGCCATCGCTGTACTTGGTAAAAAAGTCGGTGAGCATTTCAACACTGCGTCTTACCAGACCACCCACCTCAATGGTGGCGCGATCATGGGCACCGACCCGAAAACCAGTGCGTTGAACCGTTACCTGCAGAGCTGGGACGTACACAACGTGTTTGTCCCTGGCGCGTCCGCTTTCCCACAGGGCCTGGGCTACAACCCTACCGGCCTGGTGGCGGCGCTGACCTACTGGTCGGCACGGGCGATCCGTGAGCAGTACCTGAAAAACCCCGGCCCACTGGTTCAGGCATAAGGAGCGATGACCATGAAAGCACTTGTTATCGCCACGTTTGCGCTGCTCAGCAGTTGCTCGATAAGCGCCGCCGAAACCGACCTGATCAGACAAGGCGAATACCTGGCCCGCGCCGGTGACTGCGTGGCTTGCCACACCGCCAAGGGCGGCAAACCCTTCGCAGGCGGGCTGCCGATGGAAACCCCGATTGGCGTGATCTATTCCACCAACATCACTCCGGACAAGACCGGCCTTGGCGACTATAGCTTCGAAGACTTCGACAAGGCCGTGCGCCATGGCGTCGCCAAGAGCGGTAGTACGCTTTACCCAGCGATGCCGTACCCGTCTTACGCGCGTGTCAGCGACAGCGATATGCAGGCGTTGTATGCGTACTTCATGAAGGGCGTGGAGCCCGTCGCCCAAGCAAATAAGGACAGCGACATTCCCTGGCCCTTGAGCATGCGTTGGCCGTTGGCGGCGTGGCGTTGGATGTTTGCCCCTGAAGTGGCTGACACACCAGCGGTAGCAGGTGCCGACCCGGTGACAAGTCGTGGCGCTTACCTAGTGGAAGGCCTCGGTCACTGCGGCGCGTGCCACACCCCCCGTGCGTTGACCATGCAGGAAAAAGCCCTGAGTGCCACAGACGGCGATGCCTTCCTGTCCGGCAGCGCGCCGTTGGAAGGTTGGATCGCCAAGAGCCTGCGCGGCGACCACAAGGACGGCCTTGGCAGTTGGAGCGAGGAGCAACTGGTGCAATTCCTCAAGACCGGTCGCAGTGATCGCAGCGCGGTGTTTGGTGGTATGAGCGACGTTGTAGTCCACAGCATGCAGTACATGTCGGAAGACGATTTGACCGCTATCGCCCGTTACCTCAAGAGCCTGCCTGCAGTCGATCCCAAGGACCAGCCGCATGTGTACGACAAGCTGGTAGCGCAGGCGCTGTGGAAAGGCGATGACAGCCAGCCGGGTGCGTCGGTGTACATCGACAACTGTGCGGCCTGCCACCGCACCGACGGCCATGGCTATACACGCGTGTTCCCGGCACTGGCGGGCAACCCGGTATTGCAGACGGCGGATGCCACCTCGCTGATCAACATCGTGTTGAACGGCGGCACCTTGCCGGCCACTCACGCGGCGCCATCGACCTTCACCATGCCGGCATTTGCCTGGCGCCTGTCGGACCAGGAAGTGGCGGACGTAGTCAGTTTCATCCGTGGCAGTTGGGGCAATAAAGGTGCGCCGGTGAAAGCCAGCGACGTGGCTGATATGCGTAAAAACGATATGCGCACCACCTCGGGCGATGACCTGGGGCAGGTTACACAAAAACACTGACCGCCAAACGGCACTGGTCAGAAACGTCGCGCCTCGATACTGTATATAAAAACAGTATCGAGGCGTATTCATGTCTACTCCGTTGCCGCCCCGTGGCCGGGGCACGGCCACTAACCTGCACAACCGCTTTGCGCCCTCGGTCAGCGTGGCCGAGGACGATGGCTGGTATCAGGAAGTACCGCCGACCCAAGGCACCGAGGTGCGTATTGAGACGGCTAAAACCATCATCACCCGCAACAACTCACCGGACCTGCCGTTTGATCGCTCGATCAACCCGTATCGCGGTTGCGAGCATGGCTGCATCTACTGCTATGCGCGGCCCAGCCACGCCTATTGGGACATGTCACCGGGGCTGGATTTCGAGACCAAGCTGATCGCCAAGAGCAATGCGGCCGACGTGCTGGAGCAGCAGCTGTCCAAGCCGGGCTATGTGTGTGCGCCGATTAACCTGGGTTCCAACACCGATCCGTACCAGCCCATCGAGCGTGAATACAAGATCACGCGTCAGACCCTCGAAGTGCTGCTGCGCTACCGACATCCGGTGACCATCATTACCAAAGGTTCGCTGATCCTGCGTGACCTCGACCTGCTCGCCGAGTTGGCCCGCCAGCATCTGGTGGCGGTGATGATCAGCCTCACCAGTCTGGACGACGAGCTCAAGCGCATCCTGGAGCCGCGCACGGCAGCGCCTAAGGCGCGGTTGCGAGCGATCCGTGTGATGCGAGAGGCGGCGATTCCCGTGGGTGTGCTGTGTTCGCCGATGATTCCGATGATCAACGACAGTGAGTTGGAGAGCCTGCTGACCGAGGCGCACGCCGCCGGTGCGCAGAGCGCAGCGTACATGATGCTGCGCCTGCCCCTGGAAGTGGCGCCGTTGTTCGAAGAGTGGCTGACGGCGCATTACCCGCAGCGTGCGGCTCACGTAATGAGTCTGGTGCGGCAGGTGCGAGGTGGCGAGGTGTATGACAGCCGCTTCGGTGTGCGCATGCGGGGCGAAGGACCTTTTGCTGATTTGTTGGCCCAGCGTTTCAGCAAGGCGATCAAACGCCTGGGGCTCAATCGCCGTGAAGGATTCAATCTGGATTGCACGGCGTTCTGTCCGCCGGGCAGACAGATGGCATTGTTGTAGACTTATCAGGAAGAACGCACCTTTCTTGTAGGAATAGTCGCGTTTTGACATCACTGAAACACGCGATCTAGAGCGGTTCATTCAGTTTGAGTTAAGTTTCGGCGGTTACCTTGCTCAGCGAGTGACTGATGAGTCGACACCCGGGTTATTGGAGTTTTACAACTATTCCACTGGCCGGGCGTCGAACTGTCCTGAACACGCCCCCTGCACTAATCAAGAGGATGAATCATGAGTGATAAGGATAAACAGCCGTTGGCTGCGTCGGCTTCAGCCTCTCAAGTGGCGGAGTCCGCCGATGCAGCGCTAAAGCATATCGTTGACGGTTTTTTGCATTTCCATCACGACGTCTTCCCCCAGCAGGAAGAACTCTTCAAGAAACTCGCCACGGCCCAGAGCCCGCGAGCGATGTTCATCACCTGTGCCGACTCGCGCATCGTGCCCGAGCTGATCACCCAAAGCTCGCCTGGCGACCTGTTCGTGACCCGTAACGTAGGCAACGTAGTGCCGCCCTACGGCCAAATGAACGGTGGTGTTTCCACGGCCATCGAGTACGCGGTACTTGCCCTCGGTGTGCAGCACATCATCGTGTGCGGACACTCCGATTGCGGCGCCATGCGGGCGGTACTCAACCCCGACAGCCTGGAAAAAATGCCGACGGTAAAAGCCTGGTTGCGGCATGCCGAGGTCGCCAAGACCATGGTCCATGACAACTGCGATTGCGCCAGCGAAGGCGAGAGCATGAAGGTGCTCACCGAAGAAAACGTCATCGCCCAGTTGCAACATTTGCGCACCCACCCTTCCGTGGCTTCGCGCATGGCTAATGGTCAGCTGTTCATCCACGGTTGGATCTACAACATCGAGACCAGCGAAATCCGCGCCTACGATGCCGACCAGTCGGCGTTCCGACCGTTGGGCGGTGACGGGCCGATCCCTTCAGCGACGCCTAAAGCGCGCTTCTAAAACACTTCCCTGCCGGGTAATGCGGTGGCTGCCATGGATGCAGCCAGGCTTTACCGCGCCCGGCGAATGCCTCGGGAGAGTCATCATGCGTGCTGCTCAATTGAAAGCTGTATTGCCACGGGAGCTGCTCGCCTCGGTGGTTGTGTTTCTGGTCGCCCTGCCGCTGTGCATGGGGATCGCGATTGCGTCCGGCATGCCGCCGGCCAAGGGCCTGATCACCGGGATTATCGGTGGCCTGGTGGTGGGGTGGCTGGCGGGGTCGCCGCTGCAGGTCAGCGGTCCGGCGGCGGGTCTGGCTGTGCTGGTGTTTGAATTGGTGCGCCAGCACGGCATGTTGATGCTGGGCCCGATCCTGCTGCTGGCGGGCTTTCTGCAACTGGTGGCCGGACGTTTGCGCCTGGGCTGCTGGTTCCGCGTGACAGCGCCCGCAGTGGTGTACGGCATGCTGGCGGGCATTGGCGTGTTGATTGTGCTGTCGCAGATTCATGTGATGCTCGACGGTGCGCCCAAGCCTTCGGGGCTGGACAACCTGGCGGGTTTCCCGGCTGCACTGGCTGAAGCCATACCGACCCTTGGCGGAGGTCTTGGCTGGCAAGCGGGTTTGCTTGGGCTGTCGACGATGCTGGTGATGTACCTGTGGGATAAATTCCGTCCGCAACCGCTGCGGTTTGTGCCGGGCGCTTTGCTTGGCGTCGGCCTGGCTACGGTCACCAGCCTGGTGCTGGCGTTGAAGGTCAAACGCGTGGAAGTCCCGGAAAACCTGGCTGACGCCATCGACTGGCTGCGCCCCAGCGACCTGCTGAACCTGGCCGATCCTCAACTGCTGATCGCTGCCTTCGCAGTGGCATTTATCGCCAGCGCCGAAACCCTGCTTTCCGCCGCGGCTGTCGACCGCATGCATAGTGGCCAGCGTTCCGATTTCGACAAAGAGCTGTCCGCCCAAGGTGTCGGCAACATGCTCTGCGGCCTGGTCGGTGCTTTGCCGATGACCGGCGTGATCGTACGCAGCTCAGCCAACGTCCAGGCGGGTGCAACCACTCGTCTGTCTGCCATGTTCCATGGCGTGTGGTTGCTGGGTTTCGTGTTGCTGTTGTCGAGCGTGCTGCAAAGCATTCCAGTGGCAAGCCTGGCCGGTGTGTTGGTGTACACCGGGATCAAGCTGGTAGACGTCAAGGCGTTCAAGGCCTTGGGGCGCTACGGGCGGATGCCGATGTTCACCTATGCGGCCACGGCCTTGGCGATCATCTTTACTGACCTGCTGACGGGTGTGCTGGTGGGCTTTGGCCTCACGTTGGTCAAACTGGCGCTCAAGGCGTCCCGGCTGAAAGTCAGCCTGATTGACCTGCCTCAGGATGGAGAGATGGAGCTACGGCTGACCGGAGCGGCGACCTTTCTTAAAGTGCCTGCGCTGACCCAAGTGCTGTCGACGGTACCTGCGGGGACCACGGTGCATGTGCCGCTCAACAACCTCACCTATATCGACCATTCCTGCCTGGAGTTACTGGAGGAATGGGGTCGGGCGAATGCGGCGAAGGGCTCGAAGTTGGTGATTGAGGCGCGCGGGTTGAAGCGCCGGCTCGAAGGCCGGGTTAGGACGACGACGGGAATCGGCTCGGCGCCATCAATCGGCTGATGAAGCCGGATCAAAATGTGGGGAGGGGGCTTGTTCCCGATAGCAGAGTGTCAGTCTAAGCATATGTGACTGAGCCACCGCTATCGGGAGCAAGCCCCCTCCCACATTTTTTCTGCGTCTACCTCAGGATTCAGGCGGGTTGATCCAGCGCCAATTCAACCCCCAGTTGCCGAGACAGGCACGGCCAGCGCTTCCACGCGGCGTCTGTGTCAGGGCTTTTCAACTGCTCGCGGTACGCCTCGACCGACTCCAGCGCAAAGCTGTCTTCGTTGAGCATCTCATCCACCGCCAGGTGGACGGCTTCATCCAGTTGGTTGGCAAACGCTTCGCCGATCAACTGATGGGCAATCAAGTTAGCCACGGTGGTATCCGCCGGAATCAACGGCCGACCGAAGTGCTTGATATACAGATCGTTTACTTCCTCCACCAGACGATGAGCCAGGTAGGCCTCGTCCAGCAGCCCGTCCAGGCCTTCGTGGCCTGCCAGAATAGCTGGCGGTTGCAGGAAGAAATGCTCGGCAATCTTCAGCACCGGCTTGATCTGGCTTTCGATACCGGCCTCGCGGGCAACTTCATTGGCCGCGTCGAGCAAATCCGGGACCAAGTCGATGTAGGCGGTGACAAAACGCGCCATGACAACGTTGCGATCACCTTCAGCCAGAGCAATGGCCGAATGCAGGTGCGGCAATTGTTTTTCCAGTTGCTGGGCAAGCTGGCCCGTAGTGGCTTCGTGTTGATGGGCACGGGAAATCTGCTCGCGCAATGCGGCGGTGTTCATGAAGGCTCCAGTGATGCAGGCGTAGGAAAAGAGAGAGGTTAAGTTAGCTCGTTTATACGAGCGCCTAAGACGCATTTGTCATAATTATTTCATGGTTATGCGCAGGCGTTATATTGAATTGCCATCGTTCGTCGGAAAATCGATTCCGCTCCCGGTTTCATTGGCTCCGGCCGTGCCATTTTGCCTCATTTGTCCCTACACATTGCGGGGTTGCATACCCTGTCTATACTCGGATTTGTACGCGATTAGCTGATGACGCCAGACTGCATAAGCAGGCAAGGCTAAGCGGTTGTAAGCAGTATGGAAGCCGCTCCCTTCGACGCAGGTGCAAACCGGCGGGATAACAAGAACGATAAGGGGAACCCGCAATGATGCGACATCCACACGTTTGGATGGGCCTCCTGTTGTGGTCAGTATTCGGCCAGGCGCACGCCGCCTGGACAACGAATATGGCGCCAGGTGCAACAGAAGTCAGTCACGCTGTGTTCGATCTGCACATGACCATTTTCTGGATCTGTGTGGTGATCGGCATCATCGTGTTTGGCGCCATGTTTTGGTCGATGATGGTCCACCGGCGCTCCACCGGCCAGGTCGCAGCCAAGTTCCACGAGAGCACCACCGTGGAAATCCTCTGGACCGTCGTGCCCTTGCTGATCCTGATCGCGATGGCTATTCCCGCAACCAAGACCTTGATCAACATCTACGACAGCAGTGAGTCGGATATCGATATCCAGGTCACTGGCTACCAGTGGAAGTGGCATTACAAATACCTGGGCCAGGATGTGGAGTTCTTCAGCAACCTGGCCACACCCGCCGAGCAGATCCATAACCAGGCCACAAAGGGCGAGCACTATCTGCTGGAAGTCGACCAGCCGTTGGTGCTGCCGGTGGGCGCCAAAGTGCGCTTTCTGGTTACCGCCGCTGACGTGATCCACTCTTGGTGGGTGCCGGCTTTTGCGGTCAAGCGCGACGCTATTCCCGGCTTCGTCAACGAGGCCTGGACTCGGGTCGAGAAGCCCGGCATCTACCGTGGGCAGTGCGCCGAATTGTGCGGTAAAGACCACGGTTTCATGCCCATCGTCGTCGAGGTCAAATCCAAGGCTGACTACGAAACCTGGCTGGGTGAACGCAAGGCCGAGGCCGCCAAGCTCAAGGAACTGACCTCCAAAGAGTGGACCCTTGAAGAGTTGGTGGCCCGTGGTGACAAGGTTTATCACACCACCTGCGTGGCCTGTCACCAGGCCGAGGGCCAGGGCCTGCCGCCGATGTTCCCGGCGCTCAAGGGCTCGAAAATCGCTACCGGACCGGCCGCCGACCACCTGAGCATCGTCTATCACGGCAAGCCGGGCACTGCGATGGCCGCATTCGGCAAGCAGCTCTCGGAAGTGGATATCGCCGCGGTGGTGACCTACGAGCGCAACGCCTGGGGCAACAACAAAGGCGACATGGTCACGCCAAAAGACGTGCTGGCCATCAAACAGGCGGAAAGCAAATGACAGCCCTCATTACATTTGCGCCGCCCCGCCCCGCCCATTCGTTTGCAGGAGAACGGCCATGAGCGCTGTGATCGATGACCATGGACACACCAGTGACCATGCCCACGGCCCCGCCAAGGGGTTGATGCGTTGGGTGCTGACCACCAACCACAAAGACATCGGCACGATGTACCTGTGGTTCGCCTTCACGATGTTCCTGCTGGGCGGTTCGTTCGCCATGGTGATCCGTGCCGAACTGTTCCAGCCCGGGTTGCAGATTGTCGAACCGGCATTTTTCAACCAGATGACCACTATGCACGGCCTGATCATGGTGTTCGGCGCGGTGATGCCGGCATTTGTCGGCCTGGCCAACTGGATGATCCCGCTGATGATCGGCGCGCCCGACATGGCCTTGCCGCGCATGAACAACTTCAGCTTCTGGCTGTTGCCAGCGGCTTTCCTGTTGCTGGTCTCGACACTGTTCACCCCCGGCGGCGGACCGAACTTCGGGTGGACCTTCTACGCCCCGCTCTCCACCACCTACGCGCCGGAAAGCGTGACATTCTTCATTTTCGCCATCCACCTGATGGGCATCAGTTCGATTATGGGCGCGATCAACGTGGTCGCTACCATCCTCAACCTGCGCGCGCCGGGTATGACGTTGATGAAGATGCCGCTGTTCGTGTGGACCTGGCTGATTACCGCTTTCCTGCTGATTGCGGTGATGCCGGTGCTGGCTGGTTGCGTGACCATGATGCTGATGGACATTCACTTCGGCACGAGCTTCTTTAGTGCGGCTGGCGGTGGTGATCCGGTGCTGTTCCAGCACGTGTTCTGGTTCTTTGGTCATCCGGAGGTGTACATCATGATCCTGCCGGCCTTCGGCGCCGTCAGTTCGATCATTCCGACCTTCTCGCGCAAGCCGCTGTTCGGCTACACCTCAATGGTTTACGCCACGGCAAGCATCGCGTTCCTGTCGTTTATCGTGTGGGCGCACCACATGTTCGTGGTCGGTATCCCGCTGGTGGGCGAATTGTTCTTCATGTACGCCACGTTGCTGATCGCCGTGCCGACCGGGGTAAAGGTGTTCAACTGGGTCAGCACCATGTGGCAAGGCTCGCTGACGTTCGAGACGCCGATGTTGTTTGCGGTGGCCTTCGTGATCCTGTTCACCATCGGCGGCTTCTCCGGGTTGATGCTGGCGATTGCTCCGGCTGACTTCCAGTACCACGACACCTACTTTGTGGTGGCGCACTTCCATTACGTACTGGTGCCCGGCGCGATCTTTGGGATCTTCGCGTCGGCCTACTACTGGTTGCCGAAATGGACCGGCCACATGTACGACGAAACCCTGGGCAAGCTGCACTTCTGGCTGTCTTTCGTGGGCATGAACATGGCGTTCTTCCCGATGCACTTTGTGGGGCTGGCCGGTATGCCGCGTCGGGTGCCGGACTACAACCTGCAGTTCGCCGACTTCAACATGGTCTCGTCGATTGGCGCGTTTATGTTTGGCGCCACGCAGATCTTCTTTTTGTTCATCGTGATCAAGTGCATTCGAGGTGGCCCGCCGGCGCCGGCCAAGCCGTGGGATGGCGCTGAAGGCCTGGAGTGGAGCATTCCTTCGCCTGCGCCATACCACACGTTCACCACGCCGCCGGAGGTCAAATGAACCGGTTGCCACACAGCAACGGTGAGGGCGGCAAGCACCCTCACGCATTGATCGCATTCGCTTCAGGGGTGTGTCATGGCTGAATCCCTGCCCCTCAAACGGTTGGTCACTCGCCTGCTGGTCATGGTCGTGGCGATGTTCGCCTTTGGTTTCGCCCTGGTGCCGATCTACGACGTGATGTGCAAGGCGTTTGGCATCAACGGCAAGACTGCCGGGCAGTATGAAGGCGAGCAGATCGTCGACCCGACGCGCCAGGTGCGGGTGCAGTTCCTGTCTACAAACGCCATCGACATGGTCTGGGACTTCTACGCCAAGGCGGACGAGGTGGTGGTCAACCCAGGCGCTGTGACCGAGATGCTGTTCGTGGCCCACAACCCCACTGACAAGCCGATGACCGCCCAGGCCGTGCCAAGTATTTCCCCGGCCGAAGCGGCGATGTACTTCCACAAGACCGAGTGTTTTTGCTTCACCCAGCAAGTGCTGCAGCCAGGCCAGCGTATCGAGATGCCCGTGCGTTTCATCGTCGATCGCGACATGCCCAAGGATGTGAAGCATTTGACCCTGGCGTACACGCTATTTGATATCACTGCGCGCCAACCGCCCGTGGCTTTGCATACCGGCGGCTAGCTACTGTTTGCCCCCTCAATCGGGAGAGTGAATACATGTCGAATCATGATACGTACTACGTACCGGCACAAAGCAAGTGGCCGATAATTGCCACGTTTGGCCTGCTGATCACCGTGTATGGCCTGGGCGTGTGGTTCAACGATCTCAAGGCCGCTCGCCCGGAATCCCACGGCCCGTGGATCTTTTTCGTTGGTGGGCTGCTGCTGGCCTATATGTTGTTCGGCTGGTTCGGTGCGGTGATCAAAGAAAGCCGCGCGGGTTTGTACAGTCCGCAGATGGACCGCTCGTTTCGCTGGGGGATGAGCTGGTTCATCTTTTCCGAAGTGATGTTCTTCATCGCCTTCTTCGGTGCGCTGTTTTATGTGCGGCACATGTCCGCGCCCTGGCTGGCCGGTGAAGGCTCAAAGGGCGTCGCGCACATGCTGTGGCCGAATTTCGAATTTGCCTGGCCATTGCTCAACAACCCTGACCCGAAACTCTATCCCGCCCCCGAGGGCACCATCAGCCCGTGGGGCTTGCCGCTGGTCAACACCATCCTGCTGGTGAGCTCCAGCGTGACCATCACCATCGCCCACCATGCCTTGCGCAAAGGCCATCGCGGCGCGCTGAAAATCTGGTTGGCGCTTACCGTGCTGCTGGGCCTGGCGTTTCTCGGGTTCCAGGCCGAGGAATACATCCACGCCTATAAAGAGCTGGGCCTGACGCTGGGCTCCGGTGTGTATGGCGCGACGTTCTTTATGCTCACCGGATTCCACGGTGCCCACGTGACCATCGGCACGATCATTTTGTTTGTGATGCTGATGCGCATCCTGCGTGGCCACTTCAACGCCGAGCACCAGTTTGGTTTCGAGGCAGCCAGTTGGTATTGGCACTTTGTGGATGTGGTGTGGATCGGGCTTTTTTTCTTCGTCTACGTACTGTGAGGCGTCTTACCACGGCGCGTGAGAAACCAGCTGGCCGCTGAAAAATCCCCAGGTAATCAGCATGAGGGTGATCACGGCCAGTACGACACGCACGGTCAAGGCAGTGACGAGGCGGTTGGAGTTGCCCTCATCCTTGACCAGAAAGAACAGGCCACTGAACAGGCTCACAACAGTCGCGATCAGCATCAGGGCAATGGCTGCTTTGAGCATGGTCTGGCTCCTGGATTTTGATGGGCATTGATGAAGAGCGGCGGGCAATGAAAACAAGTATAGCCAGCGCCATAAAACAGTTTCGCCCCGGTATTGCGCCGACATTGGTGGTGTTGGTGCTGCTGCCGTTGATGGTGGGATTGGGTTGCTGGCAGCTGTCGCGCGGGCATGAAAAGCAGCTGTTGCTCGACAGCTATGCCGAGCGCCGCGCGGCTGAGCCGATGAGCAGTGAACAACTCAATGACACGGCAGACCCGGCGTTTCGCCGTGTGCATCTGCGCGGTCAATTCGACGCCGACCATAGCGTCTTGCTCGACAATCGCATGCGCAATGGCAAGGCCGGTGTCGAGTTGCTGCAACCCTTCCACGATCAGGCCAGCGGCCTGTGGCTACTGCTCAATCGCGGCTGGCTGCCCTGGCCGGACCGCCGCACACCGCCCGCCTTCACCACACCAGAGCAGCCGTTGAATATTGATGCGTGGGTGTACGTCGCCCCTGGCGAAACCTTCCAACTGCATGCCGACCCCGCAGCCACGCAATGGCCGCGATTACTCACGGCGCTGCATCCCGCAGTGCTTTGGACGGAGTTGGGCCGCAGTGGCTTTGCCTACGAACTGCGCGCTGAAGCCGGCCCCGGTACCTACGAAACGACTTGGCCGGTGGTCGCCATGGGCCCGGAGAAACACCTGGCCTATGCCGTGCAGTGGTTCGCCATGGCGCTGGCGCTGCTGGTTCTTTACCTCTATCTCGGATCGCATAACAAGAAGGAGAAGCCCCATGGGAGCGGCCACGAATCCACTCAACATGTCTGACCTGCCCGATCGGCGCAAAGGCCGTTGGCAACTGCTGCTGATCCTGCTGATGGTGATCGGCCCGATGGTGCTGGCCACGTTTATGTACAAGCTGCAGTTCTGGGTGCCGGACAGCCGCAGTTATCACGGCGAGATGATCGGCAATGGCCAGACCCGCGCCGATATCGGCGTGCAGGCGGATGAACTGCGCTGGCAACTGCTGGTGACTGCGCCCGCCGCCTGCGCCGCCGATTGCCAGCAGTTGGTGTACCTCGCGCGGCAATTGCAGATCGGCCTGGGGCGCGATGCCTCGCGCGCCAGTCACGCGTTGGCCGGTGCGCAACCGGTCGGTGCCGATTACGAAGCCAAGCTGAAAGCCGAATACCCGCAATTGCAGCGCTATCAACTGGACCTTTCGACGTTTAACAAAAACGCTGCCGCGCCGGGCGATGCGCAGCTGTGGATCGTCGATCCCCACGGCAACCTGGTGCTGCGCTACGACGCCAAGGTCAAGGGCAAGGACCTGCTCAACGACCTGCGCCACCTGCTGAAATTGTCGAACATCGGATAAGGGCATCGTCATGGCCAAACCTGGATTTCGCCTCGCGTTGTTTGCCACCTTGCTGGCGCTGATCGTCGTGCTGCTCGGCGCCTATACCCGCCTGACTCACGCCGGCCTCGGTTGCCCGGACTGGCCGGGTTGTTATGGTTTTATCAGCGTGCCGCAAAGTGAAGCCCAGTTGGCCCATGCCGAATTGCATTTTCCTGACACGCCAGTGGAGGCCGACAAAGGCTGGGCCGAAATGACCCATCGCTACTTCGCTGGCACTCTGGGTCTTTTGATTGCGTTGTTGGCGGCGCGCTCTTGGAGTCATCGGCGTGACCCAGGCCAGCCGGTCAAGTTGCCGTTGTTTCTGCTGGCGGTGGTGTTTGCCCAGGCGGCGTTTGGGATGTGGACGGTGACCTTGAAGCTGTGGCCGCAGGTGGTGACAGGGCATCTGCTTGGCGGCTTTGCCACCTTGAGTCTGCTGTTTTTGCTGACCTTGCGCCTGTCCGGTGTACTGCCCGCGCTAATCGTGCCCAAGCGCCTGCAATATTGGGCGACGGCTGGTTTGGTGCTGGTGATCGGGCAGATTGCGCTCGGTGGTTGGGTCAGCTCCAATTACGCGGCCGTAGCCTGTGTCGACTTGCCCACCTGCCATGGACAGTGGTGGCCGGCGGCAGACTTTGCCAATGGCTTTCACCTGACCCAACACATCGGCCCAAATTATTTGGGCGGCCAGCTCGACAGCGAGGCGCGCACGGCCATTCACCTGACCCATCGTATCGGCGCAGTACTCGTGACCCTGGTCCTGCTCGGCCTGGCCTGGCAGCTGCGCGCGGTGGGCATGACGCGTCTGTCGGGCTTGTTGCTGATCGCCCTCGGCGTGCAAATCTGCCTGGGGTTGAGCAATGTGATGTTCGGCCTGCCGCTGGCGGTAGCGGTCGGGCATAACGCGGGCGGTGCCGGGTTGCTGCTGACCCTGGTGCTGGTCAATTACCACGCCCGCACCAGCCTGGTTCGGGTGCGCAATCAGTTGCCGTTCGGCTGGCGCTTCATCCCGCGCAAACACGTATCAGGCCTCATCACCCTTAAAGGAGAGATGCCATGGCGACCTTGATCGGCGCGCGTCACGATCAGGCGATCTGGCGTGACTATCTAGAGCTGACCAAGCCGAAAGTAGTGGTGCTGATGCTCATCACGTCCCTGGTGGGAATGTTCCTCGCCACCCGCGCGGGCGTACCGTGGACGGTGCTGATTTTTGGCAACTTGGGCATTGCCCTGTGCGCGGGCGGCGCGGCGGCCGTCAACCATGTTGTGGATCGGCGGATCGATGCGGTGATGGCACGCACTCACAAGCGGCCCCTGGCGGAGGGTCGCGTGTCGCCGGTTGCGGCGCTGGCCTTTGCATTGTTTTTGGCTGTTGCAGGGCTGGGCCTGTTGCTGGCGTTCACCAATGCCCTGGCGGCGTGGCTGACCTTGGCCTCGCTGCTCGGCTACGCCGTGATCTACACCGGATTCCTAAAGCGCGCGACGCCGCAGAATATTGTCATCGGCGGGTTGGCTGGCGCTGCACCGCCGCTGTTGGGTTGGGTCGCCGTCACCGGTCACATCAGCGCTGAACCGCTGCTGCTGGTGCTGATCATCTTCGCTTGGACCCCGCCGCACTTTTGGGCCCTGGCCATCCACCGCAAAGAGGAATACGCCAAGGCCGACATCCCCATGCTGCCAGTGACCCACGGCGAGCACTACACCAAGGTGCATATCCTGCTCTACACCTTTGCCCTACTGGCGGTGAGCTTGATGCCCTATGTGATCCATATGAGCGGCCCACTGTACCTGGCGTGCGCGCTGGTATTGGGCGCACGCTTTCTGCAATGGGCCTGGGTGTTGTACCGTGGCGGTCGGCCGCACGCGGCGATCAACACCTTCAAGTACTCTATCTGGTACTTGTTCCTGCTGTTTATCGCCCTGCTCGTAGACCACTACCTACTGTTGAACCTATGACTCGAACTCAAAAAACCGTCTTCATCCTGGTGGCCATCGTCGCGTTGATCATGGGCCTGACCGTCAACAAAGTGCTTAGCGGAAAAGGCCAGGGTGACCCCACCGCGCTGATCGACGCCGGCATCATCCTGCTGCCGCAAAGCCGTCAGCTACCGCCTGTGACCATGACAAATCAGGACGGCCAGCCGGTGGCGTTCAATGAGTTGAAGGGGAAGTGGAGCCTGTTGTTCTTCGGCTACACGTTCTGCCCGGATATCTGCCCGACCACCCTCGCCCAATTGCGCCAGATCAAAAGCGAACTGCCGAAAGAGGCTGTGGATAAGTTGCAAGTGATCCTGGTCAGCGTCGACCCGCATCGCGATACCCCGACTCAGCTCAAGCAGTACTTGGGCTACTTCGATCCGCAATTTGTGGGCCTGACCGGCGCGAATGTGGAGGATGTGCAGAAGGTGTCGAATGCGGTGAGCATCCCGTTTATTCCGGCAGATACCAGCAAGCCGAACTACACCGTCGATCACAGCGGTAACCTGGCGCTCATCGGCCCGGATGGCACGCAGCGTGGGTTTATTCGTTCGCCTTTGAACAACCAGAAATTGGTGGCGCAGTTGCCGGGGTTGTTGCAGCGCAATTAGATGCACCCCAAAACAAATGTGGGAGGTGGCTTGCTCCCGATTGCTGAGTGCCAGTCACTGCATCTGGTGACTGACCCACTGCTATCGGGGGCAAGCCCCCTCCCACATTGTTTGATCTCTGGTGTATTGGAGATCGGGTAGATCAGAACGCCGGCTTGATCGCGCCTTTGTACTTCTCTTCGATGAATTGCTTCACTTCAGGCGTGTGCAGGGCAGCTACCAGCTTCTTCACTGCGTCCGAATCCTTGTTGTCTTCGCGGGTGACCAGGATGTTCACGTAAGGCGAGTCGCTGCCTTCGATCACCAATGCATCCTTGGACGGGTCCAGCTTGGCTTCCAAGGCGTAGTTGGTGTTAATCAGCGCCAGGTCGACCTGGGTCAGCACGCGCGGCAGGGTGGCGGCTTCCAGTTCGCGGAACTTCAGGTTTTTCGGGTTTTCGGTGATGTCTTTGATGGTCGACAGGATGTTGGTCGAGTCCTTCAATTTGATCACGCCGGCTTTATCCAGCAGCAACAGCGCGCGGCCGCCGTTGGTGGCGTCGTTAGGGATCACGACGTTGGCACCGCTTGGCAGCTCGTCCAGCTTTTTGTACTTGCTGGAGTAGGCGCCCAGAGGCTCCAAATGCACCGCGCCGACGCTCACCAGGTGAGTGCCCTTGGCTTTGTTGAATTCATCCAGGTACGGCTGGTGCTGGAAGAAATTAGCGTCCAGGCGTTTTTCCGCTACCTGTACGTTGGGCTGTACGTAGTCGGTGAAGACTTTGACCTGCAGGTCCACGCCTTCTTTGGCGAGGGCAGGTTTCACGAATTCCAGGATTTCCGCGTGGGGTACCGGCGAAGCAGCGACCGTCAGGGTCTCGGCATGGGCGGAAAACGCGGCAACGGCGGCGAAAGCAACCAGTAGTTTTTTCATCCAACAAGCTCCTTGTTCGGGCATGTGCCGGCTTTTGGCCGGCAATGGCCGTTATTTTCGAGAAAAGTGCACCACCAGCCTGTCGCCGACGGTTTGCAGAATTTGCACCAGGATCAACAGCATCACCACGGTGACCACCATCACATCGGTCTGGAAACGCTGGTAACCGAAACGGATCGCCAGGTCGCCCAGGCCGCCAGCGCCGACCACACCGGCCATGGCCGTGTAGGACACCAGCGTAATCGCCGTCACCGTAATTGCCGCGAAGATGCCGGGGCGTGCTTCGGGCAACAGTGCATTGGTGATGATCTGGCGAGTGGTTGCGCCCATGGACTGGGTGGCTTCGATAATGCCGCGGTCCACTTCACGCAAGGCGGTTTCCACCAGACGCGCGAAGAATGGCGTGGCGCCCACCACCAGCGGCGGAATCGCACCGGCCACGCCCAGCGAGGTGCCGGTGATCAGTACGGTGAACGGGATCATCACAATCAGCAGGATGATGAACGGCAGCGAGCGCAGGATATTCACGATCAGCGACAGCAGCGCGTACAGGCCTTTTTGCTCGAACAGCTGGCGCGGGCTGGTCAGGAACAGCAGCACGCCCAACGGCAGGCCCAGTAGCACGGTAAAAAACAGCGAACCGAACAGCATAATCATGGTGTCGCCGGTGGCGAGCCAGATTTCGGACCAGTCGATATTGGCGAAGAAACTCAGGAAGATTTCCATTAGCGCAGCACCTCCATGTGGACGTCTGCGGCGGTGAAGCGGGCAAAGGCCGCTTCCATGTCACCGCCGGTGACCGCGAGGGTCAGTTGCCCATAAGGGATGTCTTTGATGCGGTCGATACGGCCGGCGAGGATGCTGTAGTCCACACCCGTTTCGCGGGCGACGGTACCCAGCAGCGGCGCGTAGGTTGCGTCGCCCTGGAACGTCAGACGTACGATGCGGCCCGGTACGTGGGCGAAGTCATCACGCTGCTCGCCTTCGTCGACCTGTTCGGCTTCTTGTACAAAACGTTTGGTGGTCGGGTGCTTGGGATGCAGGAAAACGTCGGCTACCGAACCTTGCTCGACGATCACGCCGGCGTCCATCACGGCCACCTGGTCGCATACGCGGCGGATCACGTCCATTTCATGGGTGATCAGCACGATGGTCAGCTTCAGCTCGCGGTTGATCTCAGCCAACAGTTGCAGGACCGACGCGGTGGTCTGTGGGTCGAGGGCGCTGGTGGCTTCGTCGCACAGCAAGATCTTTGGCTTGGTCGCCAGGGCGCGGGCGATGCCGACGCGCTGTTTCTGGCCGCCGGACAATTGCGCGGGGTACTTTTTGGCGTGGTCCGACAAGCCGACGCGGGCGAGCAGTTCAGCCACGCGCAGGTCGATGTCTTTACGCGACAGTTCGCCGGCCAGGGTCAGTGGCAGTGCCACGTTATCGGCGACGGTCTTGGACGCCAGCAGGTTGAAGTGCTGGAAGATCATCCCGACCTGCTGACGGAAGCGGCGCAGGCCGTTGGCGTCCAGGGCGGTGACTTCTTCGCCGTCGACTGTGATCTGGCCGCCACTGGGCTCTTCCAGGCGGTTGATCAGGCGCAGCAAGGTGCTTTTACCCGCACCCGAATGGCCAATCAGGCCAAACACTTGGCCGTTTTCGACGCGCAGACTGGTGGGGTGCAGTGCGGGGATATCCTTACCGGCAACGCGGTAAGTTTTATGGACGTTTTGAAACTCGATCACGTAGCGAACCTTGTGGGGCGCATTGAAAAGGGATCAGCGGTTAGCCGGGCGCGCATTTTAGCCTGTCCATCTAGTGTTTCTTAGCATTTATTTCGCATTCAACCTGCGATTTGGCAATAACGCGATCAAAGGTCATAAAAAAGGAACGGCCCAAAACCCCATCAGTCACTACTTAAGCAACTCGATTTCCCAGGTGCCGTGCCTGGGGTTTTGCTCAAACGAGCCGGGCACCGCTCTGGCCACTTTGAATAAGGAGTTTTGACTGATGAGTACCAAGAAGCCAGCCACACCGCCGAAGAGTGACCTTGCGGGCACCGATACCCTGGATCGTGGTAACACCAACGCCAAATTACACAGCCTGGAACAGTTTCGCTCAGACGCCACTGGCCAAGCCTTGCGCACCAACCAAGGTGTGAAGATTTCCGACAACCAGAACAGCTTGAAGGTCGGCGCGCGAGGGCCTTCGCTGCTGGAAGATTTCATCATGCGTGAAAAGATCACGCATTTTGACCATGAACGCATCCCCGAGCGCATCGTGCATGCCCGGGGTACGGGCGCCCATGGTTATTTCCAATCCTATGAGAACCATTCGGCGCTGACCAAGGCCGGCTTCCTACGCGACCCTGGGCACAAAACCCCGGTGTTCGTGCGTTTTTCCACCGTGCAAGGCCCGCGTGGTTCCGGCGATACGGTGCGTGACGTGCGGGGCTTTGCCGTGAAGTTCTTCACTGATGAAGGCAACTTCGACCTGGTGGGCAACAACATGCCAGTGTTCTTCATTCAGGACGCGATCAAATTTCCGGACTTTGTGCACGCGGTAAAACCTGAGCCGCACAACGAGATTCCTACCGGCGGCTCGGCGCACGACACCTTCTGGGATTTCGTCTCTCTGCAACCGGAGTCGGCACACATGGTGATCTGGGCCATGTCCGACCGGGCTATTCCTAAAAGCCTACGGAGCATGCAGGGTTTTGGCGTACATACGTTCCGCTTTATCAATGCCGAAGGCGTCTCCAATTTCGTTAAGTTTCACTGGCGCCCTACCGCCGGTACGTGTTCGTTGGTGTGGGACGAAGCACAAAAGCTCGCAGGTAAAGACACCGACTACCACCGTCGCGACCTGTGGGAGTCCATTGAAACCGGTGATTACCCTGAGTGGGAACTGGGCGTACAGGTAATCCCTGAAGACAAGGAACACGCCTTCGACTTCGATATTCTCGACCCGACGAAGCTGATTCCGGAGGAATTGGTGCCGATTACGCCGCTGGGCAAAATGGTGCTGAACCGCAATCCGGATAACTTCTTTGCTGAAGTTGAGCAGGTGGCGTTCTGCCCTGGGCATATCGTTCCGGGCATCGACTTCTCCAATGACCCACTGCTGCAGGGGCGCCTGTTTTCCTACACCGACACGCAGATCAGTCGCCTGGGCGGCCCGAACTTTCATGAGTTGCCGATCAATCGGCCGGTAGCGCCATTTCATAACGGCCAGCGCGATGCTATGCACCGCACGGTGATTGACAAGGGGCGTGCTGCCTACGAGCCCAATTCGATCGATGGCGGTTGGCCGAAAGAAACGCCACCTGCGGCGCAGGACGGTGGTTTCGAGTCGTACTACGAGCGTGTTGATGCCAATAAAGTGCGTGAGCGCAGTGAATCGTTCGGCGACCACTTCTCTCAGGCGCGCCTGTTTTTCCGCAGCATGAGCAAGCATGAGCAAGAGCACATTATCGCGGCGTACAGCTTTGAGCTGGGCAAGGTCGAGCGTGAGTTTATTCGTGCGCGGCAGGTCAACGAGATCCTGGCCAACATTGACCTGGAACTGGCCAAGCGCGTGGCGCAGAACCTCGGCCTGCCGGTACCGAAAAAAGGCACAGTGGAAGAGCGCGAGACCGCGTTGGCACGCTCGCCTGCTTTGAGCCAGGCGAACTTGCTGCCTGCGGATATCAAGACGCGCAAGGTGGCGATCTTGGCGGCGAATGGCGTGGACGGCGTGGCGATTGCGGCATTGAAGAAGGCCTTGGAAGCCGAGGGTGCGCACGCCAAATTGCTGGGTCCAACCTCGGCACCGGTCACCACGGCGGATGGCAAGAGCCTGCCGGTGGACGCGACGATGGAAGGATTGCCGTCCATTGCGTTTGATGCGGTCTTTGTGCCTGGCGGTAAAGAGTCAGTGAAGGCGTTGAGCGCGGATGGTGTGGCGTTGCACTACGTGCTGGAGGCTTACAAGCACTTGAAGGCTATTACCGTCGCCACTGATGCCAAGTCGCTGTTGGATCTGTTGAAGCTTGAGGTGGATGCGGGGCTGATCGTGGGGTCGGATGCGAAGGCGTTCAAAGCGTTCTTTGCCGCGATTGGGCAGCATCGGGTATGGGATCGTGAGCCTAAGGCCAAAGCAATTCCGGCTTAACTATTTGGGTGTCTGTTAGACCGCTATCGGGAGCAAGCCCCCTCCCACATTTTGAACTGTGAATACACTCAAAATGTGGGAGGGGGCTTGCTCCCGATGCGTTTATCGCGCCTTGCGCGGAATCAACACAACCTGCGCCGGGATGTGTTTCAGAATCTGCCTGTGAATCTTCAGCTCATACGCCGAATCAATGCGTTTCACCCGTTTGGTCAGCAGCGTAGCCAACCACGGGTAATCCTCGGTGCGTGGCGCCTGAATGCTCACGTCGCACTGGTAATTCACCACGTCGGTGGCAATCGCATCCAGTTGATGGCGCAATTCTTCGATATTGGTGAGGTTCAAGGCCACCGTGGTGCTGGGCGCCGCCGGGTCGATGACCTTGGCGGCGGGCTTGGCCTCGGCGGCCTTGAGCGCCTCTTCGGCTTTATCCAGTTCGACCTTGCGGGCGTGGGTAATAGCGCTGTTGACGCCGCCGGTAAGGGCTGGCGCCTTGGGCATCAGCGCGCGGGCGCGGCTCAGGGCGGTGGCGGCGGCGTTGACGTCACCTTTTTGCAGCACGATCTGGCTGCGCTGCAGGTAGGCTTCGGCCAATTGGCGCTGATAAGGCTCTAGTGTCGGGTCGTTAGGCGACTGGGCCTGCAACGCTGCCAACTGGTCTTCGGCAGTGGCGAGCTCGCTGCTGGCGAGGTTTTGCTCCAGCTGCGCGATGGCCGCAGCACGTGGGTCCGGAGCCTCGGGGGCGGCGGGCGGTGTGCTTTGGCAGGCGCCCAGCAGCAGGGAAAATGCGGCAAGGAGCAGATAACGGGAGGTGAACGGCTTCATTCCTGCGACTCTCTATTTGCGCAAAAAGCGAGCAAGTCTACACCCCTCGACGGGGCAGGACAAAACTCAGCAGAAACAGGGCGGCGGCCGCGACCACAATCGATGGTCCTGCTGGCGTGTCCTTGAACCAGGACAGCGCCAGGCCTCCGCACACTGCCAGCATCCCCAGAAGGCTTGCACCGATGGCCATCTGCTCGGGTGAGCGGGCGTGGCGTTGGGCGGCGGCGGCGGGGATGATCAGCAGCGACGTGATCAACAATACGCCTACAATCTTCATCGCGACAGCGATCACCACGGCGATCAACAACATTAGGGCCATGCGCAAAGCCGATACGGGCAAGCCTTCGACCCTGGCCAGTTCTTCATGCACCGTGATTGCCAGCAGTGGGCGCCACAGGACTACCAGAAGCACCAGAACAGCAGCACTGCCGCCGAGGATCCAGGCCAGGTCCGTTGGGCTGATCGCCAACAGATCGCCGAACAGATAGGCCATCAGGTCGATGCGGACTTCATGCATAAAGCTCAGTACGACCAGGCCTAGTGACAACGTGCTCGGCGCCAGAATGCCCAGCAGGGTGTCCGAGGCCAGCGGCTGGCGCTGTTGCAGGGTTACCAGCAGCACCGCCAGCAGCAGGCAGCCCACGGTCACGGCGATGGTCGGGCTTACATCCAGCAGGAAACCCATCGCCACGCCCAGCAGCGCGGCGTGGGACAAGGTGTCGCCAAAGTACGCCATGCGACGCCAGACCACGAATGAGCCCAGCGGGCCAGCCACTAGCGCCAAAGCCAAGCCTGCCAGCAGGGCGTAAAGCAGAAAATCAGCCATGCTTGCAGCTATCTCCATGAACGTGGGTATGAGGTGTGGCCGGGTCGTCAACCACAGCGCCATGCAGGTCATGGGCGTGGTCGTGATGGTGGTGGTAGATCGCCAGGCTCTGGGCATTTTTGCCGAACAACTCGACAAACGCCGGGTCGCCGCTGACCTGTTCCGGGTGGCCGGAGCAGCACACGTGGCGGTTGAGGCACACCACTTGGTCAGTGGTGCTCATGACCAGGTGCAGGTCGTGGGAGACCATCAGCACGCCGCAGCCGTGGCGGTCGCGCAGGCGTGTGATCAGGCTGTACAACTCGGCCTGGCCGGCGACATCGACGCCCTGCACGGGCTCATCTAGCACCAGCAACTCGGGCTCGCGCAGCAGGGCGCGGGCCAGCAGTACGCGCTGCATTTCGCCGCCGGAGATGCTCTGCACCGGGCTGTCGATCACTTGTTCGGCGCCGACTTCCTTAAGTGCAGCCTGTGCGCGGACACGGTCTACGCCAGGCACCAGGCGCAGGAAGCGAAGTACAGAGAGGGGCAAGGTCGGGTCAACGTGCAGCTTCTGCGGCATGTAACCGACGCGCAGCTTGGGCTTGCGCCATACGCTGCCGCTGTCGGGCTTGAGCAGGCCAAGCACGGCACGCACCAGGGTGGTCTTGCCGGCGCCATTTGGGCCGATCAGGGTAACGATCTGCCCCGGCTCTACGCTCAGTGCGATGTTATCCAGCACGCTTTGCCCGGCGAACGTGACCCCAACCTGCTCCAGTCGGATTAACGCGTTGCTCATCAAGCCCCCTGGCAGCCCGCGCACAGGCCGACCACTTCGACCGTTTGCCCTTCGACCCTGAAGCCAACGTCGGCGGAGCTTGTGATAATGGCGTCACTGATGCTTTTTTGTTCAAGTTCGATGGCGGCGTGGCACTCGCGACAGATGAGGAACTGGCCCTGGTGCGCGTGCTCTGGGTGGTTGCAGCCGACAAAGGCGTTGAGCGATGCGATGCGGTGTACCAGGCCGTTTTCCAACAGGAAGTCCAGCGCGCGGTACACGGTTGGAGGCGCGGCGCGGCGGCCGTCCTGCTCGCTGAGCACGCCCAGAATGTCATAGGCGCCCAGCGGCTTGTGGCTCTGCCACACGAGCTCCAGCACCCGGCGACGCAAGGCGGTCAGGCGCAGGCCTTTCTGCGCACACAGGGTGTCGGCTTCCGACAGCGCGGTGTGCACGCAGTGAGAGTGGTCGTGGGGACGGCTGGCAAGCGGTGTTTTAGGCATGAGCGGCGACAGATATTTGATAGAGACGTTATTATGTTACCCGTTCCTACGTCATTGAGTGGTCATCGTGTCCCGACTTTTTCCCGTTTTTGTCGTTTTCATCACCAGTTTGTTCATCGCAGGCACAGTTCAGGCCGAGGTACGGGTACTCACCAGCATCAAGCCTCTGCAGTTGATAGCCGCGGCTGTGCAGGACGGCGTGGCCGTGCCGGAGGTGTTGTTGCCCCCCGGCGCATCGCCGCATAACTTCGCGTTGCGCCCATCCGACGTACGGCGTGTGCAGTCGGTGGATCTGCTGTATTGGATTGGGCCGGATATGGAGAGTTTCCTGCCTCGCGTGTTGAAAGGTCGTACAGCGACGACGGTAGCGGTGCAAGACTTGCCGGGAATGAAACTGCGTCGTTTCGGTGAAGATAGCCATTCTCACGCTGACGATGCCGACGAACATGACCACGATCACCGCCCGGGCAGCCTGGATGCGCATCTGTGGTTGTCCACGGTAAACGCCCGGGTGATTGCTGCACGTATGGCAGCCGACCTGAGCGCCGCTGACCCAGTGAATGCCGAGCGTTACCAGAGCAACGCAAAGGCGTTTGCCGGCCGTCTGGACGCCCTGGATGCACGCCTGAAAAAACGCATGGCGAGCATCGGCGACAAGCCTTACTTCGTGTTCCACGAAGCCTTTGATTACTTCGAAGATGCTTACGGGCTTAAGCACACCGGCGTGTTCAGCGTCGCCTCCGAAGTACAGCCAGGCGCCCAGCATGTAGCGGCAATGCGTACTCGCTTGCAGGAAGTGGGCAAGACCTGCGTGTTCAGTGAACCGCCGTTGCGCCCGCGCTTGGCAGAGACGCTGGTGGCCGGGCTGCCGGTGAAACTGGCTGAATTGGACGCGTTGGGCGGGTATACACCGGCGACGGCTCAGGGTTATGAGCAGGTGCTGGAGAAGCTGGGGAGTGACTTGGCCGGTTGCCTGGAGTCGTTGTAAGCCTCACAACGAAGATCAAATGTGGGAGGGGGCTTGCCCCCGATGAAGGCGCTTCAGTCGATGATAATTTGACTGATGCATCGCCATCGGGGGCAAGCCCCCTCCCACATTTTTGACCGGGTTGCTCCTTAGAGCGCGAATGGCAGGTGGACGTTGACCTGCTGGCGCTGCGCCAACCGATGTTCGAACTCGGCGGGATCGTGAATCAACACGTCCTGGCCGGCAAATGACTCAGCGGCAATCAGCCGTGACAGCCAGAACCGCACGCATGCCACTCGCAACATGGTCGGCCAGAGCTCCGCTTCCTTCGCTGTAAACGGTCGCAGTCCAGCATAAGCGCCCAACAACGCACGAGCGCGTTGTCCGTCGATCACACCATCGTCATCCGAACACCAGTCATTCAGCGCGATTGCCACGTCGTAGAGCATCGGGCCCGAGCAGGCATTGTAGAAGTCGATCAAGCCCGTCAGGTGTGTACCTTCGAACATTGCATTGTCGCGGAACAGGTCGGCGTGCACGTTGGCGCGCGGCAGGGCGAGAATCTCGGCCTTATGGGCTTCGATTTCAGTCAATGCAGCGTTCAGCAGGCTTTGCTGTGCATCGTTCAAATGCGAAATTAGCTGCGCACCTTCGCTGAGCATCCAGTCCAGGCCGCGATCAGTTTTGCGTTCCAGCACCTTCTCGCCTTGCGTCGCCAAGTGCAGGTGACCAAGCAACTCACCTACTTGGGCGCAATGCTGTGCGTTGGCGTCTTTGATGTGCTTGCCGGCCAGGCGTGGTTGCAGCAGTGCCGGTTTACCCTTCAATTCGCGCAAAGCCATGCCATCGGTGGTCCGCAGGGCGTATGGCACAGGCAGATCGGCGTCGTGGAGCACGTCGAGCAGTTCGATGAAGAACGGCATCTCCGCGACAGGGCCGCGCTCAACGAGGGTCAGGACGAATTCGCCCTGCTCCAGGCTGATAAAGAAATTGGTGTTTTCGCTGCCGGCAGCAATCCCCTGGAAGTCAAGCAGGCGGCCGAGCCCGTAAGGGGCGAGAAAGGTTTCCAGCTCGGGCCGAGCCAGGGGGGTGAACACAGACATGGTTAAAACTGCCATTACGGGCGCCGCTGTGGGCGGCGCCAATTGAAGTTAAGAAATCATTTCCATTCGAAGATCTTCCATGACGGGATCAGCATATCCGGCTGGTCAGAGCGGATGAAGTTTGCGTCGGTTCCGTCCGCGCGCACCAGGAAATAGGGAGGAGCACCTTTAACGGTCACCTTGATTGCATACAGGAAGCCGTTTTGACGGTACTCCTGAATAGTCCTGTTGCCTTCCGTGCGAATGGTCACTTCCGGGTCGCCCGAAGGCGCATCGTCTGCCGCCATGGCAGCCATCGGAGCGAGTGCAATCAAGCCAGTCAACAGCAGGCGATTGAATGTACGCATGATAACCTTGTCCCTTTGTTTTCATTGGTCCGGCTATTCTAGCGCCAGACCCGCCGAAAAGGTTGATCCTGCTCATGAGCCAAGCGCCCCTCGTCCTGGTGGACGGTTCTTCTTACCTGTACCGCGCCTTCCACGCGCTGCCACCGCTGACCACTTCCAAAGGCCTGCCGACCGGTGCGGTCAAGGGCGTGTTGAACATGCTCAAAAGCCTGCGCAAGCAGTACCCGGACAGCCCCTTTGCGGTGGTGTTCGACGCCAAGGGTGGGACTTTTCGTGATGACATGTACGCCGAATACAAGGCTAACCGTCCGAGCATGCCCGATGACATGCGCGTGCAGATTGAGCCGCTGCATCAGAGTGTGATCGCCTTGGGCTTCCCGCTGCTGTGCGTTGAAGGCGTTGAGGCCGATGATGTGATCGGCACCCTGGCCCGCAGCAGTGCGGCGGCTGACCGTCCGGTAGTGATCTCCACCGGCGATAAGGACATGGCGCAGTTGGTCGACGGGCACATTACCTTGGTCAATACCATGACCGGTAGCGCCATGGACGTGGACGGCGTAAAGGAGAAATTTGGCGTCGCTCCGGAGCAGATCATCGACTATCTGGCGTTAATGGGTGACTCGTCCGACAACATCCCGGGCGTTCCGGGGATTGGTCCTAAGACCGCTTCCGGCTTGCTGGTGGGTGTGAATGGCGGCCTCAAAGAGCTTTATGAACAGTTGGATATTGTGCCGACTCTGCCGATCCGTGGTGCCAAGACGCTGCCGGCCAAGCTTGAAGAGCACCGGGAGATGGCGTTTCTTTCCTACCAACTGGCGACGATCAAGATTGATGTGCCGCTGGACGTGGGATTGGACGATCTGCACCTGATTGAACCAGACCGCGAGAAGCTGCTGGAGCTTTACACGCTGTTGGAGTTCAAGAACTGGATTGATGAGATTCAGCGCGATGCCAAGCGTGTTGAACTGAAGGCGGTACCGGTGGCTGAGAAAGCTGTTGAACCCCAAGCGCCTGTAGAAGCCTCGTACACCACAATCCTCGACCAGGCCACGTTCGATCTTTGGCTGAAGAAGCTAAACGACGCGAAGTTGTTCGCTTTCGACACTGAAACTACCGGGATCGACGCCCAACAGGCGCAACTGGTCGGGGTTTCCTTCGCTGTGCAGCCCCATGAAGCTGCGTACATCCCGCTGACCCACTCCTACATTGGCGCGCCGGAACAGCTGGATCGTGACACCGTACTGCTGGCCTTGAAGCCGTTGCTGGAAGATCCGTCCAAGCTCAAGGTAGGCCAGCACGCCAAATTCGACATGAATATCTTGGCCAACTGCGCCATTGGCGGCGACCCGGCAAACGGCATCACCGTGCGTGGCATCGCGTTCGACACAATGCTTGAGTCCTACGTGCTGAACTCCACCGCGACGCGCCATGATATGGACAGCCTGGCCAAGAAGTACCTGGACTACGACACTGTCAGCTTCCAGGACATCGCTGGCAAAGGCGCCAAGCAGTTGACGTTTGACCAGATCGCGCTTGAACAAGCGGGTCCCTATGCGGCCGAAGACGCAGATGTAACCTTGCGGTTGCATCAGGAACTGCATGCGCAACTCGCTGCTATCCCGAGCCTGGCCAGTGTGCTGACGGACATCGAAATACCTTTGGTACCCGTGCTGGCCCGCATCGAACGCCAGGGCGCTTTGGTCGATGCGAAGTTGCTCGGCGTTCAGAGTATTGAGTTGGGCAACAAGATGGTTGAGCTGGAACGCCAGGCCTTCGAGATCGCTGGTGAGGAATTCAACCTGGGTTCACCTAAGCAACTCGGGGCGATTCTCTACGAAAAGCTGGGTCTGCCGGTGCTGAAGAAGACTGGCAAAGGACAGGCGTCTACCGCCGAAGAAGTGCTCGCCAAGCTGGCCGAAGATGACTATCCGCTGCCTAAGGTACTCATGCAGTACCGCAGCATGAGCAAGCTCAAAAGCACTTACACCGATCGCCTGCCGGAGCAGATTAACCCGCGCACCGGGCGTGTTCACACGTCATATCATCAGGCCGTGGCGGCAACCGGGCGCTTGTCTTCCAGTGACCCGAACCTGCAGAACATCCCCGTGCGTACCGCCGAAGGGCGGCGGATTCGTCAGGCATTCGTGGCGCCCAAGGGCTACAAACTGCTGGCGGCGGACTATTCGCAGATCGAACTGCGGATCATGGCGCACTTGTCCAAGGATGAGGGGCTTATGAATGCGTTCCGCAACGACCTGGATGTGCATACCGCGACGGCGGCTGAGGTATTCAAGGTCGAATTGGCTGAGGTCACGTCCAATCAGCGTCGCAGTGCCAAGGCAATCAACTTTGGTCTGATCTACGGCATGGGGGCACAGAAGCTCGGCAAGGACATCGGCGTCGATACCAAGACTGCAAAGGCTTACATCGACGTGTACTTCGCTCGCTACCCAGGGGTTCGCGACTACATGGAGCGCACCCGCGCCCAGGCTGCCGATCAGGGGTACGTGGAAACCTTCTTCGGTCGCCGGCTGTATTTGCCGGATATCAATTCCAATAAGCCTCAGGAGCGCGCGGCTGCAGAACGCACCGCGATCAACGCGCCGATGCAGGGCACGGCGGCGGACATCATCAAGAAAGCCATGGTGCTGGTGGACAACTGGCTGACCGACTCGGGCCTCGATGCCAAGGTGATCCTGCAGGTACACGACGAATTGGTGCTTGAGGTGCGTGAGGACTTGGTCGAGCAGGTCAGTGAGAAGATTCGCGAATACATGAGTGCGGCGGCACAGTTGGATGTGCCGTTGGTGGTCGACGTGGGCGTTGGCGATAACTGGGACGAAGCACACTGATATCGGGCGTTTGCCACCACCAGGCGTGGTGGCAGAGTGCTTTAGTTCAAAAGTCGACGTTGGTTATTTCCAATAGTTTTCTGATCCTGCCGGAACTTAACCCGTGAACTGCTACTCAGAGTTACTGAATGGGTGGTGAAGCCCTTCAATGCTCCTATGTTGTGTTAAGTGTTGGCAGATATCTGGGCCCCGCCCTAGCGGTCCAGAACTTGAACCCCGAACTTCCCCTCCCCATACGAAGTCCGGGGTTTTTTTTGCCCGCAGAAAAGTTACTCGGCGATTTCCGCGCCCTTGTCTGCTAATTCCATCCAGCCTGCCAGTACGGTGTAGGCCTCTTCCAGACCCATGCGCTTAGGCGCCGAGAACAGCTGGATGGTGATTGTGTCACCCCAACCTTTACGGATTTCGGCCTGCACTTTGAGCAGAGTGTTTTTGGCGGCGCCGTAGGTCAGCTTGTCGGCTTTGGTCAGCAGGATATGCATGGGCATGCCGCTGGCGACGGCCCAGTCGAGCATCAGCAGGTCGAAGTCAGTCATTGGATGACGGATGTCCATCATCAGAATCAAACCCTTCAAACTCTCCCGGCCACCCAGGTAAGCCTCCAGGTGACGCTGCCAGTGCAGCTTCAGCGGGATAGGTACTTTTGCATAACCATAGCCCGGAAGGTCGACCAGACGCCGATCATCGTCTAGCTTGAAGAAATTGAGCAGTTGCGTGCGGCCCGGTGTTTTCGAGGTGCGCGCGAGGCTGGCGTGGGTCAGGGTGTTCAGCGCGCTGGACTTACCGGCGTTGGAACGGCCGGCAAAGGCGACTTCAAAGCCCTCGTCATCGGGGCATTGGTCTACTTTGGCGGCGCTGAGCATAAAGGTGGACTGTTGGCACAGGCCTAGGATGGGATTCTTGAGTTGCATGAGATTTCCGATGTGGGCGGTGCCGAGAAAGGGTGCGGCAAGCGGTGTCGTTTCCGTTTCAGTAGCGCCAGTATATAATGCCGCAGATTTTGTGTGTGCTTTGTCCCAGCGAAGGATGAGGTACACGGGAGCGAAAGACCTTTATTGCGCATTAGAACGCAAAACGCTCTCAAACCCTGAAAAGGTCGATGTATGACCTGATGGTTGCTCGCTTTTGGTGCCCTGATCCCGCTTTACGGCGCTCAGGCTACACAGGAACCGGAAGCGCTGTACAACCGAGTTTGCGTGGCCACGACAGTGCGACACGTGACCGAGGGTTTCAAGGCAATGCCGCCGCGTGGTTTGTGCATGGACTGCAGTACTGAGGATTACCATGCCGTCATTGAGTTGATGGTGAGTAAACCCGGTAGATAACTCTTAAACCCTTAGCCGTAGTTGGATTAGCTGATGAACAAATTGATCGTGAGTCTGCTGTTGACCTTGGGCATCACTGGCGCTGCCGTCGCTGCAGAGGGCCCCATTAAAGGTGATGCCACTGCCGGTCAAGCGAAAGCCGCTGTGTGTGGTGCCTGCCACGGACCGGATGGCAACAGCCCGGCGCCGAACTTCCCCAAACTCGCTGGCCAGGGTGAACGTTACCTGACCAAGCAGATGCAGGATATCAAGAGCGGCAAGCGCACTGTGCTGGAAATGACCGGCCTACTGGCGAACTCCAGCGATCAGGACCTGGCAGACATCGCGGCGTATTTTGCCAGCCAGAAGGGCAGCGTGGGAGCTGCTGATCCTAAATTGGTGGCACGCGGCAAGAAGCTATTTCGCGGTGGCAATCTGGATAAAGGCCTGCCGGCCTGCACCGGCTGCCACTCACCGAACGGCGCAGGTATTGCGGCAGCGGCCTTTCCTCACTTGAGTGGTCAGCACGCTCAATACATCGCCAAGCAGCTGACGGATTTCCGCAAGGAAGAAGGTGGTCGAGCTAACGATGGCGACGCGGCGATCATGCGTACCATCGCCCGCAAGCTGAGCGATGAAGACATCGCAGCCCTCTCCAGTTACATCCAGGGCCTGCACTAAGCGCCTGCAACGTTAACGCTCGATTAATCCCGCGATGCAAGCATAAAAAGGGTGGCCCAGGCCGCCCTTTTTTGTGGCCGGTGCCGTTACACTAACGAACTCATGCCCGCGTAGACCTGTCACACCTAAAGGTCGCGTAAGGCGACTTTATTTGTCCAGGAGTAAAGCATGCGTAATCTGATCCTCAGCGCCGCTCTCGTCACTGTCAGCCTTTTCGGCATGACCGCACAGGCTGCCGACGTGCCGCTTGAAGCCGGTAAAACCTACGTGGAATTGGCCAATCCAGTGCCTGTTTCTGTGCCGGGCAAGGTTGAAGTGGTGGAGCTGTTCTGGTACGGCTGCCCGCATTGCTACGCGTTTGAGCCGGTCATCAACCCTTGGGTCGAGAAGCTGCCTAAAGACGTGAACTTCAAGCGCATCCCGGCCATGTTCGGCGGTCCATGGGATGCCCACGGCCAGCTGTTCCTGACCCTGGAAGCCATGGGCGTGGAGCACAAGGTCCACAACGCGGTATTCAACGCGATCCAGAAAGAAGGCAAGCGCCTGACCAAGCCAGAAGAAATGGCTGACTTCGTCGCGACCCAAGGCGTCGACAAAGACAAGTTCCTGGCCACCTTCAACTCGTTCGCCATCCAAGGCCAGATCAAGCAGGCCAAGGAACTGGCGCAGAAGTACGGCGTACAAGGCGTACCGACCATGATCGTCAACGGCAAATACCGTTTCGACCTGGGCACTACTGGTGGTCCTGAAAATACCCTCAACGTTGCAGACCAGCTGATCGCCAAAGAGCGCGCAGCCAAGTAAGGGGCTTCCCATGCGCCGCTGGGGCACCACCGAACGTGTCGTTGGCCTGCATGACCCGCAGGTCAATGAGCATCACCTGGAATCGACAGGCTTGCCGGCGGACAATCGTCTGCGTCTGCTCAGTTTCAATATCCAGGTGGGTAACAGCACCGAGAAGTACCGTCACTACATCACCCGTGGTTGGCAGCATTTGCTGCCCCACAACGGGCGGGCCGGTAACCTGCAGAAGATCGGCGACCTGTTGAGTGACTTCGACCTGGTCGCCTTGCAGGAAGCCGACGGTGGCAGCATTCGCTCGGGCTACATCAATCAGGTCGAGCATCTAGCCCATCTTGGGGCTTTCCCCTACTGGTATCAGCAACTCAATCGCAACCTCGGGCGCCTGGCGCAGCACAGCAATGGTGTGCTCAGCCGCTTGAAGCCGACCGCCATCGAAGACCATCCATTGCCGGGTCCAAAGGGGCGTGGGGCGATCCTTGTGCGTTTTGGCGAAGGGCCTGAAGCCTTGGTGGTGGTAATGATGCACTTGGCGCTCGGGGGGCGTACGCGCAACCTTCAGTTGGCTTACGTGCGCGATTTGATTGGCAAATACAAGCATCAGGTGCTGATGGGGGATATGAACACCCATGCCAACGACCTGCTGCAGAATTCGCCGTTGCGCGACCTAGGGCTATTGGCGCCGCAAATCGAAGCCACGTTTCCGAGCTGGCGACCGCAACGCTGTCTTGACCATATCCTGCTCAGCCCGAGCCTCACACTGGAAAGTGTGCAGGTGCTGGCGCAGCCCATTTCCGATCACCTGCCGGTCGCGGTAGAGATTCGTCTGCCGGGCTCGCTCACGGCAGATGCATTACCCGCGTTGAGCCCTGGCCCTCGCGGACCCCTTGCATGAGCGACGACGCCCAGCGCTGGAAAGAAAAATACCTGCTAAGTATCGAGCAACAAGAAAAGCTCGAACGCCGTTGGGCTGCACGCCTTGATCTGCTGCGCCGCGGGCTGGTGCGTAGCACGCTGGCGGCGGAAGGTACCGACCGTGCCGTTGATCAATGCATGAAGGAAATGCGCGACGTTGTGCGCACCGACGACATGGACGCCGCCCTCGCGGCCTTGTTGCCGCGCCTGGAAAAAGCCGTGCTCGATTCTGAGCAACGCCGCGAAACCCGCATTGACCAGATGAGCACCGCACTGACGTCTCTGGTTACGCAGTTGCAAAAGTTGCCGCTGCCCCGTGAGGTAGCCCGTCCGCTGAAAACCTTTGCCAAGCAGTTGGATGGCCGCGTCAGCCAGGCTCGAGAGATTCCTTTGTTGCTCAGCGAGCTGAGCAGCCTGCAAGGGCAGGCGCTGAATAACCTGGAGCCGGAGGGTGAAGCTCCGCGTCCTGGGCCAGGTTTGTTGCAGCGTCTGTTTGGTGCCAAGGACGCCGCGAGCGAAACGGTAGCCACTGAGCCCGTTGCCAGCCCAGCGCCGTCCCCCGTTGTGACCCACGCCGCCGCCGAGCCTCAGGAACCTGAGCAAAACGATGAACTGACGCAAGCCCTGCGGGCCTTTGCGCCGCAGACTCAGGAGCCGGTTGCTGCACAACCTGAACCCGCCAAGGCCGCCAGCGAAGCGTTTGTGTACGAGGCGCCTGCGCAGAGGGTGGCAGAGGTTGCGCCTGTCGCCGAAGCTCCAGCGCCTAAGGCGCCACAGCCTCAGGAGGAAGAGCCAGCGGCCGAAAGCGCCCTCGCGGCCTTAATCGAGACCCCGCCGGTAGCGGTCGAGACGCCGGATGAGACGGTGATCGGTAGTCTCTCGCTCCCGCCTGTGTTGGAGGTCGATGAGCCTGACCCCAACGAGCTGCAATCTGACGGCCCCTATTCCCTGCCTGACTCACCCGAGCCATCCTACAGCTCTGTGGCCAAGCATATTGAAGACACCCTGCTCGGCCTGCTGGAAGAGCTGTCACTGCCCGAGCGCCATCGGCCACAGGCCGAAGCCATGCGCGAGCGCCTGGCCCACGGTCTGAACTGGTACGAACTGCTGCCGATCCTTGATGACTTGGCGGTGCTGATGCTGGCGATCACCGACAGCGGCCAGCACGAGTTCGAGGCCTACCTGAAACAGCTTAACGAGCGTCTTGAGGCCTTCCAGGGCCACCTGCAAGTGGCCAGCGACGGTCATGCCGACAGCCGCTCCGCAGCCCGGGAGCTGGACACGCAGATTCGCGAGCAGGTCGACGGCCTGCAAAGCAGTGTGCAGGACGCCGCGGACTTGGACAGCCTCAAGCAGGTGCTGGAAAGCCATCTTGAGGGTTTGCTCGGCACCATGGACGAGCACCAGCAGCAGCGTGACCAACGCGAGCAGGAAGTGGCGGCGCGCTTGAAAGGGCTGGCCGAGCGGGTTGCCAATATGGAGCAGGAGGCCCAGGGCTATCGCGAGCACCTCGAGGTGCAGCGCCAGAAGGCGCTGATCGATCCGCTCACCGACTTGCCCAACCGCGCCGCCTGGAGCGAGCGCCTCGACCATGAGGTCAATGCTTGGCACCAGCACGGCAATAATTTGTCGCTGGCGATGCTGGACCTGGACCACTTCAAGCGCATCAACGATGGCTACGGCCACCTGGCCGGTGACAAGGTGCTGAAGATTATCGCCAACGTGCTGCGCAAGCGCCTGCGCTCCAACGATTTCATCGCGCGGTTTGGCGGTGAAGAGTTTGTGCTGCTGATGCCTGATTCATCCCTGTCGGATGCCTTGGGCGTGGGTGAAGTGCTGCGTGCGGCGATCGAGGCCTGCCCGTTCCACTTCAAGGGCGAGCCGGTGACGATTACGGTATCCATGGGGGTGGCGCAATTCCAACCGGGAGAACGCAGTGACCTGGCGCTCAAACGAGCTGATGAGGCGCTGTACCGGGCTAAAGCGGCAGGTCGTAACCAAGTGCAAGCGGCATAAAAGTTGTTCTATTTTGTAACTTGACCGCTTGGCCACGGACCGTACGTTACACTGTTGCATTATCGTCTTCAGCGTGCTGTCTTCCGCCATGAAATTCTTGTGCTTCACCTTTGTGCTTCTTCTGCTCGCCGGCTGCGCCAGCGGTCCCCGCCTGAACACCAGCCACCCCTCGGCGAACCACGACAATCGCGTGCAGTTCGTGGTTGTCCACTACACCTCCACCAATCTTGAACAATCACTGGCCCTGCTGACCCACGGCGAGGTCAGTGCGCATTACCTGATCGGCGACGACGCCTCTGCCACCATCTACAAGCTGGTGGATGAAAGCCAACGCGCCTGGCACGCGGGCGAAAGCGAGTGGATGGGGCGTACCTGGCTCAACTCCAGCTCCATCGGGATCGAAATTGTGAACCCCGGCTATAAGGACACGCCCACAGGTCGCCTGTGGTACCCGTATTCCGAGGCCCAGGTAAAATCGCTGGTAGTGCTGCTCAAGGACATCAGCAAGCGCAATGGCATCGACCCCAAGAACATCATTGGTCACAGCGATATAGCGCCGCTGCGCAAGCTGGACCCGGGACCGTTGTTCCCTTGGAAGCGCCTGGCCGATGAAGGTCTGGGTGTATGGCCGGATGCTCAGGCGGTCGCGCGCTTTCAGGTGCAATATGCTGCTGAACTGCCGAGCATCACCTGGTTCCAGGAGGAGTTGGCGCTTCTTGGTTACCCGACACCCCAGACCGGTGTGTTGGATGTCGCAACGCGTCATGTGATCGCGGCGTTCCAGATGCGTTTCCGGCCTTCCCTGTTTGCTGGGGAGCCGGACGCCGAAAGTGCCGCTATTTTGCGTGCCCTCAACCGGCGCTAAAGGTTAAAGCGGTAACGCCATGTAGAACTGAGTGCCCTGCCCCGGCCGCGAATACACCCCCATGCGACCGCCGTGCAGTTGCACAATCTCTTTGCACAGCGCCAGTCCAAGGCCGGCGCCGCCTTTCTTGCGGCCCACCTGGACGAAGGGTTCGAAGATGCGCCCTTGTTGGCCATAGGCGATACCTTCCCCATTGTCCTCGACACTGATGATTACCCGCTCGCCATGGCGTCGCGCCTGCAGGTGAATCTGCCCGCCGTCGGCGGTGTGACGCAGGGCGTTGCCCAAAAGGTTGTCGAGCACACGCTCCAATTGCGCTTGGTCGGCATACAGGCGTGGCAGGTCGGATTGAACTTCTACCAGCAACTCTATGTTCTGCGCATTGGCGGGCTCCACAAAGCGCGCACGAGCGTTTTCAAGCAGGTCGGTCACGTCGCACGGGCCCAGGGTGAGTTTCTGCAGGCCGTTCTGGTAGCGCGAAAAATTGAGCAAGTCGTTGATCAACTGCATCAGGCGCTGCATCTCTTCATTGACCGTATCCAGCAGGTCCGCTTCGCGGGAGTCCGCCGGGAATTTCGCACGTTCGCGGAACAGGCCGAACGCCATGTGCATGCCAGTCACCGGCGTGCGCAATTCGTGGGATGCCCGCAGGACGAACTCGCTGCGTACCCGTTCAAAGGCGCGCTGTTCGGTCACGTCGTGCAGCACCATGACCGCCCCGAGAATATGCCCCTCGGTATGGCTGACAGGTGTGAGGCTGTAGGTCAGCAGGCGCAGTTCGCCCTCGACTTCCACTTCCAGATCATCCGGCGCCCGTTCCAGGTTGCCGCCGCGCAGCACCATTTGCAGCTGTTCATCCAGTTCGGGACGCATCAGGGCTTCGCCCAGGCCTTGGCCGAGGCGTTCCTCGTCCCAGCCCAACTGGCGCTGCGCGACGGGGTTGAGATGTTCCAGGCGGCCTTGGCGGTCAATCATCAGCAAGCCATCGTCGATGCTGTCTAACACCGCTTGCAGGCGCTGCTGGCCGGCCAGCAATTCGTCAACGTTGGTCGCTTGATGCTGGCGAACCGCCTCGGCCATCAGGCCAAAACGGCGGGTTAACAGGTTCATTTCCGCCGCTGAAGAAATCGGCAGCGTCACCTCGAAATCACCTTGGCCGATCTTGTCCGCCGCTTTGGCCAGCGCCTCAATTGGCCCGCCGAATCGCCGGGCGATGCCATGGGCGGTGACAAATCCGATGATCAGCACCGCGAGCCCCACCAGCCCCAGCAAACCAGCGATCAGCAACGCCCGCTCACGGGATTTATGCTCGCTGGCGCTGATGTTATCCAGGGCCTGCTTATGTTCGGTAATCAGCCCGTTGCGCAGCACATTGAAGGTTTCGGTGAGTTTTTCCTTGCTGCCCGGCGGCGGCGACGCTTGCTGGGATTGGTCGAAGGCTTCAAGCAAGTCTTGGTATTGGAGGCGTGCCTGGCTGAAACCGTTGCCATGGCCATCGCGCTGTTCGTGGGCGATACCCTGTTCCAGCAAGTCGAAGTAACGTTTTTTGGAGGCTTGCAGCGCCTCGGGGTCAGGGCGCTGCTCCAGCATCATGATCAACTGGTCGCCAAGGATCTGGCGCAGTTTGAGGCCCAGGTCCAGGGTGACAAAGTTGCTGCGGATCAGCGATTCCTGGGTCTTAGCCATCTGCATCACGCTGACTAAGCCCAGGATCAACCCCAGCAGAGCGACGGTTATCAGCGCTGAAATGCTCAGGAATAAACGAGTGCGCAGTTTCATCGCTAACTTCATAGGGTGCAGCTCACAGGTTGTACTGTTTGCGTTTGCGATACAGGGTCGACGCGTCGATGCCGAGGGTGCGTGCCGCCTGGTCCAAGGTGTCGCTGGTGGCCAGAACCGCACCGATATGGGCTTTCTCCAGCTCGTCCAGACTCAACGCCGCCCCGATACGCGGTGCATTGTTGGTCGGTTGTTCGGCCATGCCTAGGTGGACGATTTCTACCTTTTCCTGCGGGCAGATGATGCTCGCCCGCTCCACGACGTTACGCAGCTCACGGATGTTGCCGGGCCAGCGATAGTTGAGCAGCGCTTCACGTGCTTGATCACTGAAACCCCGCGCCGGCCGGGCGTATTCCTTGACGAAGCGCGCCAGGAAACGGTCTGCCAGCGTCAGGATGTCTTCACTGCGCTCGCGCAGCGGCGGCAAGTGCAGGGTGATGACGTTGAGGCGGTACAGCAAGTCTTCACGGAAACGTCCGTCGCGCACCATGTCTTCCAGGTTCAAGTTGGTGGCGGCGAGGATACGCACGTCGGCCCGGCGGGTGACCGGGTCGCCCACGCGCTCGTATTCCTTGTCCTGGATAAAGCGCAGTAATTTGGGCTGCAACGTGAGGGGAAAATCGCCGATCTCATCAAGAAACAGCGTGCCACCGTCTGCCTGATTGACGCGGCCCAGCGTGCTCTCACTGGCGCCGGTGAAGGCGCCACGGCTATGACCGAATAGCTCGCTTTCCATCAGCTCAGCGGTCAGCGACGGGCAATTGATGGTCACGCAGGATTTCTTGGCGCGTTTGCTCCAGCCGTGAATAGCGCGGGCCAGTTCGCCTTTACCGGTGCCTGATTCGCCAAGGATCAAGATGTTGGCGTCGGTCCCCGCCACCTGGCGCGCGGTTTCCAGCACCACCATCATTGACGGGCTATGAGAGTCGAGGCCGTCTTTGGGCTGGCGCACTGCACCTTCTAAAGCCTCCAAGCGCGCGGACAGTTGGCGCACCTCCAATTGCTTGGCCGTAGCGAGGCGCAGTTGATCGGGGCTGCAAGGCTTGACCAAGTAATCGGCGGCACCGGCCTGGATCGCGTCCACGGCGGTATCGACGGCGGAGTGAGCGGTGACAATCACCACGCGCATCCATGGTGCCTGGATACGCATGTGTGCCAGCACATCCAGACCGTTGTCTTCTCCCAGGCGCAGGTCCAGGAAGCACAGGTCGAACACCTGGCGTTGCATCAGGGCATCGGCCTGGGCGGCGCTGTTGGCGGTGGCGACGGTGTAGCCTTCATCTTCCAGGCAATAACGGAAGGTGCGGAGGATCGCGGACTCGTCATCCACTAAAAGAATGCGGCCTTGAAGTTCCTTGGCTGATTCCATCTGTCCCGCGCTCCTTAACTATAAATGATGGTGTTTAGTCCCGGAATAATCGGGCAAGTTGCATGGTTTATTCTGATTGATAAAAGGCATTGCCGTGCAGGTATCTGCATCTTTTCCTACAAAGCCCCGCCTGATGGCGTTTTCATGCCTTCTTGCCACTTCGGCAACTACTCCGTTGCTTTCGATCCTTTGATCCGACCACTGACCGTCGTGCATTTCGCACGGCCTATAAAGGGCGATCGTGCAGGATGCTGCACTGCCATTGTGTCTTTAATGCATAAGATGCTGATTTTATTGGGTTTTATTTTGTAAAAAAGCTGGCATGCACGCTGCAATACCTCTCTCAACGAATAATCAAAATGCGGGAGAACATCAGCATGACTCGCCAAATCCTCAGCCAATTGTGTGTATCGCCACTGCGCTTACAGCAAGGCATGTTTGCCAGCTTGGCCGTAATGGTCACGCTGATAGCAGGCCAGCAGATGCAACATTGGCAGCAGAGTCAGCAGCAAACCCCGCATTTCGAACGTCCGGCGATGACGCAGACACATTTCAGTTCCATTGGCAGCCGTACCGTCGGTGCTGCTTCTGCTGATGTAACTGCACCGCAATTGAGAGTGGCCGAGCAGGATTCCACCCTGGGCGAGCTGCCAACCCAAGAACGTTGGGTGTTTTAGGCAATAAAAGCGGCCGCTTGTGTAGGGCGGCCGTACGGCACGGCACTACCGCTGTTACCTCTATCGAAGCGTAAGGAGAATCACCATGTTGAGTTGGGCAATCACATTTCTGATCATCGCCATTGTGGCTGCAGTTCTGGGCTTTGGTGGTATCGCGGGCACCGCCACTGGGATCGCTAAGATCCTGTTCGTAGTCTTCCTGGTGATGTTCATTGCTTCGTTCTTCTTTGGTCGTCGCGGCCGAGGCTGAATATGACCACTCTGTGCTTTAAAACCATGGCTGTCGCCCTGCTCTTGGGCGGCAGCGGCCTGGCGATGGCCGCCAATGACGGCCAATCCCGGGCCAACCAATTGCTGACCGCGGACCCGCAGTACCGCGAGACTTGGCAAGACGTGGTGAAAAAAGAAGAGCGCTTGCCGGAATGGGTGATGAACCTGTCAGGCACAGCCGAGCAGATGAACGCCGTGGAAGAAGATGGTGACAAGTACTTGGTCGGGCCGCTTTGCGAAACTGCAGACACGTGCAAGAACCAGCGCCTGATCGTCGCCTTCAGCTTCGACAAGGAAGACGCCTACGCCATGTTGGTGGAAGTGCCCGCCGGTTTGCCGGCAGATAAATCCCCAACACGCCATGCCGATTACCGTTTTATCGGTAAGCCGGATGAAGGCATGCAGAAGCTGCTGATGGAGCAGTTGAAGAAAGATCCGAATTGGTACTAGGTCCCGGCTGCGGGGCCAGCGTCCATAGAAAGAAGCACCCTTGCTTCTTTCTGTTTGCACCCCTCGCCAAGAGCGGTGCATGACCAAGGGGCTGGGTTGCTCTGATCAAATGGGATCGGCGTGACCTACGGGTACAGGGAGTGCCTGCGCAAGGGCCGGGTCAGGCGAAAAGCTGCGACGCAAGTTCACAAGCCTCCTGCTTGCTGAACTTGCGGCGGGCTTATGACTTTCATCCCAGCCTTTTATGCCGCCCATAGCTGCGAATTTTCTTTTTGCTTGTTCCCAACCATTACTTGGTGTGTCGGGACGACCATCTATCGAGAAAGTTTTGTCGCCGCTATAGGACATTTCTGACGCAATGCCGCGTGATTCCCAGGCATTTCTGCCAACGCACCAAACACGTGCAGAATCTCTGCGCGAGCCTGAATTGGCCGGTTCACGGCATATTCACCTGACAATATGTCGCATATGAACTGACCGTTCGGACAGTTATTATGAAAAAAAGTCATGCCGATTCGGCATAGGGTAGGCGTTTACGGCATTAGACGTCGCTCCCTTGCATCGGAATAGTTGCGCCTTTTTTCGCCTGCCAGTAAGCCATTTCGGCCACGCTGCGGTGACCTTTCATGGAGGCAGATGCACACACTTTTTCGCTTTCGAGCGGTCCAGCTGGCGCATTTGCCTTAAGTTCACTTGAAGTAAGGGTAATGACATGAAGAAGGCAAAGCTAAGCCTCGCCTGGCAGATCCTCATCGGTTTGGTGCTGGGGATCGCAATCGGCGCAGTGCTCAACCATTTCAGTGCTGAAAAGGCCTGGTGGATCAGCAACGTGCTGCAGCCAGCGGGCGATATCTTTATCCGCCTGATCAAGATGATCGTGATCCCGATTGTGATTTCCTCGTTGATCGTCGGCATTGCCGGTGTCGGTGACGCGAAAAAGCTCGGTCGTATCGGCGTCAAAACCATCCTTTACTTCGAAGTCGTCACCACCATCGCCATTGTGGTCGGCCTGTTGCTGGCCAACCTGTTCCATCCGGGCGCGGGCATCGACATGAGTACCCTCGGTACGGTGGATATCTCCAAGTACCAGGCGACCGCCGCCGAGGTGCAGCATGAGCATGCGTTTATTGAGACCATCCTCAACCTGATCCCGTCGAACATCTTCGCCGCTGTTGCCCGTGGCGAGATGCTGCCGATCATTTTCTTCTCAGTGCTGTTCGGCCTGGGTCTGTCGAGCCTCAAGCCTGAGCTGCGTGAGCCGCTTGTGACCATGTTCCAAGGCGTGTCCGAGAGCATGTTCAAAGTCACCCACATGATCATGAAGTACGCCCCGATCGGCGTATTCGCACTGATCGCAGTGACTGTCGCTAACTTTGGCTTTGCCTCCTTGCTGCCGCTGGCCAAGCTGGTGATCCTGGTTTACGTCGCCATCCTGTTCTTCGCTCTTGCAGTATTGGGCCTGATCGCCCGCCTGTTCGGCTTCTCGATTCTCAAGCTGATCCGCATCTTCAAAGATGAGCTGGTACTGGCTTACTCCACCGCCAGTTCCGAAACCGTGCTGCCGCGCGTGATCGAGAAGATGGAAGCTTATGGCGCGCCAAAAGCTATCTGCAGCTTCGTGGTGCCGACCGGTTACTCGTTCAACCTCGACGGTTCGACCTTGTACCAGAGCATCGCGGCAATCTTTATCGCCCAGCTGTATGGCATTGACCTGTCGATCGGTCAGCAACTGATGCTGGTGCTGACTCTGATGGTCACCTCCAAAGGCATCGCCGGCGTGCCGGGCGTGTCCTTCGTGGTGCTGCTGGCCACCTTGGGCAGCGTCGGGATCCCGCTGGAAGGCCTGGCGTTCATCGCCGGTGTGGACCGTATCATGGACATGGCGCGTACCGCCCTCAACGTGATCGGTAATGCCCTGGCGGTATTGGTCATCTCCCGTTGGGAAGGCATGTACGACGACGCCAAAGGCGAGCGCTACTGGAATTCGCTGCCGCACTGGCGCACCAAGCAAGCCCTGCCGACTGCCCAAGCCACTCGCGGCTGATAGTCCGACGGCTCTAAGACAAACCCCGGTAAATCCGGGGTTTGTCGTTTCTGCCAGCCCCGCTATCATTCGCCCCATCTTTCGGGGGATTTAACTGATGCTCAATGGCCTGTGGCTTGGCTTCTTTGTCGTGGCGATGGTGTCAGCACTGGCGCAATGGCTGGTGGGGGGTAACGCCGGGATTTTTGCGGCGATGGTGGAAAGCATTTTCGCCATGGCCAAATTGTCGGTGGAAGTGATGGTGCTGCTGTTCGGCACCCTGACCCTGTGGCTGGGCTTTCTGCGTATCGCCGAGAAAGCCGGGATCGTCGATTGGCTGGCCAAGGCCCTTGGCCCGCTGTTTCGCCGCCTGATGCCGGAAGTGCCGGCCGGCCACCCTGCCATCGGTCTGATCACCCTCAACTTCGCCGCTAACGGCCTGGGCCTGGATAACGCGGCCACTCCAATCGGCCTAAAGGCCATGAAGGCGTTGCAGGAGCTCAACCCCATCCCCAACACGGCGAGTAATGCACAGATTCTGTTCCTGGTGCTCAACGCCTCGTCTCTGACACTGCTGCCAGTGACCATCTTCATGTACCGCGCCCAGCAAGGCGCCGCCGACCCGACGTTGGTGTTCCTGCCGATCCTGTTGGCCACCAGCGCTTCTACTCTGGTGGGCCTGCTGTCGGTGGCGGTGATGCAGCGTCTGCGGCTGTGGGATCCGGTGGTGCTGGCTTACCTGATTCCGGGTGCGTTGGTGCTGGGCGGCTTTATGGCGTTATTGGCCACGCTATCTGCCACGGCGCTGGCCGGTTTGTCGTCGATCCTCGGCAACCTCACGTTGTTTGGATTGATCATGCTATTCCTGGTGATCGGCGCGTTGCGCAAGGTGAAGGTGTACGAGGCGTTTGTCGAAGGGGCCAAAGAAGGCTTCGACGTGGCCAAGAACCTGTTGCCTTACTTGGTTGCGATGCTCTGTGCCGTGGGTGTTTTGCGCGCCTCCGGGGCCTTGGACTTTGGCCTTGAGGGGATTCGCCATCTGGTCGCTTGGACCGGCATGGACACGCGCTTTGTCGATGCATTGCCGACTGCAATGGTCAAGCCATTCTCCGGCAGCGCTGCGCGGGCGATGTTGATCGAGACCATGCAGACTCAAGGTGTGGACAGCTTCCCGGCTCTGGTGGCGGCGACGATCCAGGGCAGTACGGAAACCACCTTTTATGTGTTGGCGGTGTACTTCGGCTCGGTGGGCATTCAGCGGGCGCGGCATGCCGTGGGCTGTGCGTTGCTGGCTGAGTTTGCTGGTGTCGTGGCGGCGATTGCGGTGTGCTACTGGTTCTTTGGCTGAGGCTCGGATCGCTATCGGGAGCAAGCCCCCTCCTACATGTTGATCTGTGAACACATTCAAAATGAGGGAGGGGGCTTGCCCCCGATGAGGCCCTCAGCGTTTCGCAACACCGTTGCCCTGCTGAACAACCCACTCCACCACCTGCCTGCTCAACTGATCCCCGGCCACTCCAAACCCGGCCACCACCGCCGGCACCTTGGTATCGCTCACCGCTTGGTGCACTTCAAACCGCCGGCTGGCAATAATCCGCTGATCACTGCCACGCACCAGGCGTGCGTCGAGGCGGATCACCACCTCCACCGCACTGCCCCGGTACTCACTCTGAAACGCCTGCAACTGCCCGCCCAGCTCATAGTCGGCCTGCAGATTGGTGTCGTCGGTGCTCAGCAGTGTCACCCGACCGTCACGCTGGAAGCCGTCCAGCAGGCGATTACGCAACAGCACCGGCGCGGGATCGCTCCAGCGCGAGTTGGCGTAGCTGCTGATCAGGTCGCCATTGGGCACCACGGCGATGCGTGGGCTGTCGAGGAACTCGCTGGTTTGTGGCTTGGTCAGGCGTAGCGACCAACCTACCGGGGTGCCTTGAGTCGTCGTCTGGGCGGAGGCCAGGCGGTAGACGTCCGACGGGTCGGCTTTAGGCAGGATCGAGCATGCGCTCACCAGTGCCAGCGCCACAGGAGCGATCATTTGATAAGCACGCTTCATGGCGTGAACTCCTTGTTCTTATCACTGCCCAGCAGGTAACCGCTGGGGTTGGCTTCCAGGCGGCGGGAGATGGCGCGCAGCGAACCGAGTGTTTCGCGCAGTTCGCGCACCGCCGGTGCCAGTTCGTTGAGGCCCTGCATGCCACTGTTCACCGAGTCTTTGTTATTGGTCAGCAAGGTATTGATGGTGGCGGTGCTTTGCTCCAGGGATTTCATCGCTTGTTCGGCGCTGCCGAACGCTTGTTTGCCTTGATCGTTGAGCAACCCGTTAGCGTTACGCATCAGCACCGTGGTCTGCTCCAGAGCAGCGGTGGCTTGTTTGCTGACTTGCATCAGTTGTTGCATCACCACCTTGATATCGCCGCGTTGGTCGGCAATGGCGCCGGTGGTTTGTTGCAGGTTATCCAGGGTCTTGCTCAGTCGCTCGACGTTATCCGAGGAGAACATCTCGTTGGCGTTGTGCAGCAGCAGGTTGATGCCGGTCATCAGGTCATTGCTGTTGTTCAGCAGCCGCGCGATGGGTGATGGCGAGGCGATGATCTGCGGCAGGTTGCCATCCTTGCCCTTGAGCACCGCACTTTGAGGTGTCCCGCCGCTGAGTTGGATGATCGACGTGCCCGTGATGCCGGTCAGCGCGAGTTTGGCTTGGGTGTCTTCCTTGATCGGCGTCTGCCCGGCCAGGCGGATACGCGCGAGTACGCGGCGCGGGTCGTTGGGGTCCAGGCTCAGGCTGATCACGTCGCCCACCTTGATCCCGCTGTATTGCACCGAGCTGCCTTGAGACAAGCCGCTGACCGCCTCGTTGAAGATCACTTCGTAATCCTGGAAGGCGCTGTCGACGCTGGATTTGGCCAGCCACAGGCCAAACAGCATCGCGCCGACCACCACGATCACGCTGAACAGACCGATCATCACATGATGGGCTCGGGTTTCCATGTCATACCTCGTTGAGCGGTTGAGCGGCATCCAATGCCGCGCGGCCTCGGGGGCCGTGGAAGTATTCGTGAATCCAGGCGTCGTCCGTTTCCGAGACGATATCGATGGCGTCCGCCACCAGCACTTTCTTCTGCGCCAGCACCGCCACGCGGTCGGTGATGGTGTACAGCGTGTCCAAGTCATGGGTGACCAGGAACACGCTCAGGCCCAGCGCGTCGCGCAGGGTCAGGATCAGTTGGTCGAATTGCGCCGCGCCAATCGGGTCGAGGCCGGCGGTGGGCTCGTCGAGGAACAGGATGTCCGGGTCTAGGGCCAGGGCCCGGGCCAGTGCGGCGCGCTTGATCATGCCACCGGAGAGCGACGCGGGGTATTTGTCGGCGGCCGACAGCGGCAGCCCAGCGAGGGCGAGTTTGACGGCCGCCAAGTGCTCGGCGTCTCGACGGCTGAGGCCTGCATGCTCGATCAGTGGCAGCGCGACGTTCTCGGTCACGGTCAGCGAGGAAAACAGCGCGCCCTTCTGGAACAGCACGCCGAAGCGCCGCTCTACCAGCGAACGCTCATGCTCCGGCAGGCTCGGCAGATTCTTGCCGAACACCCGCACTTCGCCCTCGCTGGGGCGGCGCAGGCCGACGATGCTGCGCAACAGCACCGACTTGCCACTGCCGGAGCCGCCGACCACCGCAAGGATTTCGCCCTTGTACAAATCCAGGTCGAGATTCTCGTGCACGCTCTGGCTGCCGAAGCGATTGCACAGGCCACGCACTTCAATCACCGCCTCGGTGGGCGAACGGTGTAGACGACTCACCAGCCCATCTCCATGAAGAACAGCGCGGCAACCGCATCCAGCACGATCACCACAAAGATCGATTGCACCACGCTGGAGGTGGTGTGGGCGCCGACCGATTCGGCACTGCCGCTGACCTTGAAGCCTTCCAGGCAGCCAATGGCTGCGATCAAAAAGGCGAAGATCGGTGCTTTCACCATGCCCACCAAAAAGTGCTGCACGCCAATGTCCGATTGCAGCAGCGAGAGGAACATCGCGGGCGAAATATCCAGCGCCACGGCACACACCACGCCGCCGCCGACGATCCCCGAGAGCATCGCCAGAAAGGTCAGCATCGGCAGCGCGATCAGCAGCGCGAGTACGCGGGGCAGTACCAGCAACTCCATCGGATCCAGGCCCAGTGTGCGGATGGCGTCGATTTCTTCGTTGGCCTTCATCGAACCGATCTGCGCGGTAAACGCACTAGCGGTGCGGCCGGCGATCAGGATCGCAGTGAGCAACACGCCGAATTCCCGCAGGAAGGAGAACGCCACCAGGTCCACCGTAAAAATTGTCGCGCCGAAGCTTTTGAGTACCGTGGCGCCAAGAAACGCCACCACGGCACCGACTAGAAAGGTCAGCAACGCCACGATAGGCGCGGCATCGAGGCCGACCTGTTCGAGATGGGCAACCATCGGCGTCAGGCGCCAGCGCTTGGGGCGGAAAATGCCACGGGCAAAGGTTTCGAGGATCAGGCCGACAAAACCCAATAATTGCTTGCTGTCCTGCCAGACGGTATCCACCGCCCGCCCGATGCGTGCCAACACCTGGATACCGGCAGCCTCTTCCGGTGCTTTTTCCGGTACGCAAAAATCGTTGAGTGAGCGGTAGACGGTCTTGAGCAACGCGCGGTCGGCAGCGGACAGGCTGCAATCGGTCTGCTCGGCGGATTGCTCGATACGGGTTGGCCCAAGCAGTTCCACCAGCAGCGAGGCGCCGGCGGTATCCAGGGCGCCGAGCCCATTGAGGTCTATGCGTGCGCCGGCGTCGTATTGGCCGTCGAGTTTGTCCGACAGCTTCTTTAGGTTTGCGTAGTGGGCCAGCGTCCAGTCCCCCGTAATCCGCAGTAACGGAGGGGCGGTGGAGGTATCGAGGTGGGCTGCGCCGGCCGTGGGACTACTGGTCATAAGCTCCGAGCTTGTATTGGCTATCCACAATTCCTACGTAATAGCACGATACAGCCTACTTCGGGTTGTCCGTTTGTGCTGCGTCAGTCACTTTGAAGCGCAGCACGCCGATCACCTGCCCGTCTTCGGTCAGCACTTGAACTTGCCAGCGCCCCGCCGAATCGGGCGGGAAGTTCTGTTTGTGGGTCCAGGCGCGATAGCCTTCCTTGCGCCCGCCGTGGATGTCCAGGGCAATGCGGTCGACCTCTTTGCCGTTGAATTTCCACACGTGGTAGATCCGCTCATTCAGCCCGCGTGGCGCGTTGATTGCGGTATAGGCATACAGCCCGCTGCTGCGCAGTTGAGCAACGGTCACTTCCTTGAGGTCATCGCCTGGCGTGCGGTCTTGCAACTGGGTGCTGATGGCCACTTCGGTCATCCACAGCGTGGCCGGCGGTACCCAGCTGCGTAGGAACCAGCCTGCGCAACCAATCGCGGCGGTCACCCCCAGCAGCATCGCCCAGCCCTTGAGGCTGCGCAGCGGCATGCTCACTGCCAGGCTCGGGATCGACAACGCCATGGCTACGCCGAGGGCGAGCTTGTAACTCTCGGCGGTGGTCAGGTGCAGGATGATCGGCAGCGCGGTGAGCAGCGCGGCGAACAGCGTCAGGGTGTGCAGCGCCAGGAACAGCGAGCGCTTGGGCGCCAGCCATTTGTAGTACAGCGGGTCGATGATCGACACCAGTGCCGCTGCGCCGAGCAGGCCGGTGAATATCGATTGGCCACTGTTCCACGCCGTGGTGATGAAAAAGAACGGCAGCACGAAGAACAGACTTTCCTGGTGGATCATCTGGGTGGCGTAGCGCAGCAGGGGTTCGGGAATTTCCCGCTTGAACACCTTGGTGAACAGCTGGGTAAAGCTGTTCTCCAGCATCAGCCACAACCAGCTCACCAGCATGATGACCGCGATCCAACTGGCCATGCCCTGCTGACGGTCCACCAGAATGAAACTGCACACACCCGAGATGAAGCCGCCGAGTGCAATCACCCCTGGGTAGCGCTTCATCAGTTCGAGGATGCGGGTGATTAAACGGGTTACGTTTTGCATTCGGCGGTTCGCAGTCTTTGTAGGAAAAAATCCCAGACAGAATAACGTCTTAGCCCGGCGTTCGGTGCCCGATTACGTGATCCGTTTGCGATAAAGCCGCACGCCGATCAACACAATGGCGATCAGGCCGAGCACGCCGGCGCCGATCCAATTGAGCATGTCGTAACTTAACAGCGGTTTTTCGATGCGCCAGTAGCCAGGCTGCTTGAGTACCTGGCGCATGGCTTGGTTCGCCTGATCCAAGTTGACGGCCTTGATGCGTTTGACCGGGTCGCTGAAGCGGCCTTTGTCGTAGTCGGCCAATGCCGCCCAATAGTAGTCGGCCAACGCGCTATTGCCCTGCACGGCCCAGGCTTGCCGAGCGATGGCGGCCTGTTGCAGGCGGGCGAAGGTGGCCGGGTCGAGGCCGTCTTTGAGCAACTGCGCGGTGAGGTCGTGCAGTACCTGTTCGGCCTCAGGGAGGTTTTCTCGCTCAAGGTCGGCATTCAGGCTGAGGAAACCGACGCCGCCGAGCACTTCGCGTTCGCTCCAGGGGCCGTAGGACAAACCGTGCTTGAGGCGCAGTTGACGGTACAGCGCCCAGTCGAGGTAGTCCTTGAGCAGGTCGTAGGTTTCATCGTGCTGGTCGTCCAATACCGGTTCTGGGAACAGCCAGTGCAGTTTGGCGCTGTTGCCTACCCAGCCGTGGATCAGTTCGCGGTGGCTGTTGGCGGTGTGCTGGATTTCCGGCAGGGGCCTGTGCTCGGTGGGGTCTACCGGGTCGAGTTCGCCGTAGGTGCGTTCCAGGTAGGCCGGCAGCAGTTTGTCGAGTTCGCCGACGACGATCAGGGTCATGTTGTTGGGGGCGTACCAATTCTTGCGCAGTGTCTGCAACTGGTCGCGGGTCAGTTGCTCGACCTCGGCGCGTTCGGCGCATTTGAGGCCCAACTCGACGGCCAGTTGATTGCTGGCGGTGTGGCCCAGGTCCTGACGGTCCAGCAGGCGTTGCAGGTGCGAGTAATGGCCGCCGTCTTCGCGCTCTACTACTTGTTTGGCCGCATTGATATTGGCGTCGGTCAACTCAGTGCGGGTGATGATTGCCAGTAACAGGTCGAGCACCTTGCGCTGGTTTTTCGCGGGAGCCTCAATTACGAAGGTGGTGTCGGCATTGCTGGTGTAGGCGTTCCACTCGCCGCCCAGCGCCTGCATGCGCTCTTCGAGGTCGCCTTCGCCGCCGCCGTCGATGCCACTGAACAGCAAGTGTTCGAGCAAGTGCGGCAACTCCTTTTCCTCACAGCCGAAGTCATCCAGGCCCACACCGACCACCAAACGGATCGCCACGTGCCCACGTTCGGTGCCCGGCTTGAGTAGCAATTGCAGGCCGTTGGGCAAGGTGTAGCCCTCGACTTGCAGGCGGTCAAAGGCAAAAGCGTGGGCAGAACCCATAAGCAGGCAGGCGAATAACAGGCGACGCATAACTGGCTTCCTGGCGAGTGAGGTCAGCTCTAACTGACTTCACGGGCCATCGTACGTTCAGGGCGAATGCGTGATGTCGGCAATATCTTCGGCCGAGAGCGCGCCTGTGTCGGACGTTTCCAACACTACATACGCACTGCTACAAAACAACGAATTGAGGCGTTTCATGTCGGCAATCAGCTCTAGGTGCAGGGAACTGGTCTCTAGGCTCTGTACGATTTTGCGTTGCAGACGGCTCACATGGGCGTGGGCCAAGCGGCGCTCCTGGGCGCGAAAGCGGCGCTTTTCGCGTAGCAATTGGCGTGCGCTTTCCGGGTCGGCGCTGAGGAATACCGAAAGGCCGAGTCGCAGATTGGCTATCAACTGGCTGTGCAGGCCGGTGAGTTCTTCCAGGCCTACTTCGGAAAACTGGCGGCGCTGAGAGGTTTTCTGCTGCTGGACTTTACGCAGCATGCGTTCGATCAGGTCGCCGGCGAGCTTCAGGTTGATCGACAGTTCGATGATCTCGGCCCAGCGGCGACTGTCCTGTTCGCTCAGGTCTTCGCGGGGCATTTGCGCCAGGTAGAGCTTGATTGCGCTGTAGAGCGCTTCGACGTCATCACTGAGGCTGCGCATCTCCTGGGTGATCGCAGTTTGCTTGCCGCGCAGTACTTCTTGCATGGCGGTGAGCATGTTGTCGATCAGGTCGCCCAGGCGCAGGGTTTCGCGGGCTGCATTGGCCAAGGCCAGGCTGGGCGTGGTGAGGGCCGTGGGGTCCAGATGACGGGGTTTGGCCTTGCCGTTGGCCTCTTCTCGCTCGGGCAGCAACCACGCGCAGAGGCGCGCCATTGGGCCGATGGTCGGCAGCAGGATCAGGCAGCGACTGACGTTGTAGAGCAGGTGGAAGGTGATGACCATGCCTTGGGTGTTGTAGTCCAGGCCGTCCATCCACAGTACCAGTGGGTCGAGCACCGGAATGATCAGCAGCAGGCCAATCAGTTTGTACAACAGACTGCCCAGTGCCACTTGGCGCCCCGCGGCGTTCTGCATGCTGGTGCTGAGGAAGGCCAGCACGCCGCTGCCGATGTTGGCGCCGATCACCAGGCCGATGGCCACGTGCAAGCCGATCACCCCGGCGCCGGCGAGGGTGGCGGTCAGCAATACGGCGGCCAGGCTGGAGTAGGAAATCATCGCAAACAAGGCACCGACCAGTGCGTCGAGCAAAATGTCGCCGGTCAGCGAGGCGAACAGCACTTTCACGCCCTGGGCGTGGGTAATCGGGCCGGCGGCTTCCACGATCAATTGCAGCGCGAGGATGATCAGACCGAGGCCTATTCCTACTCGCCCCAACTGCCCTGCCCGCGTCTGTTTGCGCGAAAGAAAGAAAATAACGCCGAGAAAGATCAACAGCGGCGACAGCCAGGACAAGTCAAAGGTCAGCACCCGCGCCATCAGCGCGGTACCGACGTCGGCGCCGAGCATAGTCGCCAGGGCGGGCATCAGGCCCATCAGGCCCTGGCCCACAAATGAGGTCACCAGCATGGCCGTGGCGTTGCTGCTCTGCACCATGGCTGTCACCAGGATGCCGGCGACAAACGCAAGCCAGCGTTTGGACATGTTATGCCCGATGACTTGACGCAAGTTAGAACCGTAGACCCGCAGGATCCCGGTACGGACGATGTGCGTGCCCCAGATAAGTAGGGTCACGGCGGAAAGCAGATTGAGCAAGGTCAGCATGCTCGGCCCCCCGTGTAGGTGTGCTCCAACAGGAGCGAAGGAAAGTTGCCGCGTGCCGCTCTACGTCTTGTACTTAAGCTGTAGTTGGCGAATGGGCTCGGCGCCAGCATCGCATAGCTAAAGTGGGGATTGAAACAAAACTGTCATGAAATCAGCTTTTTGCGGATGAAAAAAAACGGGACGCAAGCGCCCCGTTTTTTACGACTGGCTCGGGTTATTGACCCGGGATGTCCTTACGCAGTTTCACAGGATCCTGCTGTTTCTTCTTTTTCGCGATGGCGGTGCGCATCTTGATGTTCACCGCTTCTACCGCCAGCGAGAATGCCATGGCGAAGTAGACATAGCCTTTAGGCACATGCACGTCGAAGGATTCGGCGATCAGCACTGTACCCACCACCAGCAGGAACGACAGCGCCAGCATTTTCAGCGACGGGTGCTTGTCGATGAAATCGCTGATGGTGCCGGCAGCCAGCATCATCACCAATACGGCAACCACAATCGCGGCAACCATGACCGGTACGTGGGAGACCATGCCGACGGCGGTGATCACCGAGTCCAGGGAGAACACGATGTCGATGATCGCGATCTGGATGATGGTGTAGATGAACTTGCCACCGGCGCCTTTCGGCTCGTCCTGGGTTTCGTCTTCACCTTCCAGTGCGTGGTACATCTCTTGGGAGCTTTTCCACAGCAGGAACAGGCCACCGAAGAACAGAATCAGATCGCGACCGGAAATGCCTTGGCCAAACACCACAAACAGGTCGGCAGTCAGTTGCATGACCCACGTGATCGACAGCAGCAACAGGATGCGCGTGACCATGGCCAGCGCCAGGCCGAATATCCGAGTGCGAGCCTGCATATGCTTAGGCATGCGGCTGACCAGGATCGAAATCATGATGATGTTATCGATGCCCAGGACGATCTCTAGGGCCGTCAGGGTGAAGAAGGCAATCCAGATTTCCGGATTGGTCAGCCATTCCATGTGTATTCCTTTGAGCGTGTGTTAGGCCGCACCGGCGTAGGGCCGGCGCAGCTGGGTTGTACGATTATAGAGTGCTGAACAGCGGAAAAATCCCCATCAGCAATGCGGCGAACATTATGCACAGGCACACCAGCACTGCCCACTTCAGGGTGAAGCGCTGATGATCGCCAAATTCGATACCGGCCAGGGCGACCAGCAAGTAGGTCGACGGTACCAGCGGGCTGAGCAAGTGCACCGGTTGGCCAACGATGGAGGCGCGGGCCATTTCCACTGCGGTGATGCCGTAGTGGCTGGCGGCTTCGGCCAGTACTGGCAGTACGCCGTAGTAGAACGCATCGTTGGACATGAAGAAGGTGAACGGCATGCTCACCAGTGCGGTGATAACGGCCAGGTACGGGCCCAAGGCGTCAGGGATGACCGCCAGCAGGCTCTTGGACATGGCATCGACCATGCCGGTGCCCGACAGGATGCCGGTAAAAATACCCGCGGCGAAGATCAGCCCTACCACCGCCAGTACGCTGCCAGCATGGGCGGCGACGCGGTCTTTCTGCTGTTGCAGGCACGGGTAGTTCACGATCATCGCGATACTGAACGCCACCATGAACAGCACCGGCAGCGGCAACAGGCCGGCGATCAGTGTGCACATCAGGGCCAGGGTCAGTGCGCCGTTGAACCAGATCAGCTTCGGACGGCGGGCGTCTGGAAATTGCGACACGCTGATTTCGCTATGGTCGATCTCGTCGCCCTGCAGGTGCAGTTCGCCCAGGCGAGCACGTTCGCGCTTACCGTACATATAGGCGATCGCGAGGATAGCGACGACGCCGGCGGCCATGGCCGGAATCATCGGTACGAAAATATCCGAAGGGTCCACATGCAGCGCACTGGCGGCGCGGGCGGTCGGGCCACCCCAAGGGGTCATGTTCATCACGCCACCGGCGAGAATGATCAAGCCGGCCATGATCCGCGGGCTCATGCCGATGCGCTTGTACAGCGGCAGCATGGCGGCCACGCAGATCATGTAGGTGGTGGCGCCGTCACCGTCCAGGGACACCACCAGGGCCAGTACGGCGGTGCCGACTGAAACCTTCAGCGGGTCGCCTTTGACCATCTTGAGGATCTTGCGCACGGCCGGGTCGAACAGGCCGGAGTCGATCATCAAGGCGAAGTAGAGGATGGCGAACATCAGCATCACGCCGGTTGGCGCGAGCTTGGTGATGCCTTCGAGCATCATCGGGCCGATCTTCGGTGCGAAACCGCCGAACAGCGCGAACAGGATTGGCACGATGATCAGGGCGATCAGCGCAGACAGGCGCTTGGTCATGATCAGGAACATGAACGTGATGACCATGGCAAAGCCAAGGAAAGTCAGCATAGGAATACTCCAGGCGTAGCGCGGCTAGGGAATGGCGAACCGGGATGGGTCAGCGCAGAACGAAAGGCACGAGGCGTACGGGGGGAGTTGGGGCGAACAGGCGGGTACGGACGGACATCGGGAATCACCATTGTTGTTGTAAACAGCCGGTCTTTTGCCGGCAGTGGGGGCGATCCTAGACGTGAAAGCTTTCAGCCAGCTTTCGCTGGCTAAACAGGTGATATGGAAAAGACGCACGGTCTTCAAGGGTGCACAGGTGAAAATGTGGGAGGGGGCTTGCTCCCGATAGCAGAGTGTCAGTCACTGCATGTGCAAGCTGACCCACCGCCATCGGGAGCAAGCCCCCTCCCACATTTGATATGTGTTTATTTCGGCTGCTTCAGGGCAGCTCAAGGCCGCCCGCTGCTTTGTGCAGTTTGCGCAGGTGTTCGCCCACCTGCTTGAGGTTGGCTTCGCATGCGGCGATTTCTGCGGCGCGAGCAGGGTCCAGCAGCGCCCTCACCTCTTTATCCAGCTCGCCGGTCAGCGATTGCAGCTGTTTCTGGCGTTCGGCGCTTTCCGATTCCAGGCGTTTGGCTTCCGACGGTTGTGGCAGGCCGTAGCCGCCGCTGCCGAGCAATTCTGCTGGCCTGCTGAGGAACCCACTGTTGGCGAGGATCTGTTGCAGCGTGGCGTTGGCTTTTTCCATGCCGCCGTTTTTCAGCTCGCGGGCACCGAGATAGCGCTGTTTGACCTCATCCTGAGCCAGCATCAGCTGCTTGCGAAAGCTTGCCTGTTCCAGCAGCAACAACGCGGCGCTGGTGCGCAGATCGGCCTGGTCGAACCATGGGCGCCGTTGCGCTGCGCTGAGCGATAGCCAATCTTCAACCTGGGTCTGTTTGATCGGCAGGTGTTTGCGCAGCACATCGAACATCGCCTGATAACGCTCGCGGAACGAGTCAAAGTGATAGCCCAGGCGCAGGGCTTCACGTTTGTCATTCAGCACGCGGGTATCGGCCAGGCCGCGGGCTTGTAGCACTTCAAGCAGGCCGTTGGGGGTGATGTTGTCCAGGCCGGTGAGTTGCGGGTTCGCGCTGCCGCTGCGTAACAGCTTCAGGCTTTCGACCGCGCAGTTATTGGACAGGAAGAAGTAGTTGCCGTCGTAGCTCCAGTGCATCTCTGCAGCGTGTTCGACGGTGTCGTTGATCTCTTGTCGTGACAGTCTCAACGGCACGGAAGCCAGGCCGCGCAGCTCGGTCTTGGTGTATTCGTCGATCACCTGGGCCAACGGAAGCACAAACAGGCGTGACGGGTACTTGCCCACCAGGCCATCCCAACTCGACAGTTGTACGTCACCGACGAACGCGCGGTAGGACAAGACCAGATGCTGCTCCAGGTCCAGCCGGCAATCTGGTCCGCGGGGACGGCCCGGTGCGCAGATCACCAGGCGCAACATGCTGTGGCCCCAGCGGCTGACCAGGTTCTGGTTGGCTTCGGCCAGCAGATAGTCGATTTCATAGACCCGCTCCGGGTCCACGTGGCCCAACGGCGTCTTTGCAAAGTCGTTGCCCGCATTGAGGAACGGGTAGGCCTTGGCGCAGGCATCCTGTTCAGGCGGTGCCCAGCCGAAGTGTTGCTGGTAATAGCGGAACAGTGCGGGGCGTCGGCAGGCGTAGCTTGGATCGAGGAGGAAGTACTCCATGTTGACCGCGACGAACTCCAGCGGGCTGCTGGTTTCGTAGATGTCTGGGCTGCGCACGATCTGGCGGTTGTGCTGCTCGCGCTCACCGCGCCGGCCGACGTACTGCGGCCAGCCGGCGAGGTCCAGCAGGCGCGGGTCATCGCTGAGGGTGAAACGGCGTTCATTCTGGCCACGGCATTGATCGGGCAGGCCGATCAGGCCGGTGATGCTGTTCTGGCGGCTGCAGCGCTGGATCAGTGCGCGCTCGTCCTTGGACCACAGGCGCGCACGGTCATAGATATGGGTCAATTCATGCAGCACGGTGGCGAGCATTTCCCGGCGCACGGTGCCGTGGGGGCGATTGGTTTTCTGGGTGGCGGCGCTGCCATCGGTCAGGGGAGCGAGCAGATTGCGGTTGAGGTCCAGTTCGGACACCAACGAGGCCTGACCATAGGCATTTTCGGGCATCTTGTCGGTCCAGCCGACATCGATGCGTCGGTCCAACTGCTCGATAAAGCGCGGCGGCAGTGAGCGCATCGCTTCATCGAGCAATGCCTGGCTGGCCTGCTGTTCGGCCGGGCTCAAGCCTTCTGTCTTGAGCCGCAGTTGCAGGCTGGCCTGGGCTGCGCTGGCACACAGCAGCACAGTCCCGGCCAGGAGCCAGGCAGCGAGGCGCCTCACAGAGCGAGGATGGCTTCGGCGAGGGTCTGGTCGCTGGCGTCGCGGGCTTCCGGCAGGCGGGTGCGCAGGGTATCGAAGGCGGCTTCCAACTGTGCGCCTCGGATTTCGCCATTGGTGGCGACGAAACTGGCGGCGTCATCGTGAGCTTCGCGCACGACTTTGGAGTCGCGGATGGAGGTGGTGGTGTCCGAGGTGAAATCAATGGTGCGGCCGGAGGCGCGGACAATGATGTTACTGGTGGCCACCAGGGTATGCGCCTGGGCAACGTCGGCCAACAACAGCAGGCCAAGGGTGGCGGCGATCAACGGGCTACGCATGGAAGAACTCCGAATACAAAGATGGAAACACAAAGATGATTATTGGACGAGAATTGCCTGCGCCAGTTCAAGGTCGCTTGCATGAAGTTTTGGTTGGTTCCGGCGCAGGTAATCCAGTGCCGATTCCAGCCGCGCTCCACGCCATTGGCCGTCAGTGGCGATGAACGCGGCGGCGTCATCCTGAGCGGCCACTACTACTTTGCGGTCGAACGGTGCGGAGGTCACCTTGCTGGTGGCATACGCGCTCGCAACGGTGCTCTGGATGGTCAGGTCAAAGGCCGAAGCCAGTGGCGACCAGCCAGCGAAAAACACGACAGGGACAATTAACAGGCGGTATGAAAAAGCCATGGGACTCGACAACTGAAAACGAGCGCCAAGGCTAGCGCAATGCCCCGGCGAGAGCCAGCGCCGAGGCATTCAAGAGCAACTGGCGCTCGCTCATATCAGGTGCGATCAGATAGCCAGGATGGCTTGAGCCAGCTGTGCGTCAGTCGCGGTATTCAGTTGTGGTGCTTGTTGGCGGATCTGGGCCAAGGCGCTTTCCAGCTTCACACCACGAATGGCTCCTTCGCTGGCGACAAAGCTGGCAGCGTCGTCTCGGGCGGCACGCACGACTTTGTTATCGCGAAGGGACGAAGTTGCATCGGAGGTGGCGTCTGAAGTGGCCTTCAATGCGCCGACGATGGAGTCGGTGGTCACTATAAAGCTGGAGGCATTGGCGTTTGCAGCCAGGACCAACAGGGCGGCGGCGCTGAGCAGGCGAAGACGGGACATGGGGTGACTCCTATAGATGAGCAATAAAGGTGGCGCAGAGACTCGCCGAATGTTGATTGGATATTAGGCCGCGGCTTATCAGTTCGGATAGGTTTTGTGCAGTTCTGAAAACTGTACCTATTATATTATTTATTTATGAAACTGTACCTGTTCCTCTAAAAGCATTGCTGGAAACGCACGCGCCTAAAACAACAAAGCCCGCCTCCGGTCTCCCGGGGCGGGCTTTGTTTTGAAAAATCAGTGCTGGCAGTGGACCCGGTGGGTCAGGGCCAGCGAGCGCTAATTAGCGCCAGAACGGCTTGCTCAGCTCTTCGTAGCGTTGAGCTTCGCTGATACCGGCGTCAGCCAGCAGACGCGAATCCAGACGAGCCAGTTGGTGGCGGCTGGAGATGCGGCGCTGCCACAACATCAGGTTGGCCAGAACGCGCAAAGGCATGGAAGCCTGGGTGTTTGCAGCTTTTTCTTCGAAGAACAATTCGGAACTGAGTGTACGTTCCATGATGACATCCTTCCGCTTATGGCGGCATTAGGTAGTGGTTTAACTGATGCCAATGATCCTCCTCCGGCGCAAGACTCTCTAGATACAGTTCACCTGTATTGTGAGGGGCCAGTTAACTGTTTATAGGTGCTGTACGGTACGAAAATGGGGCAACTGTACTTGTCTGCACTTTAATGGTGCGAAATTGATAGTTATGGGGATATGCGTAAGATTTTTCTGTCGGAAAAGACCAGTACAGCAGTACAGTTTTATTAAGAAGTGACGATCAGGAAGCCGAGCTGATGAAGGTGTGTTTGCATCAGCCCGGATCTGTATCCATCAAGCCTTGAGCATATGCCCGGTTTCTTCCAGGTTAATGTGCCAACTCAGTGCTTCTCGCAGGATGTGTGGGGTGTGTCCGCCGATGGCGCAGGCCGCATTGAAGTAATTGTTCAGCGCATCGCGGTACGCCGGGTGCACACAGTTGTCGATGATCACCCGTGCGCGCTCCCGTGGCGCCAGGCCGCGCAGGTCAGCGAGGCCGACTTCGGTGACAAGGATGTCGACATCATGCTCGGTATGGTCCACATGACTGACCATCGGCACCACGCTGGAAATCGCGCCACCCTTGGCAATTGACTTGGTTACGAAGATCGCCAAGTGCGCGTTACGCGCGAAATCGCCTGAGCCACCAATGCCGTTCATCATCCGCGTGCCGCAGACGTGGGTGGAGTTGACGTTGCCGTAGATGTCGAACTCCAGCGCCGTGTTGATGCCGATAATGCCCAGGCGACGCACCACTTCGGGGTGGTTGGAGATTTCCTGCGGGCGCAGCACCAGCTTGTCCTTGTAGTGCTCCAGATTGCCGAACACATCGGCGTTGCGCCGTTCCGACAGCGTGATCGAGCTGCCCGACGCGAAGCTCAGCTTGCCGGCGTCGATCAGGTCGAAAGTCGAGTCCTGCAGCACTTCGGAATACATCGTCAGGTCTTCGAACGGCGAATCGATCAATCCGCACATCACCGCGTTGGCGATGTTTCCGATACCCGCCTGCAGGGGGCCGAGCTTGTTGGTCATGCGACCGGCATCCACTTCCTGTTTGAGGAAGTGAATCAAGTGATTGGCGATCCCTTGGGTGTCACTGTCAGGAGGTGTAACAGTAGAAGCTGAGTCCGCCTGGTTGGTGATGACAATGGCGACAATCTTTTCCGGCGGGATGGGAATCGCGGTGCTGCCGATGCGGTCATCGACCTTTACCAGCGGGATCGGCGTGCGAGTCGGGCGGTAGGTTGGGATATAGATGTCGTGCAACCCTTCGAGATTCGGGTTGTGTGCCAGGTTGATCTCGATGATCACCTGCTTGGCGAAAATCGCGAAGCTGGCCGAGTTACCCACGGAGGTGGTGGGCACGATATGCCCTTGTTCGGTGATCGCCACGGCTTCGATCACAGCAATGTCTGGCAGCTTGAGCTGGTTGTTGCGCAGTTGCTCGACGGTTTCCGACAGATGCTGGTCGATAAACATTACTTCGCCGGCATTGATTGCCTTGCGCAGCGTGCTATCGACTTGAAACGGCATGCGTCGTGACAGCACGCCAGCTTCGGTCAGTTGCTTGTCCAGGTCATTACCCAGGCTGGCACCGGTCATTAGGGTGATTTTCAGCGGGGACGTCTTGGCGCGTTCGGCCAGGGCGTGGGGGACGGCCTTGGCTTCACCGGCTCGGGTGAAGCCACTCATGCCGACGGTCATGCCGTCCTCGATCAGTGCGGCGGCGTCTGCCGCGCTCATGACCTTGTTCAACAACGAAGGCAAGCGGATACGATCACGGTACATGAATTGTTATCTCAGGCTACGGAAGCAAGGTGGGCAGTGTAGTGATTTCAAAAAGTTTCGGCCCGCTACCATGGTCGAATGCCGAGTAGTGTTTTAGAGCCTTTGGTCGGGTTTCATGCGGTAATAAAAAACCCCAGCCTATCGCAGGCCGGGGTTTTGAGTATTGCGCTGAAGCAGTGTTACTCGACGGCTTTGACCATGTCTTCGATGACCTTCTTCGCGTCACCGAAGACCATCATGGTCTTGTCCAAGTAGAACAACTCGTTATCCAAACCGGCATACCCGCTGGCCATCGATCGCTTGTTGACGATGATGGTTTTGGCCTTGAAGGCTTCCAGAATCGGCATCCCTGCAATTGGCGAGTTCGGATCGTTCTTCGCGGCCGGGTTGACCACGTCGTTTGCGCCCAGCACCAGGACTACGTCGGCCTGGCCGAATTCCGAGTTGATGTCTTCCATTTCGAACACTTGGTCGTAAGGCACTTCCGCCTCGGCCAGCAGGACGTTCATATGCCCAGGCATGCGGCCTGCCACCGGGTGGATCGCGTACTTCACGGTCACGCCGCGGTGAGTCAGCTTCTCGGTCAGTTCCTTCAGCGCGTGTTGCGCACGTGCCACCGCTAAGCCGTAGCCTGGAACGATGATCACGGTGTCGGCGTTGGTCAGCAGGAAGGTTGCGTCGTCGGCCGAGCCGGACTTCACCGGGCGCGCTTCTTTCGAGCCTGCCGCAGCACCGGCATCCGGCGCATTGCCGAAACCGCCGAGCAGTACATTAAAGAAGGAACGGTTCATCGCCTTGCACATGATGTACGACAGGATCGCGCCGCTGGAGCCCACCAGGGAGCCGGCGATGATCAGCATCGAGTTGTTCAGCGAGAAACCGATACCCGCCGCTGCCCAGCCGGAGTAGCTGTTGAGCATCGACACGACGACCGGCATGTCGGCGCCGCCGATTGGGATGATGATCAGCACGCCCAGCACGAAGGCCAGGGCCAGCATCAGCGCGAAGGCGGTGAGGTTGCCGGTGAACATAAAGGCCAGGCCCAGGCCGAGGGTCAGCAGGCCCAGCACCAGGTTCAGTTTGTGCTGACCGCCGAACTGTACCGGTGCGCCCTGAAACAGGCGGAACTTGTACTTGCCCGACAGTTTGCCGAAGGCGATCACCGAACCCGAGAAGGTGATTGCACCGATAGCAGCGCCGAGGAACAGTTCCAGGCGGTTACCGGCAGGGATTGAATCGCCCAGGTGCTTAACGATGCCCAACGATTGCGGCTCAACCACTGCTGCGATAGCGATAAACACCGCAGCCAGGCCGATCATGCTGTGCATGAAGGCAACCAGTTCCGGCATCTTGGTCATCTCTACGCGCTTGGCCATGATCGAGCCGGCGGTACCACCGACCAACAGGCCGACGATTACGTAGCCGATACCGGCGGTGGCGAGCTCAGCGCCCAGCTTATAGATGAGGCCCACAGTGGTGAGCACCGCCAGCGCCATGCCAAGCATGCCGAACAGGTTGCCGCGTCGCGATGTGGTCGGGTGCGACAGGCCCTTAAGGGCCTGGATAAAGCAGATCGACGCGATCAGGTAGAGCGTCGTTACCAGATTCATGCTCATTACTTCTGCACCTCTTCTTTCACAGCTTTGGGCGCTTTCTTCTTGAACATCTCAAGCATCCTACGAGTCACCAGGAAGCCGCCGAACACATTGACTGCCGCCAAAGCGACCGCCAGCGTGCCCATGGTCTTGCCCAATGGCGTCACTGTGAGGGCGGCGGCCAGCATGGCGCCGACGATCACAATCGCGGAAATGGCGTTGGTTACCGCCATCAATGGCGTGTGCAGCGCGGGGGTAACGTTCCAGACCACGTGGTAACCGACATAAATCGCCAGCACAAAGATGATCAGGTTGTAGATACCGGGGGAGATAAGCTCTTCCATCGTCTGAATCCCTGCTTAGGCGTTTTTGCGGATGACTTGGCCGTCGCGGCACATCAGGCACGCGGCGACTATGTTGTCTTCGAGGTTGAGTTCAAACTGCCCTTCCTTGTTGAAGACCAGCTTCAGGAAGTCCAGCAGGTTGCGCGCGTACAAGGCTGACGCGTCGGCGGCGACAGCACCGGCGAGATTGGTCGGGCCACAGATGATCACGCCGTTTTCCACGACGGTTTCGTCAGCCACGGTGAGCGGGCAGTTGCCACCTTGGGCGGCGGCGAGGTCGATGACCACCGAGCCAGGCTTCATCTGCGCGACGGTCTCGGCGCTGAGCAGTGTGGGTGCTTTACGCCCGGGAATCAGTGCGGTGGTGATGACGATATCGGCTTGCTTGGCGCGCTCGTGCACGGCCAGGGCCTGGCGCTGCATCCAACTGGTTGGCATCGGGCGTGCGTAACCACCGACGCCGACGGCGCATTCGCGTTCTTCGTCAGTCTCGTAGGGCACGTCGACGAACTTGGCGCCGAGGGATTCAATTTGCTCTTTGACGGCCGGGCGCACGTCAGACGCTTCGATCACTGCGCCCAGGCGTTTCGCCGTGGCAATCGCCTGCAGACCAGCAACACCGGCGCCGAGGATCAGCACGCGCGCGGCTTTGACGGTGCCGGCGGCGGTCATCAGCATTGGCATGAAGCGCGGATAGTGATGAGCAGCCAGCAGTACGGCTTTATAGCCCGCGATGTTGGCCTGAGACGACAACACGTCGAGGCTCTGTGCCCGTGAAGTGCGTGGCGCGGCTTCAAGAGCGAAAGCGGTGATGCCCTTCTCCGCCAGCTTGGCAATGGTTTCGTTGCTGAACGGATTGAGCATGCCCACCAACACGGTGCCGCTTTTGATCAGCGTAAGTTCGCTGTCGCTGGGCGCTACCACCTTGAGGATCAGCTCGGCGCCGAACGCATCGTTGGCACTGCCAATGGTTGCGCCTGCCGTTTCATAGGCACTGTCGACGACGCTGGCTTTCAGGCCAGCCCCGCTTTGTACAGTGACCTTATGGCCCTGGCCGATCAGCTTCTTGATGGTTTCCGGGGTGGCAGCCACCCGCGTTTCACCGGTCTGGGTTTCGAGAGGAACACCAATGTGCACGTCAAATCTCCTGCATGATCTTTTTGCTTTTGATCTTTTTGTAAAAAGGCCAGTGCACCGCGAGTGGCGCAACTGGGGCGGCCGATCAGCACGATCCCGCTGAAATGACAGCGGGGCGCGGCATTTTGCAGGCGAACTTTACGGCCTTCAAGGGATTATGACGGGTGACGAAAAATTAACTACAAGTCACCCTGTGACTGATTGTCGCAACATGCTGAAATAACCTCTTTAAATACAGGTAATTAAAGGGCCCTAGGTGATTTTTTGGCGTTTGCCCATGATTGATGTGAATAGTCGGGCATTGGCCTGTTGGGGTCGCTGCAAGCCACTAAAATCATGGTGTTAAGCCCTATTTTTGATGGATAGATACAGTCTGTGAAAATGCGACATATACGTATATCTGTAGGATCAAAAATTAACTGACTACAGAGTCAGCATGAGGGCTTTGGCCTTTAATTACTGGGGCTATAGCGCTGGGATTGGTCAATGAGCCAGTCCCGAAACGCCTGCAATGAGGCTGATTCGACTTTCCTGTCAGGAATCATCAAGTAATAAGCCTTGGTGCTTGTTAGCGCGTCAGGGTTGGCGATCACCAGTTGATGCTCGTCCAGTTCTCGCTGGATCAGGAACGGTGGGATCAGCGCGATGCCCATGTCGTGCATGGCTGCTTGGGACAGCATCGAGAATAGCTCGTAACGCGGGCCTGTCATGTCACGCGGGACGTTCAACTGCTGAGCGTTGAACCATTGGCGCCAGGCGTACGGACGGGTGGTCTGCTGAAGCAGTGGCAGTTCCCCGATCTCCTGTGGCGTGAAACGCTTGCGGTCACCCAAAAGGCGCGGGCTGCACACGGGGACGGGATTTTCTCCCAGCAGCCGGTGGGACTCGGTGCCGGACCAATCAGCGTCGCCGAAGTAGATCGCCGCGTCGAAGTCGGTATCGGCGAACAGAAAGGGGCGTGTGCGGTTGGTCAGATTTACAGTCACCTCTGGGTGCTGCCGTTGAAAGTCCTTGAGGCGAGGGATCAACCATTGGGTACCAAAGGTGGGTACTACGGCCAACTCGATAGTGTTGGCGCCCTGCTGGCCCATGACTGACAGGGTGTCGCGTTCCACGGCATCCAGCTGAGTTGCCACTCTGCGGCTGTAGGACAGACCTGCTTCCGTCAGCTTTACCCCACGCCGTGATCGCCGAAATAGCTCGACACTCAAAAACTCCTCAAGGCTGGCTATCTGCCGACAAATGGCACCCTGGGTAATGGAGAGCTCGTGCGCAGCCTTGGTAAAGCTCTCGTGGCGTGCGGCCGCTTCAAAACTGACGAGGGCGGTTGTGCTTGGTATTTTTCTGCGCATGTACCTTGTACTCACATATAAAGCGCGCTTGCGCAGTTTCTGAGTGTTACGGAGTGAGAAATTAGCACAAGGCTATGCGGAAACCTCGTTTGCTCTCCCCGCTCGCTCGGCCTAGGCTCCCCCCCACGACATCTGATTTCTTTGCGAGGACTTATTCATGGCTGGCAAGGCAAGCTTTAACTGGATCGATCCGCTACTGCTGGATCAACAGCTCACCGAAGAAGAGCGCATGGTGCGTGACAGTGCTGAGCAATTTGCCCAGGACAAGCTGGCGCCCCGTGTTCTCGAAGCCTTCCGCCATGAAAAAACAGATCCGGCGATTTTCCGTGAAATGGGTGAAACCGGCTTGCTGGGGGCGATGATTCCTGAGCAGTACGGTGGCAGTGGCTTGAACTATGTCAGTTACGGGTTGATTGCGCGTGAAGTTGAGCGCGTCGACTCCGGTTACCGTTCCATGATGAGTGTGCAGTCGTCATTGGTAATGGTGCCTATCAATGAGTTCGGCACCGAAGCGCAAAAGCAGAAGTACTTGCCCAAGCTGGCCTCCGGCGAATGGATTGGCTGTTTTGGTTTGACCGAGCCTAACCACGGCTCTGATCCAGGCGCGATGATTACGCGTGCGCGCAAAGTGGACGGCGGCTACAGCCTTACGGGCGCCAAGATGTGGATCACCAATAGCCCGATTGCAGACGTGTTTGTGGTGTGGGGTAAGGATGACGCCGGTGATATCCGTGGTTTTGTCTTGGAGAAAGGCTGGAAGGGCCTGAGTGCGCCAGCGATTCACGGCAAGGTCGGCCTTCGCGCCTCTATTACTGGTGAGATCGTGATGGACAACGTATTTGTGCCGGAAGAGAACATTTTCCCGGATGTGCGTGGCTTGAAAGGTCCTTTCACCTGCCTTAACTCGGCGCGCTATGGCATCTCCTGGGGGGCGTTGGGCGCTGCCGAGTTCTGCTGGCACACCGCTCGCCAGTACACGCTTGATCGTCAGCAGTTCGGTCGTCCATTGGCGGCTACCCAACTGATCCAGAAGAAACTGGCGGATATGCAGACCGAGATCACTCTGGCGCTGCAAGGTTGCTTGCGGCTGGGGCGTATGAAGGATGAGGGAACGGCTGCGGTTGAGATTACGTCGATCATGAAGCGCAACTCGTGCGGCAAGTCTTTGGATATCGCTCGTATGGCGCGGGACATGTTGGGTGGCAATGGGATTTCCGACGAGTTCGGGGTGGCGCGTCATTTGGTGAATCTTGAAGTGGTTAACACCTATGAGGGCACGCATGACGTTCACGCCTTGATTCTGGGGCGCGCGCAAACCGGTCTTCAGGCGTTCTATTAATAGGAGAACGGTATGGGCGCGCTTTCGCATCTGCGGGTACTGGATTTGTCGCGAGTGTTGGCGGGCCCTTGGTCCGGACAGATCCTTGCGGATCTTGGGGCTGAGGTGATCAAGGTCGAGCGTCCCGGCAACGGTGACGATACGCGTGCTTGGGGCCCGCCCTTCCTTAAGGATGCTTATGGCGAGAACACCAGTGAGGCGGCGTACTACCTATCCGCTAATCGTAATAAAGAGTCGGTGACTATCGATTTTACGCAACCGGAGGGTCAGCAATTGGTCCGGGACCTGGCAGCCAAGTCCGACATCCTGATCGAGAACTTCAAGGTCGGTGGCCTGGCGGCATATGGGCTGGACTATGAGTCACTCAAGGCCGTTAATCCGGAGTTGATCTATTGCTCCATCACTGGGTTTGGTCAGACCGGACCGTATGCCGGCCGTGCGGGCTACGACTTCATGATCCAGGGGCTGGGCGGGCTGATGAGTCTGACCGGTCGACCGGAGGGTGATGAGGGTGCGGGGCCGGTGAAGGTTGGGGTGGCGTTAACTGACATCCTTACTGGGCTCTACTCGACGGTGGCGATTCTTGCTGCGCTGGCGCATCGCGATCACGACGGTGGTGGTCAGCATATCGATATGGCATTGCTTGATGTGCAGGTGGCGTGTCTGGCTAATCAGGCGATGAATTACCTAACGACAGGGGTGTCCCCAAAGCGTCTGGGTAACGCTCATCCGAATATCGTGCCTTATCAGGACTTCCCTACAGCCGATGGTGATTTCATTCTGACGGTGGGAAATGACAGCCAGTTTCGCAAGTTCGCCGAAGTGGCTGGTCAGCCGCAGTGGGCGGATGATCCGCGCTTCTCTACTAATAAGGTACGAGTGGCTAACCGTGCAGAGCTGATTCCGTTGATTCGCCAGGCTACTGTCTTCAAAACGACCGCTGAGTGGGTGTCGCGGCTGGAGCGGGTGGGTGTGCCTTGTGGGCCGATCAATGATTTGGCGCAGGTGTTTGCTGATCCGCAGGTCAAGGCGCGTGGGTTGGCTATGCAGCTACCACATGCGCTGGCGGGGATGGTGCCTCAGGTTGCCAGCCCCATTCGGTTGTCCAAGACGCCTGTGGAGTACCGCAGTGCGCCTCCGCTGTTGGGTGAGCATACAGCTCAGGTACTACAGCGTGTGCTCGGGTTGGGGGCTGCGAATGTGGCTGCTTTAAGGGGGGCAGGTGTCATCTAGATGTTCTGCTCTATATATAAGGCACTCGGTTGACTGTTTTTTAATCAATTCTAGCCAATTGATAGATATAGCAAATTAAAAGGTTGACGTGAGATTCTGGGAGCCTATAATTCGCCCCACTTCCGGCGCAGTCGAAACGGAAAACTCCTTGGTAAACAATGAGTTGCGCAGTTTTCGGCGG
>NZ_JBGQOI010000026.1:0-94917 GCF_052113765.1 Pseudomonas sp. W22_MBD1_FP4 | reverse complement strand
GGGTCAGTTAAGTATTGGGTGACTGACCCACCGCAATCGGGGGCAAGCCCCCTCCCACATTGGACGGCGTCAGACGCTAGATAGCGACATCGGCCTTGATGCTTGGATCAGCGTCATAGCCCACAATCTCAAAATCTTCGAACTTGTAATCGTAGATCGACGCCGGCTTACGCTTGATCACCAACTCCGGCAGCTTCTTCGGCGTACGCGCCAGTTGGGTCCGGATCTGTTCCATATGGTTGCTGTAGGCATGGGTATCGCCAGTGGTGACGATGATCTCGTGAGGGATCAAGTCGCACTGTTGGGCCAACATATGGGTGAGCAACGCCAGGGCAGCGGTGTTGTACGGCAGACCAAGGAATACGTCGGAGCTGCGGATGTACAACTGCATCGAGAGATGGCCGTCATGCACGAACGCCTGGTACAGCAGGTGGCACGGTGGCAGGGCTTGTTTGCCGTTGCGCGCGTTTTCCTGTGGGCTCTTGGTTTCGTCCGGCAGGTATTCGACGTTCCAGCCGTGGAACAGAATGCGACGGCTGTTGGGGTTGGTCTTGAGCGTGTGCACCATGTAGTCGATCTGGTTGATCGTGCCGCCGTCTTTGGTCGGCCAGGCAGTCCACTGCTCGCCGTAGACCGGGCCCAGGTCGCCGTCTTCGGTGGCCCATTCGTCCCAAATCTTCACGCCGTTTTCGTTAAGCCACTTGATATTGGTGTTGCCGCTCAACATCCAGATCAGCTCATTGGCGATGCTTTTGAAGTGAAGCTTCTTGGTGGTCAGCAGCGGGAAGCCGTCGGCCAAGTTATGCCGATACTGACGGGCGAACACGGCCTTGGTGCCGGTGCCGGTGCGATCGCCCTTGGTCAGGCCATTGGTCACGACGTCGTTCAGTAGTTCGAGATATTGCTTCATGTAAGTACCCGTATCGTTGAAGCCGGAGCCCGCACGCAGGCCCCGGCATTCGAATTTAAAGCGCGGTGTTCTTCAGCGGCTGCGGGCGATTGTACGCCCACCACAGCAGGCCCAGACCCACGAGGATCATTGGGATGCTCAACACCTGACCCATGGTCAGCCAGCCCCACGCGAGGTAGCCCAATTGCGCATCCGGCACACGTACGAATTCGACGATGAAACGGAAGATGCCGTAAAACAGCGCGAACATGCCGGAAACGGCCATGGTCGGGCGCGGTTTGCGCGAGAAGATGTACAGAATGAGGAACAGTGCCACACCTTCCAGTGCGAACTGGTATAGCTGCGACGGATGGCGCGGCAGTTGTGCCGGGTCGCTGAACGGCGGGAACACCATGGCCCACGGCACGTCGGTCGGCTTGCCCCAGAGCTCGGCGTTGATGAAGTTACCGATACGCCCGGCGCCCAGACCAATCGGCACCAACGGCGCAACGAAGTCCATCAGTTGGAAGAACGACTTGCCATTGCGGCGGCCGAACCACCAGGCAGCAATCATTACGCCGATAAACCCGCCGTGGAACGCCATGCCGCCCTTCCACACTTCGAAAATCAGTGTCGGATTGGCGATGTAGGCGGACAGATCGTAGAACAGCACATACCCCAGACGCCCGCCGACGATGACCCCCATCGACAGCCAGAAGACCATGTCGGAGAGTTTCTCCTTGGTCCAGGTCGGGTCGAAACGGTTCAGGCGGCGGGAGGCCAGCAGCCAGGCGCCGCCGATGCCGATCAGGTACATCAACCCGTACCAGTGGATTTTCAGCGGACCGATGGCCAGAGCCACCGGGTCGATCTGCGGGTAAGGCAGCATTGCGACTCCTCGTTAAATCATGCGTTATGGCGACCGGACCATGCCCGGGCGCGATTAAGTCTGCGTTACAGCAAAAAGTTTAAGCCCACGCAAAACAGCAAGCCGGCGAACAACCGCTTGAGCAACCGCGGCGACAACCGATGCGCCAGGCGTGCGCCAAAGCGGGCAAACACCATACTGGTCAGGGCAATGCCCAGCAGCGCCGGTAAATACACGAACCCTAGACTATGAGCGGGCAACAGCGGGTCATGCCAGCCCAGAATCATGAAACTTAATGCACTGGCCAGGGCAATCGGCAGGCCACAGGCGGACGAGGTGGCCACCGCCTGTTGCATCGGCACGCTGCGCCAGGTCAAAAACGGCACGGTCAGCGAGCCGCCGCCGATGCCGAAAATGGCCGAAGCCCAGCCAATCACCGTACCGGCCAGGGTCAGGCCGACCTTGCCTGGCACCGTTCGACTGGCCTTGGGCTTAACCTCCAGGGCCAGTTGCACGGCGATGATCAGCGCGAACACGCCAATGATCTTCTGCAAATGCGGACCGGAAATCGCCTCGGCGGTCAGCGCACCGAAACCTGCACCGATCAGGATGCCCACGGTCATCCACACAAAGATCGGCCAACGCACCGCGCCACGTCGGTGGTGCTCACGCACGGCATTGACCGAGGTAAAGATGATCGTCGCCAAGGATGTGCCTACGGCCAAGTGAGTCAGCACCTGCGGGTCGAAGCCCTGCAAGGTGAAGCTGAACACCAGCACCGGCACGATAATGATCCCGCCGCCCACGCCAAACAGCCCGGCGAGTACACCCGCACAGGCGCCCAGCAGCAAATACAGCAGAAATTCCATGGGAGCCCCCGAATCAAGTCCGGCATGTTAACGGATGGAAGGCATGCGGCCCAACTGGATACGATGGAACACCGCTGCCGGTGTGGGTAGAGTGGCAAAAAACACAAAAGGGAATCGCCTGATGTGCCTGATTGTTTTCGCCTGGCGGCCGGGCCACGCCCAACCGCTGATCGTCGCGGCCAACCGTGACGAGTTCTATGCCCGCCCCAGTCTGCCGCTGGCCCAGTGGCCGGACGCGCCCGAAATCTACGCCGGTCGCGATCAGGAAGCAGGCGGCACTTGGCTTGGCGTGAATGCCGATGGGCGATTTGCTGCCCTGACCAATATCCGTGATCCCCACCAACCGCCGGCACGAAAGTCACGCGGCGAACTGGTCGCGCGGTTCCTCAGTGGTTCACTGCCCATTGACGACTACTTGGCCGACGTTAACGGCCGATCGATTGAATACGCCGGGTTTAACCTGCTGGTGGGCACGCGGGATGAGTTGTGGCATTACAACGCCAATCACACCGAGCCCACGCAGTTGAAAGCGGGCGTGTACGGGTTATCCAACGCAGGGCTGGATACGCCTTGGCCGAAACTGCTTAAGGCCAAAGCCGCGCTGAGTGAGTTGCTGAACAATCCGCAACCCGAAGCGCTACTGGAGATTCTGAGCGATCCGCAGATCGCGCCCTTTGCTGAGTTGCCGGATACCGGCGTGGGGTTGGCGACTGAAAGCCTGTTATCGAGCGTATTTATCGCCAGCCCAAGTTATGGGACACGGGCGAGTACGGCGCTGATTGTAAATGCCGATGGCACGCGGCGGATGGTGGAGCGTAGTTTTGGGCCCCATGGTGGCCGACTCGGCGAAGTCGAACTCACGCTCTAGACACACCACAAAACCAACGTGGGATGGGGCTTGCTCCCGATGGCAGTGTGTCAGTCAGAATATCTGGTACTGACACACCGCCATCGGGAGCAAGCCCCCTCCCACATTTTTGATCGGCGCCAGGCGTTAGAGGGTCTTGGCAGAGGCCGGATTGATCATCCGTGTCAGCCCAAGGTTCTTCAGCGCCAATTGCAGCGAGCTGTGGATAACTTGCGGGTTGTCGATGGTCATCAACTCCGCCAGCAGATCCTTGGCCATACTCAGCTCGACTTGGCGCAACATCCACTTCACCTTCGGCAAGTTGGTGGCGTTCATCGACAGGCTGTCAAAGCCCATCGCCATCAACAGCACCGCCGCCGCCGGATCACCAGCCATTTCACCGCAGATGCTCACCGGTTTGCCTTCGGCATGGGCGTCGCGCACTACGTGTTGCAGCGCTTGCAGCACCGCCGGGTGCAGATAGTCGTAGAGATCGGCTACCCGTGGGTTGTTGCGGTCCACGGCCAGCAGGTATTGGGTCAGGTCGTTGGAGCCGACCGACAGGAAGTCCACCTGCCGCGCCAGTTCTTTGGCCTGGTACACCGCCGCTGGAATTTCGATCATGACGCCAATCGGCGGCATCGGCACGTCAGCGCCTTCGTCGCGCACCTCACCCCAGGCGCGGTGGATCAAATGGAGCGCCTCCTCCAGCTCATGAGTGCCGGAGATCATCGGCAACAGGATGCGCAGGTTGTTCAGGCCTTCGCTGGCCTTAAGCATGGCGCGAGTCTGTACGAGGAAAATTTCCGGGTGGTCGAGCGTGACGCGAATCCCGCGCCAGCCGAGGAAGGGGTTGTCTTCCTTGATCGGGAAATACGACAGTGACTTGTCGCCGCCAATGTCCAGGCTGCGCATGGTCACCGGCAACGGGTGGAAGGCTTGCAGTTGCTCGCGATAAATCGCCAGCTGCTCCTTCTCACTCGGGAAACGCTGGTTGATCATGAACGGCACTTCGGTGCGGTACAGCCCCACGCCCTCGGCGCCGCGCTGCTGCGCCCGGGCCACGTCGGCCAGCAGTCCGGTATTCACCAACAGCGGTACGCGGTGACCATCAGTGGTCACGCACGGCAACTCGCGCAATGAATCCAGGCCCAGCGCCAGTTGTTTCTCTTCTTCCACCACTTCGGCGTATTGCTTGCGCAGCACGTCGCTGGGGTTGGTGAAGACTTCACCACGATGGCCATCGACGATCATGTCGATGCCGTCGACCTTGGAGTACGGCAGGTCCACCAGGCCCATCACCGTCGGAATGCCCATGGCGCGGGCCAGGATCGCGACGTGGGAGTTACCCGAACCGAGAACCGAGACCAAGCCCACCAGTTTGCCTTCCGGCACTTCGCCGAGCATGGTGGCGGTCAGTTCTTCACTGATCAGGATGGTGTTGTCGGGGTAGACCAGGTTGGTGGTACGGTCTTCCTGCAGGTAAGCCAGCAGACGGCGACCCAGGTCGCGCACATCCGAGGCACGCTCGCGCAGGTAGGCGTCGTCCATCAATTCGAAACGGTTGACGTGATCAGTGACCACTTGGCGCAGTGCGCCCTGGGCCCATTGACCGGTCTTGATCACGGTTTTGACTTCGTTCCCGAGGGACGCGTCGTCGAGCATCATCTGGTAAACGTCGAACAGCGCACGTTCTTCAGGGCGCAGCTGGGTGGCCAGCTTGGTCGACAGGTTGCGCATGTCGGCGCGCACGCCTTCCAGAGCGGTCTTGAACAGTTTGATTTCGGCGTCGATGTCGTTGACGGTCTTGTCCGGCACTACATCGAGGTCGGCCGGTGGCAGCATGACCACCGCCGTACCGACGGCAGCACCCGGCGAACCCGGTACGCCGACGAACTTGGCTTCCTGGATGCCCTTGCCCTGACGGCCCAGGCCGCGAATCGAACCCGTGGCCTCGGCGTGGGCAATAACCCCGGCGAGCTGCGCGCTCATGGTCACGAGGAAGGCTTCTTCACCTTCGTCGAACTGGCGGCGTTCTTTTTGCTGGATGACCAACACGCCGACAACGCGGCGGTGGTGAATGATCGGTGCGCCGAGGAATGACGCGTAGCGCTCTTCGCCGGTTTCGGCAAAGTAGCGATAACGCGGGTGATCGGCCGCGTTTTCAAGGTTGAGGGGTTCTTCACGCGTCCCCACCAGGCCCACCAGACCTTCATTGGGCGCCATGCTGACTTTGCCGATGGAGCGCTTGTTCAAGCCCTCCGTGGCCATCAGCACAAAACGGTTGGTCTCTGGGTCCAGCAGGTAAACCGAGCAGACCTGGCTGCCCATGGCTTCCTTGACGCGCAACACAATAATCCCCAACGCCGCCTTGAGATCCTTGGCGGAGTTAACTTCCTGGACGATCTTGCGCAGCGTATTGAGCATGGCTCGGGGTCGAACTCCGTCGTCAGTCGCGCGCTAAAAGGCGCGGGGCAAGCTCTTTGAGAGCGCGACGATAAACCTCGCGCTTGAATGTCACCACCTGGCCCAACGGGTACCAATAGCTGACCCAACGCCAGCCATCGAACTCCGGTTTACCGGTCAAATCCATCCGCACCCGCTGCTCGTTGGAGATCAGGCGCAGGAGAAACCATTTCTGCTTCTGGCCGATGCACAGCGGTTGGCTGTGGGTACGCACCAGGCGTTGCGGCAAACGATAGCGCAACCAGCCACGGGTACAGGCCAGAATCTGCACATCTTCGCGCTCAAGGCCGACTTCTTCGTTCAACTCACGGTACAAGGCGTCTTCAGGGGTTTCGTCGGGGTTGATTCCGCCTTGAGGAAACTGCCAGGCATCTTGGTTGATTCGGCGAGCCCATAGCACCTGTCCGGCATCATTCGTAAGAATAATCCCGACATTAGGACGGAAACCATCGGGGTCGATCACGGCAACAACCTCGCAAACGCATGTCGCCGCATTGTTCCACAAAGGTTGCGCAAGCGGCAACGAGGCTTCTTAGCTTATGTGCACTCTTGTGAAAAGACCGTATTCTGGACGCCTTTTTACAGACTTTTCAGCGAGTAACTGCAATGCGCCTGGCTTTATTCGACTTGGACAACACCCTTATCGGCGGTGACAGCGACCACGCGTGGGGCGATTACCTGTGCGAACGCGGGATTCTCGACCCGGTAGCCTACAAGGCCCGCAACGACGAGTTCTATCAGGACTACCTGGCCGGCAAGCTGGACAACGCCGCCTACCTGAATTTCTGCCTGGAAATCCTCGGCCGCACCGAAATGGCCCAACTGGATGAGTGGCACAATGACTATATGCGCGACTGCATTGAGCCGATCATGCTGCCACTGGCCGTGGAACTGCTGGCCAAGCACCGCGCCGCTGGCGACAAGCTGGTGATCATCACCGCCACCAACCGTTTCGTCACCGCGCCAATTGCCGCACGCCTGGGCGTTGAAACCCTCATCGCCACCGAGTGCGAGATGGAAAATGGCCGATACACCGGGCGCAGCACTGACGTGCCGTGCTTCCGAGAAGGCAAGGTGACGCGCTTGAATCGTTGGCTGGAAGAAACGGGGTATAGCCTGGAAGACAGCTACTTCTATAGCGACTCGATGAATGACCTGCCGCTATTGGAACAAGTGACGCATCCGGTGGCGGTGGATCCGGATCCGAATCTGCGCGCTGAAGCCGAGAAGCGTGGTTGGCCGGTGATTACGCTGCGTAGCGAGTAACCGTGGTGAGCGGGCTTGCCCCGCGCTGGGCTGCGAAGCAGCCCCAAAACCTGCCAACCGGTCTTATCAGGAAAAATGCGGGCCTTTGTCAGGGCCGCTTCGCAGCTCAGCGCGGGGCAAGCCCGCTCACCACAGAAGCCCTCACCGCGTTAAACCGGCTTGGCGCCCATGAGCCCGGCAATCGCCACAAAACCCACCAGGCTCACCACCGCCAGCACCAGGGTGAAATTCAGGCTGCCGCCCTCGCCTTTGCGCAAGCGATTGAGCCGTGCCACCAGCCAGAACCACGCCAGCGCCGCCACGGTGTAGAGAATGCTGGAGCCCAGAATCCAAGTCTGCCCCAATGGCCAGCCGACCAGGTGCACCAGCCACCAGCCGGTGAACGGCATGCTCACCATACAAATACCCATCAGCAACCACACAAACGCCCACGGGCGCTGCACGGTGACGGCTGGGCCGGCGCTGCGTTTACGCCAGGCCAGTAGCGCCAAGCCAAGGCCGCTGAGCAACACCACCACGGTGGCCGCGATGTGGACAACTTTCAGGGTGATCAGGGTTTCCATGTTTCGTATTCCTTAGAGGCTGCCCCCAATCAGCGTAGTCGCTCAACCGAGGAACAGTTTGTAGGCCGGGTTATCACTTTCATCCCAATACGGGTAGCCAATCGCCTCCAGCGCTGCCGGTACCAGGTGACGCTCGTTCGCCGGCACTTGCAGGCCGGCGACCACACGACCATCAGCCGCGCCGTGGTTGCGATAGTGGAACATCGAGATATTCCAGCGCCCGCCCAACTTGTTAAGAAAGTTGAACAGCGCCCCCGGACGCTCCGGGAACTCAAAGCGAAACACCACTTCATTGCTGACGTGCGCGGCATGCCCACCGACCATATGGCGGATGTGCAGCTTGGCAAGTTCGTTCTCGGTCAGGTCCAGCACCGGGAAACCCTGCTCGGTGAGGCTGGCGATCAGCGCGCTGCGCGGATCGGTTTCCGGGTGGGTCTGCACGCCGACAAAGATGTGCGCCTCGCTGCCGGAGTGGTAGCGGTAGTTAAATTCGGTGATCTGGCGCTTGCCCACGGCCTCGCAGAACGCCTTGAAACTGCCCGGTTTCTCAGGAATGGTCACGGCGATGATGGCTTCACGGCCTTCACCCAACTCAGCGCGCTCAGCCACGTGGCGCAGGCGGTCGAAGTTGACGTTGGCCCCGGAGTCGATGGCGACGAACGTCTGGCCGCTGACACCACGGGTCTCAACGTACTTCTTGATCCCGGCCACACCCAACGCGCCTGCTGGCTCGGTGATGGAGCGGGTATCGTCGTAGATGTCCTTGATCGCCGCACAGATTTCATCGGTGCTCACGGTGATCACTTCGTCGACATAGTCTTTGCAGATTTCAAAGGTGTGCTGGCCGATCTGCGCCACCGCCACGCCGTCGGCAAAGATCCCAACCGTCGGCAAGACCACGCGCTCACCCGCGGCCATGGCAGCTTGCAGGCAGTTGGAGTCGTCCGGCTCGACGCCGATGACCTTGATTTCCGGGCGCAGGTATTTCACGTACGCCGCGATGCCCGCGATCAAACCACCGCCGCCCACGGGTACGAAGATCGCATCCAGCGGCCCTGGATGCTGGCGCAGAATCTCCATCGCCACGGTGCCCTGCCCGGCAATGGTGTGCGGATCATCGTAGGGGTGAATGTAGACGTAGCCTTTTTCGTCGACCAGTTTCAGCGAGTAGGCCAGCGCCTCTGGGAATGAGTCGCCATGCAGCACCACTTTACCGCCGCGAGAGCGCACGCCTTCGACCTTGATCTCAGGGGTGGTCTTGGGCATCACAATAGTGGCCTTGACCCCCAGCACCTTGGCCGCCAGGGCCAGGCCCTGCGCATGGTTGCCCGCCGACGCCGTGACTACGCCGCGTGCGCGCTCTTCAGCCGTCAACTGAGTCAGCTTGTTGTACGCGCCGCGAATCTTGAACGAGAACACCGGCTGCAAGTCTTCGCGCTTGAGCCAGACCTTGTTGCCCAGCCGCTCGGAGAGCTGGCGGGCGGTCTGCAGCGGGGTTTCTACGGCAACGTCGTAAACGCGCGAGGTGAGGATCTTTTTGACGTACTGTTCAAGCATCGGCGGGAATCACTGGGCGAGTTGGGCAGGGCCGAGGAGTCTAACCCGGCTTTTGGCCGTACGACCACACGAATCCCGAGGTTTTGTTGGGTTATACTCGCGCCCCTCTTTACTCCCCGCCCGTTCCGGAGCCCGCATGACCCAGGATCAACTCAAACAGGCAGTGGCCCAGGCCGCTGTCGATTTAATCCTTCCTAAACTCGACGACAAAAGCATCGTCGGTGTCGGCACCGGCTCCACTGCCAACTGCTTTATCGATGCGCTGGCCCAGCACAAGGGCGCGTTCGATGGCGCCGTGGCCAGCTCCGAAGCCACTGCCGCACGCCTGAAAGGCCATGGCATTCCGGTGTACGAGCTCAACACCGTGAGCGACCTGGAGTTCTATGTCGACGGCGCCGATGAGAGCGACGCGCACCTGAACCTGATCAAGGGCGGCGGCGCAGCCCTGACTCGCGAGAAGATCGTCGCGGCCGTGGCCAAGACCTTCATCTGCATCGCCGACGCCAGCAAGCTGGTACCGGTCCTCGGCGCATTCCCGCTGCCGGTGGAAGTCATCCCGATGGCCCGCAGCCACGTGGCCCGCGAGCTGGTGAAGCTGGGCGGCGATCCGGTGTACCGCGAAGGCGTGCTGACCGACAACGGCAACATCATCCTCGACGTATTCAATATGCAGATCACCAATCCGGTGGAGCTTGAAACGCAGATCAATGCCATCGTCGGCGTGGTCACCAACGGCCTGTTCGCTGCGCGTCCGGCGGATGTGCTGCTGCTGGGCACTTCCGAAGGCGTGAAAACCCTCAAGGCCTGAGGACACCACCAACCCAACGTGGGAGGGGGTCTGCCCCCGGATGGCGGTGTGTCAGGGACTGGGTTTCTTGAACACGTAGAACAGGTTCGGCTCGCTGACCAGGTACAACGTACCTTCGTCGTCCATGGCGATCCCTTCGGCCTGAGGCACACGTTTTTTCAGGCCATGGCGCCCATTGAGTAGAGAAAGACTGCTCAATGGGCGACCGTCGATATCCAGTTCCAACACCAAAAATGACTCATCCGACAGCGCCAGCAGATGGCCGCTGCGCTCGTCGTATTGCAGGCTCGACAGATCGCGTACAAATAGCCCGGCGTCACGCTTGGGGTTATTGATCACGTGCACCGAGTAGGTTTTTTCAGGCTTGAAATGAGGAAACCCGTGGACCTCATAGATCAACATCGGATCGCGCTCCTTGGCCACGAACAGGCGCTTGCCCACTGAGTCATAGGCCAACCCCTCAAAGCCCTTGTTGCCACCTACATGCAGGCCCAGGGTCATTTGCTCTGCATCTGCGGCGTCGAGGAACTGGGTGTCGTCGTCAACATGCACCTTGATCAGGCGCTGTTGGCGTTCATCGGTGATGACGTAGATGTTGTCGCTGATGAACTCCACGGCCTCCGCATCACCAAATCCCACCAAGGGAATGCGCCGCAAGATCTTGCCGTCCAGCGACAACTCGATCAGTTCGGCGTTTTGATTGGTCACGGTAAACAGGCTTTTGCGCACAGGGTCATAGGTGAGTGCCGAGACATCGTCATCGAGCCCCTCGATGACTTGGGCCTCCAGCGTTACCCGGTAATCAGCGAGGCCAATGGAACGCTCATCGGCGGGATGACGCCATGTCTGCCAATTGAACCAAGCGCGCTCGAACAAGCGAAAGTGCTGCCCAGCGACCCCGGCGCAGATCAGGGCGATCAGCACGAACAGAAAAAGAATGGGCTTGGGGCGGGCAAGTCGGCGCATTGGGCGGGCTCAAAATCAAAAGTGGCGAATGAATATCACGCCTGTCTGAATTTAAACTTAAACGCGCCCGGATGTCTGGCGAATGCCGCTGATAGAGAAATATCCGACGTAACTGGTCGATTATTTCTGCTTTTCGAAACGATAGAACAGATTCGGCTCACTCACTATGTACAGAGTGCCTTCCTCATCCATGGTCACCCCCTCCGCACGAGGAATGGTTTTGTTGAGACCATTGAAGCCGCCCAGCAAGGTCATGAAGCTGACTTGTTCGCCCTTCTCGTCCAGCTCCAGCAACAGGTGAGAGTCGGCCGAAAGCGCAAGGAGGTGGCCGGTGCGCGGATCGACAGCCAGGGCCGAGAGGTTGCGCATGTCCAGTTCTTTGCTGGCGAGTTTTTGTTTATCGCCGTTCAGGATCTGGCTGCCGTCGCTTTTCCAGGTAAACAATGCCGGCGGGCGCTCTTCGCCCAACACCAGTTGCTGGTTGCGCTTGTCCCAGGTGATCGCCTCAAAAGCTTTGTTCTGGTCTTTAGACGGGCCCAGGTCGTAGGCCTGGAAATCAGCCTTGTTCAACTGCTGGGTCGTCGCGTCGACCTTGACGATGGTCAGGCTGTGCTGGCGCTCGTCGACCACTGCCATCAGCCCGTTTTCCAGGACCGTCACGCCTTCCGGATTTTCCCAACCATTGAGCGGCATCTTGCGGAGCACATCGCCTTGCAGGCTCAACTCAACGAGGAACGGGTTTTTGCCCATGACGGAAAACAGCGTTTTGGTCTGCGGGTTGTAGGCGACGTCCGAGGCTTCGTCCTTCTCCATTCCCGGCAACACCTTGGCGTCGATGACCGCGTGGTAGTCCGGCAGCCATACGCTTTCACTGCGCTCGGTGGGCGTCTCGAAGCGCTCCAGCACCCACAGCACGCCGCGGTCATCCCAATGCATGGCCCAGGCAACGCCATAAAAGATGGCCCCCGCCAGAAACAGCCAGGAATACCAGCGCAGGGCAAAACGGGAACGCGGCTTGGGTGTGGCGGAGGGCAGGGACACGGCCATGGGGCGCTTTTTCCGGAAAGTCAGCGTTAGGTGATAGCACAGGATCGACGGGCCCGCGCTCTGGAGGCTGGGGATTATCCGGATGGCGTGTGAAAAAAATGCAAAAACCAGGGGCTTTACCGGCCGACACAACTCCAATGTGGGAGGGGGCTTGCCCCCGATAGCGGCGCGTCAGTCAACATCCACTTAACTGATACACCGCCATCGGAGGCAAGCCCCCTCCCACAGGTTTGACCGCGTTGGCCAGGTGCTTATCGAACGCTGCTGTCGAAGCGATTCACGCCCGCCAATTCCAACACCAACTCATCACCCACATTCAGCGGACCCACGCCAGCCGGGGTGCCGGTGAGAATCACATCACCAGCCTGCAGCGAGAAGCAGCCGGCCATGTGCTGGATCATCGGGATGATCGGGTTGAGCATTTGCGAGCTGTTGCCGTCCTGGCGCACTTCGCCGTTGATGGTCAGGCGAATGCCGATATCGGTCACGTCCGGGAAAGTGCTGCCCACCACGAACGGTGCGATCACTGCCGCGCCGTCGAAGGATTTGGCTATTTCCCACGGCAGGCCCTTGGCTTTCAGCTCGGCCTGTTTGTCACGCAGTGTCAGGTCCAGGGCCGGGGCGAAGCCGGAGATGGCGTCCAGCACTTCTTCACGGCTTGGCTTGTTCGACAACGGCTTGCCGATCAATACCGCGATTTCCGCTTCGTAGTGCACCGAACCACGGTCGGCAGGGATGGCAAAACCGCCTTCCAGCGCCACGACACAGCTGCCGGGCTTGATGAACAGCAACGGTTCGGTCGGCACTGGATTATCCAGTTCCTTGGCATGTTCGGCGTAGTTACGGCCAATGCACACCACTTTACCCACCGGGAAGTGGATGTTGGTGCCGTCGACATACTTGTGCTGGTAGCTCATGGAACGACTCCTTCGGGGGGCGGTTAAACAGCGAAGATCTTGCCAGGGTTCATGATCCCGTTCGGGTCGAACACTGCTTTGACGGCCTTCATGTATTCAATTTCGACCGGCGAACGGCTGTACGTCAGGTAATCGCGCTTGGTCATGCCCACGCCGTGTTCGGCGGAGATAGAGCCGTTGTATTTCTCAACGGTCTCGAACACCCATTTGTTCACGGTGGCGCATTTGGCGAAGAACTCGTCCTTGCTCAGGCTTTCCGGCTTGAGAATGTTCAAGTGCAGGTTGCCGTCACCGATGTGGCCAAACCAGACGATTTCGAAGTCCGGATAGTGTTCGCCGACGATCGCGTCGATTTCTTTCAAGAACGCTGGCACTTTGGAGACAGTGACTGAGATATCGTTCTTGTACGGCGTCCAGTGGGAAATGGTCTCGGAGATGTACTCACGCAGTTTCCACAGGTTGTGCAGCTGGGTTTCGCTCTGGCTCATCACGCCGTCCAGCACCCAGCCCTGTTCGACACAGTGTTCGAAGGTTTCCAGCGCGTGGTTGGCGACTTCTTCGGTAGTGGCTTCGAATTCCAGCAGTGCGTAGAACGGGCACTCTGTTTCAAACGGGGCCGGCACATCGCCACGACCCAGCACTTTGGCCAGGGCTTTGTCGGAGAAAAATTCGAACGCGGTCAGGTCCAGCTTGCTCTGGAATGCGTGCAGCACCGGCATGATCGAGTCGAAGTCGGTGGTGCCAAGCACCATGGCGGTGAGGTTCTTCGGCGCACGGTCCAGGCGCATGGTGGCCTCGACCACAAAACCCAGGGTGCCTTCAGCGCCGATGAACAGCTGGCGCATGTCGTAGCCGGTGGCGTTCTTGATTAAGTCGCGGTTCAGTTCCAGCACATCGCCTTTGCCGGTGACGACTTTCATGCCGGCGACCCAATTACGGGTCATGCCGTAGCGAATAACCTTGATCCCGCCGGCATTGGTGCCGATATTGCCGCCAATCTGGCTGGAACCGGACGAGGCGAAGTCCACCGGGTAGTACAGGCCTTTTTCTTCGGCGACGTTCTGCAACTGCTTTGTGACCACGCCCGGCTGGCACACGGCGGTGCGGTCGGTGAGGTTCACGTCCAGAATCTGGTTCATATAGTCGAAGGACACGACCACTTCGCCATTGGCCGCAACAGCGGCTGCAGACAGGCCAGTGCGACCGCCAGACGGCACCAGTGCCACCTTGTGCTCATTGGCCCAACGGACAATGGCCTGTACCTGCTCGATCGTCTTGGGGAACACGATGGCGGTGGGCGCGGGTGCGAAGTGCTTGGTCCAATCCTTGCCGTAAGTCTCCAGGGAGTCGGCGTCGGTCAGCACTTTGCCGGGCTCAACCAGGGTCTTTAGCTCATCAATCAGGGCAGGATGGGTCATCGACAGAACTCTCGAACAATTCATGGTCATCCTGAGAACGCTTCACGTCGCAGGAATAGGTGTTTAGCGGGGCGCGTATGCTAGCATACCGCCCCCGCAGGACAGAGCCCAAGGGCGTTTCTGCGGTGACGGCTTTCCTGCCGTCCGGGTCAGCTTGCGCTGCTCGATTCCCTGCCATTTTTCTCCGGGATACAGGTTTACGCAGATGAGCAAGACTTCTCTCGATAAGAGCAAGATCAAGTTCCTTCTTCTGGAAGGCGTCCACCCATCGGCTGTCGACGTTCTGAAAGCCGCCGGGTACACCAGCATTGAGTACATCACCAGTTCTCTGCCGGAAGCCCAGCTCAAGGAAAAGATCGCCGACGCGCACTTCATCGGCATTCGCTCCCGCACTCAGCTGACCGAAGAAATCTTCGATCACGCCAAGAAACTCGTGGCTGTCGGCTGTTTCTGCATCGGCACCAACCAGGTCGACCTCAACGCTGCGCGCGAACGCGGCATCGCGGTGTTCAACGCACCGTACTCCAACACCCGTTCCGTTGCGGAACTGGTGCTGGCCGAGGCCATCCTGCTGCTGCGCGGCATCCCGGAGAAGAACGCTTCCTGCCACCGTGGCGGCTGGATCAAAAGCGCGGCCAACTCCTTCGAAATCCGCGGCAAGAAGCTGGGCATCGTCGGTTATGGCTCGATCGGCACTCAGCTGTCGGTACTGGCTGAAGGCCTGGGCATGCAGGTGTTCTTCTACGACACCCTGACCAAGCTGCCATTGGGCAACGCTACCCAGGTGTCGAGCCTGACCGAGCTGCTGGGCATGTCCGATATCGTGACCCTGCACGTTCCGGAAACCGCTGAGACCCAGTGGATGATCGGCGAGAAGGAAATCCGCGCCATCAAGAAAGGCGGCATCCTGATCAACGCCGCGCGCGGCACTGTGGTCGAGCTGGACGCCCTGGCCGACGCGATCAAGGACAAGCACCTGATCGGCGCCGCCATCGACGTGTTCCCGGTGGAGCCTCGCTCCAACGACGATATCTTCGAAAGCCCACTGCGTGGCCTGGACAACGTGATCCTGACTCCGCACATCGGCGGCTCCACCGCTGAAGCGCAGGCCAACATCGGCCTGGAAGTCTCGGAAAAGCTGGTCAAGTACAGCGACAACGGTACGTCGGTATCGTCTGTGAACTTCCCGGAAGTGGCCCTGCCGGCTCACCCTGGCAAACACCGTCTGCTGCACATCCACCAGAACATCCCTGGCGTGATGATGGAGATCAACAAGGTCTTCGCGGAAAACGGCATCAACATCTCCGGTCAGTTCCTGCAGACCAACGAGAAGGTTGGCTACGTGGTGATCGACGTCGACGCCGAGTACTCGGACCTGGCGCAAGAGAAGCTGCAGCACATCAACGGCACTATCCGTAGCCGCGTGTTGTTCTAACGCTTTAAACGCTGCACAAAAAAATGGGAGACCCGCAGGGGCCTCCCATTTTTTTGTCTGAACACATCTTACTTGACGTTAACCGTGATCACTTTCGACGCTACAGTGGGTTCGAACTGGCGATGCACGTTGTCGCCAGCTACCAGCTGCAGGGTGTGCTTGCCTGGAGTCAGGGTCAGTTCGGTTTCGGTTTGCGCCTTGCCGAAGTGAATCGAAGTTGCAGTGGCCGGAATGGCTTCGTCGGCTTTAAGCGACTGCACGTCCTGGTCTACCAGCAAGTGGTGGTGGCCGGCGTTAGGCACTTGCTTGTCGATCGGCTCCAGGTCCAGGCCCTTGACGCCGAATTTGACAGTGAAGGTTTTGTCGACGGTGGCGCCATCTTTGGGCGAGACGATAAACACCTCCGCGCCCTTGGGTGCTGGGGTACGAGGCACATCAGCGGCATTTGCCAACACCGAGGCACCCAGCAACAGGCTGGCAATCGTTGCACGGGACAAAAGGGCTTTCATTCGCTTCTCCAGTTTTTCTGTGAAATCTGTAGGGTTATGACAACTTCGCGATAAATTGCTGTCCAAGTCACTCACCACCATAGCAAAGCGATGCTGAACGGCGTCTCGCACATTCGAATTCTTTAGGAGTGACCATGCGCTTTTCGCCTGGCCTGTTACTTTTGCTTCCCCTTCTGAGCCCCTTGGCTCATGCCGAACTGATCGACGACGTCAATGATCGCGGCGAACTGCGCATCGCCCTTGAAGCCAACACCCCGCCCTATAACTTCAAGGAAGGCGAAAAACTCACCGGTTTTGAAGTCGAACTCGGAGAACTGCTGGCTAAAGAAATGGACGTGCGCCCCTCGTTTATCACCACTGATGGCGCCGACCTGCTGCCAGGGGTTGCCACCGGCAAATACGACGTGGCCATCAACCATATCGCTCTGACTGCCGAGCTTAAGGATCAGTTCGATTTCAGCGAGGCTTATAGCGAGAAACCCGAGCTGGCAATCCCGTTCCAGAAAGGCAACCCGGCGTTCAAGACCAGCCTGGACGGGGCGTTGAAGCGGGTGAAGGACGATGGCCGGTTGAAAGCGCTGTCGCAGAAGTGGTTAGAGGGGGATGCCTCTACAGAAGCGCCAACGCCTGTGCCGCCTCCGGCAACTCCAGCTCACTGAACACCTGCACACCATGGCGTTTGAGCAGCGCCGCCGTGACGCCCTCGCCGCTCACCTTTACGCCAGTGAAGGTGCCGTCATAGGTCAGCAGATTGCCGCAGGATGGGCTATTGGCCTTTAAGATGGCGACGCGGATGTTGTGGCGCTGCACCAGCGCCAACGCTTGGCGGGCGCCGTCTAGGAAGGCAGCGCTGAAGTCTTCGCCCTCGGCAGTCAGCACTTTGGCGCGACCTTCCCAGACATCGATGCCTTGCCCGCCGGGAATCTCGGCAGAGGGCCTGGGCGTCGGCAAACCGCCCGACACTTCCGGGCAGATCGCAACCACACGGCCTTCGGCCTGCCACGCAGCCAGTTGATCGAACGGCCCGCTGGCTCCGCCGTCATAACGCACCTTGTGCCCGAGCAGGCAGCGGCTGATCAGAATCTTTTGCATGATTAAAACGGCTCGTTGCCCCGCCGCCGAAACCAGCCGGTCAGGGACAGGCGTTCGCGCGTGGCGGGCATAACTTCGTGGGGCACTTCGCCCGACAGGAACACCACCAGGCAACCGCCGGTAGGCACCACATCGTGTTCGACACCGTCCTTGAGGTACATGCGCAACTGGCCACCATGCTCGGGCAGCCAGGCGTCATTCAGGTAGATCACCGCCGAAACCATGCGCCGGTCATCGTCGCGGAAACGGTCCAGGTGCTTGAGGTAAAACGCCCCTGGTGGGTACATCGCGAAGTGGCTTTCGAAGTCTTCCAGACCGAGAAACAGCCCTCGATTCATCGCCAGGCGCAGGCTGTCCATCAACGCCATGTAGCTGTCGCAGACGGCGGCGTCGCCCTCCTCCAGCCACTGGATATGGTCGCCGCGAATGCCCTCGCGGATCTCCTGGGATGGTCCGCGCCCCACCGCCGCCGGTGCCAATTCACCCTCGGCCGCACGTTTACGGCACTCAGCCGCCAGTTCCAGGGTCAGAGCCTGGGGCAGGAAGCCGTTCTGCTGCGACCAACCTTTCTCGGCCAGGTCGTCGACAATGCGTTGCAGCAGGGGGTGATCAAGGGGTATTTGCATGGCGCGCATAGTATCCATACGCCTTCAAATCCGACAGCGCCGTCGAGCGTCTCAATACACTTTAGTCAGGTGACTGATAGGACTTCTCGACAAATCCTACGCCCGACACGGACAATAGTGGCCGACTGACAGGAGTCCATATGCGTCGTTTGTTTTTTTCCTTGCTGATGTTCTGCGTTTTGCCCGCTTGGGCAGACGGCCATGACCAGTTGTACAAGGTCGCCGGCTGGGCCGAACAACGTGCGCATTTCAATGACGCCCTCAGTGCCGCCCAGCAGCGCTATCGCAATAGCCTGCCGCCGGCGGTGTACCAGGCGCTGGTGGACAACAGCAATAAGCGCTTTGCCGCCCAGGCTATGGACCAGCGCGCCGAGGCGCAATTGCGCAAGAACCTGGCGGATCCGAAGCCTGCCCTGGCGTTCTTCCAATCACCGCTGGGCCGCAAGATTGTCGCCGCAGAGCTGCTGGCCACCCGCCGCGACCAGCTGGCCAAAAACGCCCAAGGCCTGCCGAAAATCGAAGCCGACGCCACCCGCAGCCTGATCATCGGCCACCTGGCCCAGGCCCTGCCCGCCCGCGAGGCCGGTGCGGAAGTCAGCCTGGCGATTGCCGGCGTGGCGGCCGACAGTTTGAGCCAAATGATTCCCGGTTTGCTGGGCGGTGGTCAGGCGCAGGGCATGTTGAATGGTCAACGTGAACGGCTGATGCAGCAGATCGATAAGGATCTGAACAACACCCTGCTGTACGTCTATCGGGATTTGTCCGACCCGGAGCTGGAAGAGTTCGCCACGTTTGCAGAGTCGCCGGAAGGTAAGGCGTATTACCAGGCGGCGCTGGCAGCGATTCGCGCGGGGCTGGCGGTCGGCCAAAGCACTTCAAGCCTGACGCAGTAGAAAATATGGGAGGGGGCTTGCCCCCGATGGCAGTGGGTCAGCTACAGATAAGCTGACTGATGCACCGCTATCGGGAGTAAGCCCCCTCCCACATTTGGATTGTGTTATTTCAAATGGTCTGTCAAATACCGGAAGTACTCTTCACGAATCTCGGGAATCTCATTCGCCAGGTGATGCCTTCCCCGCTTCAGCATCAGCACCTCAGGCTGGTCGAACTTACCCCGAAGCACCTGCAAGTTGTGCTGCCAGTCCACCGTCATGTCTTCCTCACCCTGCACAATCACCGGCCTCCGGGGGCTGCGCGGTGCGGCTTCGATGCGCTTGATCCAGCGCGCCAACGCCCCCACCCAGGCGGTGGGCAGTTGGCGCGGCTGAAGCGGATCGGCCTCCAGGAACGGCTTGAAGGCCGGGTCGTTAGTGTTCTCGCTGAAACGCCGGGCGATACCTTTGACGAACGGACGCAGCAGGTAATAACTGACCTGCGACCACCCCCACGCACGTGGCCGCACTAACGGTGACAGCAGGAAGGTCTTGCCTTGGGCCGGGCTGTCGGCCCCCTGGTTGAGCAAATGGTCCACCACCACCGCGCCGCCCGTGCTCTGCCCAAACAGATGCCAGGGCTGCGGCAATTTCAGCGCCTGGGCTTGGGCGAACAGCGCCTGCACCACCTCCTGGTACACCGCAAAATCATCGATGCTGGCCCGCGCGCCGCTGGACAGGCCGTGGCCCGGCAGGTCGCAAGCGACCACCACAAAACCCTGGTCCAGCGCCCAGTCCACCACGTGGCGGTACAGGCCCATGTGGTCGTAGAAGCCGTGGAACATAAACATCGTCGCCACCGGTTGTGGGGGCGACCACACCTGCCCCACCACCTCGAACCCGCGCACCTCAAAGCGCCCCAGGCGGCTCACAGCCGGCACTTTGCGCGCGGCCAGGTCCAATCCATAAAAGCGCTGGTACACCCGCGCTTCGGCGCTGAGCGGTTGCGCATCCACCAGGGGTCGCAAGCTGTCGCGCAGATGATCGGGGTCAAAGGTAACGGGCATAAGGGGTTCCAGACTTAACGCACAGGGCAGATGAATATCGAGCTGCGATATTCATCTGTCAGGACAAGCATGGCAAGCTACGCGACCTTCGAGGATAGATCCGGATGCGACAACCCTACCGTACCACCCTGTTCGCCAGCCTGATCCTGATCATCTGCGCTGTCGCGCTGTGGGCCGCGTATGACTGGTTCCAGGGCCGCTACCTGCGCGCCTTCAGCGAACACACAGCGGTGTTTTCCGGCGATGCACTGCGCCTGCCCGCCGAGCTGAGCGGGCCTGGCCCAATCCGCCTGGTGCACTTCTGGGACCCAGCCTGCCCGTGCAACGTCGGTAACCAGCAACACTTGGGCGAGTTGATCGAGCAATACGCGCCACAAGGCGTCGAGTTCTACGCCCTGCAAAAACCCGACAGCCACGGCCGTTTGCCAGACAACCTGCGCAGCATGAAGATCCTCACCGCCCTGCCCGGCGCCGACCAAGTACCGGCCAGCCCGGCCGTGGGCATCTGGGATCGCACGGGCAAGCTCGCGTATTTCGGGCCGTACAGCGAAGGCCTGACGTGCAACGCCAGCAACAGTTTTATCGAGCCGATCCTGAAGGCACTCCAAGCGGGGCGCGAAGTGAATGCCACTCACACCTTGGCAGTGGGCTGCTATTGTTCGTGGCCTGAAGATCGTTAGTCACTCCACTCCCGGTAAGGAAAGTTCATGAAGCGCGTCTTGCGGGTTCTCGCGGTTCTGCTGGTGCTGATCGCCCTCGGCGGCGGCTGGTACGTGTACAGCAAGCAGCCCACTCGCCAGGGCTCGGTCACGCTGGCCAACCTGCAAGGCTCGGTCACGGTGCGCTACGACGACCGTGGCGTGCCGCATATTCGCGCCGACAACGAGACAGACCTGTATCGCGCCCTGGGCTATGTGCACGCCCAGGACCGGTTGTTCCAGATGGAGATCATGCGGCGCCTGTCCCGTGGAGAGTTGGCCGAAGTACTCGGCCCCAAGCTGCTGGAGACCGACAAACTGTTTCGCAGCCTGCACATCCGTGAGCGGGCCTTGAGCTACGTGGAGCAGATGGATCACGAGTCTGCGTCCTGGAAGGCCCTGCAAGCCTATCTGGATGGAATCAATCAGTATCAGGACACCCACGCCAGCCCCATGGAGTTTGACGTGCTGGGCATCCCCAAGCGCCGGTTCACCGCCGAAGACACCATCAGCGTCGCCGGATACATGGCCTACAGCTTTGCCGCCGCGTTTCGCACCGAGCCCTTGTTGACCTACGTTCGCGACCAATTGGGCGGTGACTACCTGAAAGTGTTCGACCTCGACTGGCAACCCAAAGGCGCACTCAACCTGGCTGCCGGCGATTGGCAAACCCTCGGTGCCATCGCGTCCCTGAGCGAACAGGCCTTGGCCGACAACGGCCTGCCGCAGTTTGAAGGCAGCAACGCTTGGGCCATCAGCGGCAGCCGCACCAAGAGCGGCAAGCCGCTACTGGCGGGTGACCCGCATATCCGTTTCTCGGTGCCGTCGGTGTGGTACGAGGCGCACCTGTCGGCGCCGGGCTTTGAGCTGTATGGCTATCACAACGCGCTGGTGCCAGTGGCCTTCCTGGGGCACAACCTGGATTTCGGCTGGAGCCTGACGATGTTCCAGAACGACGACGTCGACCTGATCGCCGAGAAGCTCAACCCGGACAACCCCAACCAGGTCTGGTACCAGGGCCAATGGGTCGACATGACCAGCAGCGAACAACAGATCGCGGTGAAGGGCCAGACGCCAGTCACCTTCACCCTGCGCCAGTCGCCCCACGGGCCGATTATCAATGACGTACTCGGCGAGAGCGCCGGCAAGACGCCCATCGCCATGTGGTGGGCCTTCCTCGACACCCAGAACCCGATTCTCGACGGCTTTTATCAGCTCAACCGCGCCGACACCCTGACCAAGGCCCGCGCGGCGGCGGCCAAAGTGTCGGCGCCGGGGCTGAATATCGTGTGGGCCAACGCCAAGGGCGATATCGGCTGGTGGGCGGCGGCGCAGTTGCCGATTCGTCCGGCCGGCGTCAACCCTGGGTTTATCCTCGACGGCAGCACCGCCCAGGCCGACAAATTGGGCTTCTACCCCTTCAGCGCCAACCCCCAGGAAGAAAACCCCGCGCGTGGCTATGTGGTGTCGGCCAATGCCCAACCGGCATCACCCACCGGCCTGGAAATCCCCGGCTATTACAATCTGGCCGACCGTGGCCAGCAATTGAACGCACAGTTAAGCGACAAAAGCGTGAAGTGGGATGTGAACAACAGCCAAGCCCTGCAACTGGGTACCACTACCGCCTTCGGCCCGCGCCTGCTGGCGCCGTTGTTGCCGGTTCTGCGTGAGGTGGTCAAAGACCCGGCACAGTTGAAACAGGTGGAACAGCTTGCAAGCTGGAAGGGTGACTACCCACTCGATTCCATCAGCGCCACGCTGTTCAACCAGTTCCTGTTCAACCTCGCCGATGCAGCCTTCCACCCGAAACTGGGTGACGCCATGTTCAAGACCCTGCTCACCACCCGCGTAATCGACGCCGCCCTGCCCCGCCTGGCTGCCGACCCGGACTCACCCTGGTGGGACGGCAAGCGCGCCGACACCGTCAAACTCGCCTGGGACAACAGCCTCACGCACCTGAAAGCCACCTTCGGCGATGACCCGACCCAGTGGCAGTGGGGCAAGGCCCATACCTTGACCCACGGCCATCCGCTGGGTTCGCAAAAGCCGCTGGACCTGATTCTCAACGTCGGCCCCTTCCCGGCGCCCGGCACTCACGAAGTGCCGAACAATCAGTCGGCCGCCATCGGCCCAGCGCCCTGGCCGGTGACCTACGGCCCTTCGACCCGCCGTCTGATCGACTTCGCCGATGTGGCCCACGCGCTGACGATCAACCCGGTCGGTCAAAGCGGTGTGCCGTTTGACAAGCACTATGGCGACCAGGCAGAGACCTATATCGAAGGCGGTTACGAGCAAGCGCATTTCAGTGATGAGGAAGTCACGGCGAATACGCGCGGCACCTTGAAGCTACTACCGGCGCGGTAGCCCTATGCAAGCCAACGCCTACCGTTGGTCTACGCCGTTGCTGGGGGCGCAAAGTTGAGCCGAAACTGCTGCGGCGTCACCCCCAGGCGGCGATTGAACACACTGCGCATGTGCTGGGCATCACGAAAACCGCATTGGTACGCCACGGTTTTCAATGGCGCGTGAGTACTTTCAAGCATCACCCGCGCCGCATCCAGCCGGGCCCGCTCAACAAATTCCGCAGGCGTAACCTGCGCCTCACGGGCAAACACCCGAGAAAAATTGCGCGCGCTCATATTGGCAGCCTTGGCCAGGTCGGCGATGGTCAGATCCCCGGTCAAATTCGCCAATACATACAGCTGCACCAGCGCTACCGCCGATGTGGTTTCGGCGTGGGGTGTAAGAAACGGGCTGAACTGCGACTGCCCGCCCGAACGCTGGGTGAACACCACCAGGCGCTTGGCCACGCTCAAAGCCACTTCCGGACCGTGGTCCTGGGCCAGCAGGTACAACGACAAATCGATGCCCGCCGTGACCCCGGCCGAGGTGTAGAGGTTGCCGTGCTGGACGTACAGGCGGTCGGCTTCGACCTGGGCCGAGGGGCACAGGCGCGCCAGGTCAGCGGCGTCGTTCCAATGGGTGGTGACGGTTTTTCCGTCCAGCAATCCAGCGCGCGCCAGCATGAAGGCGCCGTTGCAGATCGAGCCAAAACGTCGCGCCCGAGCGGTGGCGCCACGCAGCCAATTATCGAACGACACGCCGAAATCTTCGAACGGCAACTGCGGGCCACCGGCGACCAGCAGCAGGTCATAGGCCTGCAGGGCTTCGCTGTAATGCCTGTGGGCCTGCAATGCCAAACCATTGGAGGCGGCCATGGTGCCGTGGCCTAGCCCGATGACCTCTATCTGGTAGTGATCCTGGGGCGGCAGAAAGCGGTTGGCTTCGCAGAACACATCCATGGGGCCGGTCACATCCAGTGACTGGACGCCGGGGAAGATCAGGATGGCGACGGTCTTGTGCATGCTCACAGACACCTTTTTCTAGCGGAATAAAATGCAAACCCTGTGGGAGGGGGCTTGCTCCCGATGGCGCTGTATCAGCCAGCAGATGCAGTGCCTGGTACTCAGTAATCGGGAGCAAGCCCCCTCCCACATTGGGATTTTCGCAGGCTTCAAGAGTGATATCGCCCGCTACACCCTAGTCGATTTCTGCTTGGCACGATGTGTCGGCACATTGGCCGGGATCGCGCCCTCACCGCGATGGCCGCTGCACAGACGAGCGACCAAACTGATTGCTTTCCAGAGGAGAGCAACCATGACCACCACCATCGCCGGTATCAAGATCCCCGACAGCGCCCTGGCCAAGGCCACCACCGAGTACATCCGTGACATCGAATCCGATCTGCTCTACCACCACTCGCGGCGGGTATTTCTATTCGGCGCATTGAGCGGTGAGCGCAAGCAGTTGGCCTATAACCCGGAGTTGCTCTACGTGGGCGCGATGTTCCATGACTTGGGCCTGGTGGAAGGGTATCGCAGCGATAACGAGCGTTTCGAAGTGGACGGCGCCAACGCGGCGGCGGCCTTCCTCAAACCTTACGGGCTCAGCGATGACGATATCGAACAGGTGTGGCTGTCCATCGCCCTGCACACTACGCCAGGTGTGCCGCAGCATCTGCGCCCCACCGTCGCGCTGGTGACTGCCGGGGTGGAGATGGACGTGCTGGGCATGGACTACGCCGCGTTTAGCAGTGTGCAGCGCGAAGCAGTGGTGCATGCGCATCCACGGGGTGAAGGGTTCAAGGAGTGCATCATCTGTGCGTTCGCCGACGGCTTGCGCCATCGCCCGCAGACCACGTTTGGCAACGTAAAGACGGATGTGCTGGTGGATCAGGAGCCGGGGTTCAAGCCGATGAATTTTGTCGAGGTGATTCGCAAGTCGCCGTGGTTGGCGTAGCGGAGTTGAAATGCGATCAAATGTGGGAGGGGGCTTGCCCCCGATTGCTGAGTGTCAGTCACTGCATCTATTGACTGACCCACCGCCATCGGGAGCAAGCCCCCTCCCACCTTTAGACCGGCGCCTGCGCCCGACGCACGTCCGGCTGTTTCCAGCCATCCGCCGCGGCTTCTTCGATGGCTTGCTGAATGGCTTTCTTGCGATTCTCTTCGGCACGACGGCTGAAGAACCACACCAGGAAGGTCACCAACGACACCGCCAACAGAATCAGGCTGGCTACGGCGTTGATCTCAGGTTTAACCCCAAGACGCACCGCCGAGAACACCTCCATCGGCAACGTCGTCGAACCCGGGCCCGAGACGAAGCTGGCAAGTACCAGGTCATCCAGGGACAGCGCAAACGACATCATGCCGCCTGCCGCCAACGATGGCGCGATCATCGGGATGGTGATCAGGAAGAACACCTTCCAAGGCCGCGCGCCGAGGTCCATGGCCGCCTCTTCAATCGACAGGTCCAGCTCACGCAAACGCGCCGACACCACCACCGCCACATACGCCGCACAGAACGTGGTGTGGGCGATCCAGATGGTGACGATGCCACGTTCCTGGGGCCAACCGATCATCTGCGCCATAGCCACGAACAGCAGCAACAGCGACAGACCGGTGATCACTTCCGGCATCACCAACGGCGCGGTCACCAGGCCGCCGAACAACGTGCGGCCCTTGAACTGGCTGATGCGCGTCAGCACAAACGCCGCCAACGTACCCAGCGCAACAGCGGCCACCGCCGTGTAGCAGGCGATTTCCAGGGAACGTGCCACCGAGCCCATCAACTGGGTGTTGTCCAGCAGGCCCACGTACCACTTGATCGACCAACCGCCCCACACCGTTACCAGCTTGGATTCGTTGAACGAGTAGATCACCAGGATCAACATCGGCAGGTAGATGAACAACAACCCCGCCACCAGCATGAAGCTTGAGAAACTGACGCGCTTCATATCTTGCCCTCCATCTCTTTGGCTTGGCTGCGGTTAAACAGAATGATGGGCACGATCAGGATCGCCAGCATCACTACCGCCAGGGCAGACGCCACCGGCCAGTCACGGTTGTTGAAGAACTCTTGCCACAACACTTTACCGATCATCAGGGTTTCCGGGCCGCCCAGCAGTTCCGGAATCACGAACTCGCCCACCACCGGGATAAACACCAGCATGCAGCCGGCGATGATGCCGTTCTTGGACAGCGGCACGGTGATTTTCCAGAAGCTGTTGAAGGTGCTCGAACCCAAGTCGGATGCGGCTTCCAGCAGGCTCTGATCGTGCTTCACCAAGTTGGCGTACAGCGGCAGGATCATGAACGGCAGGTACGAATAGACCACGCCGATGTACACCGCGATGTTGGTGTTGAGGATCTGCAGCGGTTCGTTGATCAGCCCCATGGACATCAGGAAACCATTGAGCAAGCCGTTATTGCTGAGGATGCCCATCCACGCATACACGCGGATCAGGATCGCGGTCCAGGTCGGCATCATGATCAGCAGCACCAGCACGGTCTGCATCTCTTTGCGCGCAGTGGCAATGGCATACGCCATCGGATAGCCGATCAGCAGGCACAGCAGCGTGCTGAAGAACGCCATCTTCAGCGAGCCCAGGTACGCAGCGATGTACAGCTCATCACCTGCCAACAAGCTGTAGTTGGCCAGGTTCAGCACCACTTGCAGCTTTTGTTCAACGTAGGTGTAGATCTCGGTGTACGGCGGGATTGCCACGTCGGCTTCGGCAAAGCTGATTTTCAGGACGATGAAAAACGGCAGGGCAAAAAACAGGAACAGCCACAGGAACGGAATCCCGATGACCACCTGCTTGCCGCTCGGGACGAGGCGGTTCAAGCGCCGCTTGAGCTTTTTTGTGTTCATGAGCGAAGTACCACGCCGCTGTCGTCTTCCCACCACACGTAAACCTGATCACCCCAGGTCGGCCGCTGACCACGGCGCTCGGCGTTGGCGACGAAGGACTGCACCAGCTTGCCGCTCGGCAGTTCCACGTAGAACACCGAGTGACCGCCCAGGTAAGCGATGTCGTGCACCTTGCCGCTGGACCAGTTGTGCTCGCAGGTCGGCATTTCGGTGGTGACCAGCAGTTTTTCCGGGCGGATGGCGTAGGTCACCGACTTGTCTTCCACCGAAGTGGCGATGCCGTAGCCCACGTAGATGTCGCGGTCCAAGTCCGGGCACTTGAGCACGGCGTGGCCTTCGGCGTCGTCCACCACTTGGGTGTCGAAAATATTGACGTTACCGATGAACTCGCACACCAGGCGGCTGGTAGGGGTTTCGTAGATATCGATCGGGCTGCCGATCTGTGCGATCCAGCCCAAGTGCATGATTGCGATGCGCTCGGCCATGGTCATGGCCTCTTCCTGGTCGTGGGTCACCATCACGCAGGTCACGCCGACGCGCTCGATGATCTCCACCAACTCCAGTTGCATCTGCGAACGCAGTTTCTTGTCGAGGGCGCCCATGGGCTCATCGAGCAGCAGCAGTTTCGGGCGCTTGGCCAGGGAGCGGGCCAGGGCCACACGCTGACGCTGGCCGCCGGACAACTGGTGCGGCTTGCGCTTGGCGTACTGGCTCATCTGCACCAGCTTGAGCATCTCGGCTACGCGGGCGTCGACTTCGGCCTTGGGGATCTTGTCCTGTTGCAGGCCGAAGGCGATGTTCTGCGCCACAGTCATGTGCGGGAACAGGGCGTAGGACTGGAACATCATGTTGATCGGCCGCTCGTACGGCGGCATGTCGGTGATGTCCACACCGTCGAGGTAGATGCGACCCTCGGTCGGGCGCTCGAAACCTGCGAGCATGCGCAGCAGCGTGGATTTGCCCGAACCCGAACCGCCGAGCAAGGCGAAGATCTCGCCTTTCTTGATTTCCAGGGACACATCGTCCACGGCAATCGTCTCGTCGAACTTCTTCGTGACCCGGTCGATTTTGACCAACACCTTCTTCGGTGTCTGGTCCCCTTCGAGGGCTTTCTTGTAGGCGCCGGAGGCAACTGCCATTTACGAAACTCCCAGAAAAAAAGAGTGCAGAGCGCCCAATACGGACGACCCTTGGATAATTTGAGCCTTACTTGCCCGTCTTGACCTTGGTCCAGCTACGGGTCATTAAACGTTGCACTTTCGGGGGTAGCTCGAAGTTGACGAATGTCCGATCGAGAACCGCCTGCGGTGGGTAAACCGCTTCGTCGGTGCGTATCGATTGCTCCATCAGTTTGTCCGCCCCTGGGTTAGGGTTGGCGTAACCGACGTAATCACTGACCTGGGCGATTACCTCAGGTTGCAGCAAATAGTTGATGTAGGCGTGGGCCTGTTTAACGTTGGTGGCGTCCTTGGGGATCGCCAGCACGTCAAACCACAGGTTGCCGCCTTCTTTTGGAATCGCGTAGGCGATGTTCACGCCCTTGCCTGCCTCAGCCGCACGGGCTTTGGCCTGGAACACATCGCCAGAGAAACCGGCCGCCACACAGATGTTGCCGTTGGCCAGGTCCGAGATGTATTTGGACGAATGGAAGTAGGTCACGTAGGGCCGTACTTTAAGCAGCTTTTCTTCGGCCTTTTTGTAGTCTTCAGGGTTGGTGCTGTTAGGGTCCAGGCCCATGTAGTTGAGCACCGCCGGCAGCATTTCATCTGCCGAATCCATGAACGACACACCGCAGGTGGCCAGCTTCTTCATGTTTTCCGGCTCGAACAGCACAGCCCAGGAGTCGATCTTGTCGACGCCCAACACTTCCTTCACTTTGTCGACGTTGTAACCGATGCCGTTGGTACCCCAGAGGTACGGCACGGCGTACTGGTTGCCTGGGTCGTTCTTTTCCAGGCGTTTGAGCAAGGCCGGGTCAAGATTTGCGTAATTCGTCAGCAGCGATTTGTCGAGTTTCTGAAACGCCCCGGCCTTGATCTGCTTGCCGAGGAAGTGGTTGGACGGCACGACTACGTCGTAGCCGGTACGTCCGGCCAGCAACTTGCCTTCCAGGGTTTCGTTGGAATCAAACACGTCATACACGGGCTTGATGCCGGTGGCCTTTTCGAAGTTGGCCAGGGTGTCGGTACCGATATAGTCCGACCAGTTATAAATATGCACCGTCGATGCGGCCTGCACGCTGACAGCCAGCGTGACACCTGCGCCCACCAGCATGGCTTTGCGAAATAAAGAAATTGGCAAGTGGAGGTCCTCTTAAATAGTTGGGCCTGAAGTTGTTGCCCGGCAACAAAACCGGCGCGCAACTTACCCTCGATAAACCGATCCGGCAAAACTTTCTGTCATTTAATGTGCGGGAGGTGGTTTACCCCCGATGGCGGTGTGTCAGCTTGCGCATGTGTTTCTGATACAACGCAATCGGGGGCAAGCCCCCTCCCACAGGTTTTAAGGCTTACTTGCCCGATTTGATCTTGGTCCAGCTGCGCGTCATTTCACGCTGAGTTGCGGCTGGCAAGTCAGCAATGGCGTAGAGCTTGGCTTGCACATCGGCTGGCGGGTAGATGCCCGGATCGCTGGTGATGTCTTTGTCGACCAGTGCGGTGGCCTTCTCGTTACCGTTCGGGAAACGCACGCTGTTGGTGATCGACGCCATGACTTCCGGCTTGAGCAGGTAGTTCATGAACTTGTAAGCGGCGTCGACGTTTTCGGCATCTTTAGGGATGGCGACCATGTCGAAGAAGCTACCAGCGCCTTCTTTCGGAATGTCGTAGGCAACTTTCACTTTGCCACCGGCTTCAGCCGCGCGGGATTTAGCCTGCTGGATATCACCCGAGTAACCCACGGCCACGCAGATGTTGCCGTTGGCCAGGTCCGAGATGTACTTGGAGGAGTGGAAGTAGCCGATCGAAGGACGGATCTTCAAGAAGAGCGCTTCGGCTTGCTTGAGGTCCTCTTTCTTCTGGCTGTCGGTCGGCAGGCCCAGGTAATGCAGCGCGATTGGCAGCATTTCGGTCGGCGAATCGAGGAAGCTCACGCCGCAGCTTTTGAGCTTGGCGATGTTCTCAGGCTTGAGCAGGATGTCCCACGAGTCGATCTTGTCCACGCCCAGCGCAGCCTTGACCTTCTCCGGGTTGTAGCCGATGCCGATCGAACCCCACATGTACGGGAAGGCGTGCTTGTTGTCCGGGTCGCTGACCGACACGGCTTTAAGCAGGGACTTGTTCAGGTTGCTGTAGTTGGACAGCTTGGACGTGTCCAGCTCCTGGTAGACACCGGCCTTGATCTGCTTGGCGAGGAAGTTGTTCGACGGCACGACGATGTCGTAACCGGACTTGCCTGCCAGCAACTTGGCTTCCAGGGTTTCGTTGCTGTCAAAAACGTCGTACACCACTTTAATGCCCGACTCTTTTTCAAAGTTGGCGATGGTGTCCGGTGCAATGTAGTCGGACCAGTTGTAGACGTGCAGCACCTTATCGTCTGCCTGGGCCGCGCCCGCCATTGCGCCCATCAGGGACAAGGCGAGGAGGGTCTTGCCAGCGTTCTTCAAACCTAATGCCTTCATTTGGTGATGCTCCAATTTTTCTTTTTTGGGCCACGTTTTTTCATGTTCTGCGGCCCTTCCAGAGGGCAACAAAACAGGGCGACAGTCTGGCAAGTTCAGGGGCCGGCTTTCAACCAAAGCCCCTACATTTATAACTGCCCAGTGCTCTGCGCACTGAGCCTAGCACTTAGCCCTGCAATGCCGCCAAAGTCAGATCCAGGCACTTGCGCGCCTTGGTCACCAACTCGTCGATCTCAGCCTTGCTGATCACCAGTGGCGGGGAAATGATCATGGTGTCGCCCACGGCGCGCATGATCAGGCCATTGTTGAAGCAGAAGTTGCGGCAAATCATGCCCACGCCTTTGCCTTCATAACGCTTGCGCGTGGCCTTGTCCTGCACCAGCTCAATGGCGCCCAACAGACCCACTCCGCGAACTTCGCCCACCAACGGGTGATCATTGAGCTCGCGCAGACGACGCTGCAAATAGGGTGCCGTTTCGCTGTTGACCTGCTCGATGATTTTTTCATCACGCATGATGCGGATGTTTTCCAGGGCCACCGCTGCGGCCACCGGGTGACCGGAGTAGGTAAACCCGTGGTTGAAATCGCCGCCTTCGTTCAGCACCTCGACCACTCCGTCGCGCACGATCAGGCCGCCCATAGGGATGTAACCCGAGGTCAGGCCCTTGGCGATGGTCATCATGTCTGGCTTGAGGTCGTAGAAATCGCTACCGAACCACTCACCGGTACGGCCAAACCCGCAGATCACTTCGTCGGCCACAAACAAGATGTCGTATTTAGCGAGGATTTCCTTGATGCGCGGCCAGTAAGTGGCGGGCGGGACGATCACGCCACCGGCACCCTGGATCGGCTCGGCAATAAAGGCACCGACGGTGTCCACGCCCAACTCGAGGATCTTCTCTTCCAACTGGTTGGCGGCCCAGATCCCGAACTCTTCGGGGCTCATGTCGCCACCTTCACCGAACCAGTACGGCTGGGCGATGTGGGTGATGCCCGGGATCGGCAAGTCGCCCTGTTCGTGCATATAAGTCATGCCACCCAGGCTCGCGCCGGCCACGGTGGAGCCGTGGTAGCCGTTCTTGCGGCTGATGATGGTTTTCTTGTTCGGCTGGCCTTTGATCGCCCAGTAGTGGCGGACCATGCGCAACATAGTGTCGTTGCCTTCGGAGCCGGAACCGGTGAAGAACACGTGGTTCATGCCGGCGGGTGCGATGTCGGAAATGGCTTTGGCCAGCTCCAGCACCGGCGGGTGAGCGGTCTGGAAGAACAGGTTGTAGTACGGCAGTTCTTTCATTTGCTTGGCGGCGGCGTCAGCCAGTTCATCGCGACCATAACCGATCGCCACGCACCACAGGCCGGCCATGCCGTCGAGGATCTTGTTGCCTTCGCTGTCCCACAGGTAAACGCCGTGGGCTTTGGTGATAATCCGTGGGCCTTTCTCTTTCAATTGCTTGAAGTCGCTGAACGGCGCCAGGTGGTGATCGTTGCTCAAGGCTTGCCATTCACGGGTTTGCGGGTTGTTGCTGGACATACCAATCTCCTAGACTTTTCAGTTAAGGGCGCGCGGGTTACCCCGTGCGCCCGGCGCATCAGACGGCGAAGAGCAGGAATTCCCGCTCCCACGAACTGATCACGCGCTTGAAGTTTTCATGCTCGGCCCGCTTGACCGCGACGTAGCCTGTGATGAATTTCTGACCCAGGTATTTCTCGATGGTCTTGCTGTTTTCCATGCGTTCCAGGGCGTCTTCGATGGTCAACGGCAGACGCAGGTTGCGTCGTTCGTAACCACGACCTACCACCGGTGCGCTCGGGTTATGGCCTTCGACCATGCCGATGTAGCCGCACAGCAAACTGGCGGCAATCGCCAGGTAAGGGTTGGCGTCGGCCCCCGGCAGGCGGTTTTCTACGCGGCGGTTCTGCGGGCCGGCATCCGGTACGCGCAGGCCGACGGTGCGGTTTTCTTCGCCCCATTCCACGTTGACCGGCGCCGAGGTGTCGGGGAGGAAGCGACGGAACGAGTTCACGTTGGGAGCAAACAGCGGCAGCAATTCAGGGATGAATTTCTGCAGGCCGCCAATGTGGTTGAGGAACAGCTGGCTCATGCTCCCGTCTTCATTGGAGAAGACGTTCTTGCCAGTCGCGATGTCGATGATGCTCTGGTGCAGGTGCATCGCGCTGCCGGGCTCGCCGGTCATCGGCTTGGCCATAAAGGTGGCCGCCACGTTGTGCTTGAGCGCTGCTTCACGCATCGTGCGTTTGAACACTAGGATCTGGTCAGCCAGGGACAGCGCATCGCCGTGACGGAAATTGATTTCCATCTGCGCGGTACCGTCTTCGTGGATCAGCGTGTCGAGGTCCAGCTCCTGCAGTTCGCACCAGTCGTAGACGTCTTCGAACAGCGGGTCGAATTCGTTGGCGGCTTCTATAGAGAAGGACTGACGACCGGTCTCCGGGCGCCCGGAACGGCCAATCGGCGGTTGCAGCGGGAAGTCAGGGTCTTCGCAGCGTTTGGTCAGGTAGAACTCCATCTCCGGCGCCACGATGGGCTGCCAGCCTTTGTCGGCGTAGAGCTTGAGGACTTTCTTGAGCACGTTGCGCGGCGACAGCTCGATCGGGTTGCCTTGCTTGTCGTAGGTATCGTGGATCACCTGGGCGGTGGGCTCGATGGCCCAAGGCACCAGGAATACCGCGTTCTGGTCGGGACGGCAGATCATGTCGATATCGGCCGGGTCGAGCAATTCGTAATAGATGTCGTCTTCGACATAGTCGCCGGTCACGGTCTGGAGCAGAACGCTCTCGGGCAGGCGCATGCCTTTTTCGGCGATGAACTTGTTGGTCGGCGAGATCTTGCCCCGGGTGATGCCGGTGAGGTCGCCAATCATGCATTCGACTTCTGTGATCTTGTGGTCTTTCAACCAATCGGTGAGCTGGTCGAGGTTGTTACTCATAAATGCCTCTGGGCTGGGTTTCCTGGCATCCATTAAAGGCCAGGCGTTGGTTGACGCAGCATCCGCGCCGTTTTGTTCATTCAGGGTAGGAGCTTACCTGCCATTTGCTGCAGCGTTGCATTCCTCACGCCAAAGTCGTGCAGAATCATGATCGGTTCCGTGGACGGGAGCCGGTCAGAGGCAGTTGAGGTGGCAAAGAAGAGGTCGGACTGGCCGTCAAGAATATTGGCCGGTGCAGGGACATTCACGCGGGGCGAACGAACTGCGGACAACGCCTGGCTGGAGCAGGCAGAGACGCCGAGCGGCGGCAGGTGAAACATGAAGCACCCCGGTATTATTGCTGTTATGGGTTTGAATCGAGCTTAGCCTTGTTCATTTTTTTACACAACACCCCCGTAAAAAATACAACACGGCCCGCTCAAGCCTGCGAGTCCCAAGCGAATCAAATGCAAAAAACCGCCCCAAAAAGCCCCAAAAATGCCTTCACGGCGCTTTTTTAGGGCAAAAAAGGCCTCGCTTGACTTCGGCATGCCGTTCGGGTTGACTGAAACCAGAAAAGATCAATGATTGATATTTTTAACAACAAAGGTGTTGCATCATGTCGGTACCCCCGCGTGCCGTTCAGCTTAACGAAGCGAACGCGTTCCTTAAGGATCATCCTGAGGTTCTGTACGTAGACCTTCTAATTGCGGATATGAATGGTGTGGTGCGCGGTAAGCGCATCGAACGCACCAGCCTCCACAAGGTTTACGAGAAGGGCATTAACCTGCCTGCCTCTTTATTTGCCCTGGATATCAACGGCTCAACGGTGGAAAGCACCGGCCTGGGTCTGGACATCGGTGATGCTGACCGAATCTGTTATCCAATCCCCGACACCCTGTGCAATGAACCTTGGCAAAAGCGCCCTACCGCGCAATTGCTGATGACCATGCACGAACTTGAAGGTGAACCTTTCTTCGCCGATCCACGCGAAGTGCTCCGCCAAGTTGTAAGCAAATTTGACGACCTCGGTCTGACCATCTGCGCTGCCTTCGAGCTTGAGTTCTACCTGATCGACCAGGAGAACGTGAACGGCCGCCCGCAACCGCCCCGCTCGCCGATCTCCGGCAAACGCCCGCACTCGACACAGGTCTACCTGATCGACGACCTCGACGAATACGTCGACTGCCTCCAGGACATCCTGGAAGGTGCCAAAGAGCAAGGTATCCCGGCTGACGCCATCGTCAAGGAAAGTGCCCCGGCGCAGTTCGAAGTGAACCTGCACCACGTCGCCGACCCGATCAAAGCGTGCGATTACGCTGTACTGCTCAAGCGTTTGATCAAGAACATCGCCTACGACCATGAGATGGACACCACCTTCATGGCCAAGCCTTACCCAGGCCAGGCAGGCAACGGGCTGCACGTACACATTTCGATTCTGGACAAAGACGGCAAGAACATCTTTGCCAGCGAGGATCCCGAGCAGAACGCCGCATTGCGTCACGCGATCGGCGGTGTGCTGGAGACCCTACCCGCCCAAATGGCGTTCCTGTGCCCTAACGTTAACTCCTACCGTCGTTTCGGCGCACAGTTCTACGTGCCGAACTCGCCGTGCTGGGGCCTGGATAACCGCACCGTGGCGATTCGCGTACCGACCGGCTCGTCCGACGCCGTACGTATCGAACACCGTGTAGCCGGCGCCGACGCCAACCCTTACCTGTTGATGGCTTCGGTCCTGGCAGGCGTGCACCACGGTCTGACCAACAAGATCGAACCGGGCGCACCCGTGGAAGGCAACAGCTACGAGCAGAACGAGCAGAGCCTGCCGAACAACCTGCGCGATGCCCTGCGCGAGTTGGACGACAGCGAGGTGATGGCCAAGTACATCGATCCTAAGTACATCGATATCTTCGTCGCCTGTAAGGAAAGTGAGCTGGAAGAGTTCGAACACTCCATCTCCGACCTTGAGTACAACTGGTACCTGCATACCGTCTAAACGACGGCTGCAGAAAAAAGAGCGCCGCAGACCTTATGGTCTGCGGCGTTTTTTATGGGTTTCTTCCAGAAGACCGAACCAGCCTCATCGGGGGCAAGCCCCCTCCCACATTTGAATGTTCACAGATCAAAGTGTGGGAGGGGGCTTGCTCCCGATGGCCGCCTGGAAGACAACACAGACTCCTACTCATACAATGCCCGCTGCCTTGTAGGAGACTTCCATGACCACCCGCCCCGCCGCCCCTCGCAAACCCCGCGCACGCAGCCAGGCGCGGATCGACGCGATTCTCGACGCCGCCCGCACCTTGCTGGCCGCCGAAGGCGTGGCAGGCCTGTCGATCTACAGCGTGGCCGAGCGCGCGCAGATTCCGCCGTCGTCGGTGTATCACTTTTTCGCCAGTGTGCCCGCGTTGCTGGAAGCATTAACCGCTGACGTCCACGCAGCCTTCCGCGCGGCCATCCAGGCCCCCATCGACCATGACTCACTCAAGCACTGGCGGGACCTGTCCTACGTGGTCGAGCAGCGCATGCTCACCATCTACAGCAACGACGCCGCCGCGCGCCAATTGATCCTGGCCCAGCACGGGCTGACCGAAGTAACCCAGGCGGATCGTCAGCATGATCTGGAATTAGGGGATTTGATGCTGGCGGTGTTCAGCCGTCACTTCGAAGTGCCGACCTTGCCGACTGATGTGGATGTATTTGCGCTGGCGTTGGAACTGAGTGATCGCGTCTACGCGCGCTCAGTGCATCAGCATGGGCTGATTACGCCGCGGATGGCCGAGGAAGGGATGCGTGTGTTTGATGCGTATGTGGGGCTGTATTTACCGGCGTATCTGCCTAAGCGCTGAATTCTGGGTTGGCTGGGCCGGCCTCATCGGGGGCAAGCCCCCTCCCACATTTTGAATGTGTTCACAGATCAATATGTGGGAGGGGGCTTGCCCCCGATGACGGCCTCAAGAGCGACGCGAATCACAACTTGGCGATCGACACCTCAGTCGACTTCACGAAGGCAATCACTTCGCTGCCGATCACCAGTTCCAGCTCTTTGACCGAGCGAGTAGTGATCACGGAAGTGACGATACCGGACGCGGTCTGCACGTCGATTTCCGACAGCACGTCGCCGACTACGATTTCCTTGATGGTGCCTTTGAACTGGTTACGCACGTTGATGGCTTTAATAGTCATGGTGTTCTTCCTTCGCGGGACAAGTGAGTTATTGAGCCCAACGCAATTGCGTAGGCAGCGGTGAAACAGGTTCGGGTTCCGGCGGTGTACCGGGCAACGACAGCACACGGTTGAGCACTTCAGCTTCCAGTGCGGCCAGGCGGTGTGAGCCACGGGCACGCGGACGTGGAAGATCAACGATCAGATCGAGGCCGATCTCGCCGTCTTCGATCAGGATCACCCGGTCGGCAATCGCCACCGCTTCGCTGACGTCATGGGTCACCAGCAACACAGTGAAGCCGTGCTTCTGCCAAAGGTTTTCGATCAGTTGCTGCATCTCGATGCGAGTCAGGGCATCCAGAGCCCCCAACGGTTCATCAAGCAGCAGCAGGCGCGGTTGGTGGATCAGCGCACGCGCCAGGGCGACACGTTGCTTCTGGCCACCCGACAGAGCCGCCGGCCATTCATTGGCACGCTCGGCCAGGCCGACCGCTTCCAACGCCTCCAGCGCTTTAGGGCGCCAGTTGCCGGTGAGCCCCAGACCCACGTTGTCGATGATCTTTTTCCACGGCAGCAAACGTGCTTCCTGGAACATCAACCGCGTGTCTTCAATCGCTTCGCTCAGCGGCGCAGAACCGGCCAGCAACTCGCCGCCGCTGGCTTTGTCCAGACCCGCCAGCAGGCGCAGCAAGGTACTTTTGCCGCAACCGCTGCGGCCGACCACGGCCACGAACTGACCCGCCGGAATGTGCAGATCAATCTCTTTGAGCACTTCACGTGCGCCGAAAGATTTGCGCAATTTGCGCACCGCCAGAGGAATTCCCTTCAGCAGGCGCGGAGGTTGTTGAGCTGTCATGCCGCACCGCCTTTATTCACTTGATACGCCGGATGCCAGCGCAACCAAACCCGCTCCAGACCGCGCGCGGCCAGATCGGCGAGTTTGCCGAGGATCGCGTACATCACGATGGCCAGTACCACCACGTCGGTTTGCAGGAATTCACGGGCGTTCATTGCCAGATAGCCGATGCCCGAGCTGGCGGAGATGGTTTCCGCAACGATCAGCGTCAACCACATAAAGCCCAGAGCAAAGCGCACGCCCACCAAAATCGAGGGCAGCGCGCCCGGCAGGATCACTTGCCAGAACAGGCTGAAACCGGACAAACCGTAGCTGCGCGACATTTCCACCAGCGCCGGGTCGACGTTGCGGATGCCGTGATAGGTGTTCAGGTAGATCGGGAACAACGTGCCGAGGGCGACCAGGAAAATCTTCGCGGTCTCGTCAATCCCGAACCACAGGATCACCAGCGGAATCAGCGCCAGGTGCGGCACGTTGCGGATCATCTGCACCGAGCTGTCCAGCAGGCGCTCGCCCCATTTCGACAAACCGGTGATAAAGCCCAGCGCCAGGCCGATGCTGCCACCGATCACAAAGCCCAGGCCGGCGCGCCAGCCACTGATGGCCAAGTGCGTCCAGATTTCGCCGCTGGCCACCAGGTGAACACCGGCTTCAATCACCGCACTGGGCGCCGGCAGAATGCGCGTCGACAACCAGCCCGCCGACACCGACAACTGCCACACCGCCAGTAATAGAATCGGCAGCACCCAAGGCGCTACGCGATGGCTCAATTTTTCAAAGTTCATAACGCCGCCTCAGCTCTGTGACGCAGCTTTGGGAAGGATGTCGTTGGCGACCATTTCACCGAACGGGCTGACATAACCGGCGCTTTTCGGCAGTTCGGGACGTTCGATGTCCAAGTGCGGAAACAGCAGTTCAGCTACCCGATACGACTCTTCCAGGTGCGGATAACCGGAGCAGATAAAGGTGTCGATGCCCAGCGCAGCGTACTCCTTGACCCGCGCCGCAACGGTTGGGCCATCGCCCACCAGCGCGGTGCCCGCACCGCCACGCACCAGGCCGACACCGGCCCACAGGTTGGGGCTGACTTCGAGGTTGTCGCGGTTGCCGCCATGCAAGGCAGCCATGCGCTGCTGGCCGACGGAATCGAAGCGCGCCAAGGAAGCCTGGGCACGGGCGATGGTGTCGTCGTCCAAGTGCGAGATCAGTTTGTCGGCGGCTTTCCAGGCCTCATCGTTGGTTTCGCGCACGATCACATGCAGGCGTATGCCGAAGCGCACGGTGCGCCCGAGTTTCGCGGCCTTGGCCCGTACCTGTTCGATTTTCTCGGCGACTGCGGCCGGTGGCTCGCCCCAGGTCAGCACCATCTCCACCTGTTCGGCTGCCAGGTCCTGGGCCGCTTCGGAGGAACCGCCAAAGTACAGCGGCGGACGCGGTTGCTGGATCGGCGGGTAGAGCAACTTGGCGCCTTTGACGCTGATGTGCTCGCCGTCGTAATCCACGGTTTCGCCTTCCAGCACGCGGCGCCAGATGCGGGTGAATTCCACCGAAGCCTGATAGCGCTCTTCGTGACTGAGGAACAAGCCATCACCGGCCAGCTCTTCCGGATCACCACCGGTTACCAGGTTGAATAACGCACGGCCGCCGGACAGTCGATCCAAGGTCGCGGCCTGACGCGCCGCCACCGTCGGGGAAATGATCCCGGGGCGCAACGCGACAAGGAATTTCAAACGCTGGGTCACCGGGATCAGCGAGGCGGCCACCAGCCACGAGTCTTCGCAGGAGCGACCAGTGGGGATCAGCACCCCGCCGAATCCCAAGCGGTCAGCGGCCTGGGCCACTTGCTGCAGGTAACCGTGATCAACGGCGCGAGCGCCTTCGGCGGTGCCAAGGTAATGGCCGTCGCCGTGGGTAGGCAGGAACCAGAAAATATTGAGGCTCATGGAGTTGTCTCCTGAAGAAGTCGAATTACGGCGCTTTGGCCACAGCGGCGGGTGGCGTCCAGATCACGTCCTTGATGCTCAAGGGTTTGGGGATCAATTTGAGTTGGTAGAAGCTGTCGGCGATCTTTTGCTGGGCGGCGACCACTTCCGGGGTCAGGAACAGCGCGCCGTAGCCTTGGCGTTTCACCGAGGTCAGGGTGATATCCGCCGGCAGGCCGAGCAGTGGCGCGACTTGTTCAGTCACTTCCTGGGGGTTGGCCTTGGACCACTCGCCCACGGCGCGCACTTCTTCAATCAGTGCCTTGACGACTTCAGGGTGCTGCTCAGCGTAGGGCTTGGTCGCCAGGTAGAACTGATGGTTGTCGGCGATGCCGGTGCCGTCACGCAGGGTGCGGGCTTGCAATTGTTTCTCGGCGGCAGCTTGGTACGGGTCCCAGATCACCCAGGCGTCTACGCTGCCACGCTCGAACGCGGCGCGGGCATCGGCGGGCGGCAGGAACACGGTTTGTACATCGGTGTATTTGAGGCCGGCGTCTTCCAGGGCACGTACCAGCAGGTAGTGCACGTTGGAGCCTTTGTTGAGCACGATTTTCTTGCCCTTGAGCTCGGCCACCGATTTGATCGTCGAGTCTTTCGGTACCAGGATCGCTTCACTGGTGGGCGCTGGCGGCTCGTAGGCCACGTAGAGAAGATCGGCACCGGCGGCCTGGGCGAACACCGGCGGGGTTTCGCCGGTCACGCCGAAGTCGATGCAGCCCACGTTCAGGCCTTCAAGCAGTTGCGGACCACCGGGAAACTCGGTCCATTGCACCTGCACGCCCTGGGCGGCCAGACGCTTTTCAAGGGTGCCCTTGGCTTTGAGCAGCACCAGCGTGCCGTATTTCTGATAGCCGATCCGCAGTGTCTCGGCGGCTTGAGCTTGAACGATGGCGCCGAAGGACACAGCCGCAGCAAACAGTGCGACCAGACCACGACGCAAGATGACAGTGCGCATGGCGCTCTCTCCAAATATGCGATTAGGGTTTTGGCTGCACCTGCTTGGCCGTTAGCGGCTGAGTAAGGTGAGTGTTTCTTACAGGGTGAGGCTCAGATGCTCCAGCGAGCAGTCAACAAGCGGTCATTCAACACATGGGGGTCCAGCGGTTTAGGGCGGCGGGCCATGGCGCTGTAGAGCGTTTCCAAAGCCTCATGCAAACGGTGTTCAAGCACCGGCACCAGTTGCGCCTGGGCGCTGCCTTCGGCGTAAGCAATCTGGCTATCTTCGGCAAAAATGCCGTGGAGCAATTCCTGGGCTTTCAACGCCGACAACACTGGCTTGAGCGCGTAGTCCACCGCCAACATATGGGCGATGCTGCCGCCGGTTGCCATCGGCAATACGATCTTGTGGGCCAGGGCGCGTTCGGGCAGCAGGTCGAGCACGGTTTTCAGCGCACCCGAGAACGAAGCCTTGTACACCGGAGTGGCGATTACCAGGCCATCCGCATTAGCCACCTGTTGCAGCAAGTCGATGACCTTTGGGCTATCGAAGCGCGCGTGCAGCAAATCTTCGGCCGGGAAGTCCCGTACCTGATAACTCACCACTTCAACGCCTTTGTCTTGCAACCATTGACGGGTTTTTTCCAGCAAGACCCCGGAGCGGGAACGCTGGCTGGGACTGCCTCCAAGTGTTACGACCAACATGCAGGAATTCCTTGAGCAAGTGCCGGCGGTTCGCTGTGCGGCGATGGCGCCAATATGTGACAGACCTTATCAGCAGATTTATATATCTATAAATCTTATTTTTTCATTTGTTTATTCTTTAAATGCATATGCAGTTCGTAAACCGCCAGGCGAAAAAAAAGGCCGTAAAAACGGCCTGAAAACCCCTGCTATGTGATTCGGTTTGCAACTTGAAATGCAGTCAAAATGTGGTGGCTTGCTCCCGAATACGGTGTGTCAGTGACCAACGAATTGGCTGATCCACCGAAATCGAGGGCAAGCCCTCTCCCACACAGTTATGTGCTAACGATTGGGCTGTGGAGTAAGCCGCAGATACGGCTTCACCGCCCGATAACCCTTCGGAAAGCGCTTCTTGATCTCTTCCTCATCCTTGAGCGACGGCACGATCACCACTTCATCACCGTCCTGCCAGTTGGCAGGAGTGGCGACTTTGTAGTTGTCGGTCAGTTGCAGCGAGTCGATGACCCGCAGGATTTCGTGGAAGTTGCGACCCGTACTGGCCGGATAAGTGATGGTCAGGCGTATCTTTTTGTTCGGGTCGATCACGAACAGAGAGCGCACAGTGAGGGTGTCATTGGCGTTTGGGTGGATCAGGTCGTAGAGGTCCGAAACCTTGCGGTCGGCGTCGGCGAGGATCGGGAAGTTGACGATAGTGTTCTGGGTTTCGTTGATGTCTTCGATCCACTTGTGGTGCGAATCCACCGGGTCGACCGACAGGGCGATGGCTTTGACGCCGCGCTGGGCGAATTCATCCTTGAGCTTGGCGGTAAAACCAAGCTCGGTGGTGCACACCGGGGTGAAGTCCGCCGGATGGGAAAACAACACACCCCAGCTATCGCCCAACCATTCGTGGAAACGAATCTTGCCGGCGCTGGAATCCTGTTCGAAGTCGGGGGCGATATCGCCCAGTCTTAGGCTCATGGTGTGGCTCCTGGTGAGTGCTTATGGAGCCCACTGTGCATGGATTAGAGATTATTTAAAAAGAATAAATATCGATTTATCTAGACGATAAAGGAATATTAAAAATGTGTTCATTGGACGCCGGAAACGGTGAAGGGCACCATCGTTTCCAAGGTTCGAGAAGGCCTTGAGACGCTGTACAAAGAGGGGTTCAGGAAGGGCTTGCGGGGGTTGAGCCCGACTTGAAAAGCAAGACACCTTGCCCGGCGTTGCGCCGGGCAAGGTTTTTACAGTCTTACAACAGCTTCACGCTACTAGAACAGTGGCAGCGAGTAGCTGACGATCAGGCGGTTTTCGTCCTGATCGCGCTGGCCGGCAATATCGTTGCGCCACATGGCGTTTTTCCAGGCTACGCCAACGTTCTTCAGCGGACCTTCTGGTACGACGTAGGCAACAGTGATGTCACGTTCCCACTCGCTAGCACCATTGGAGTTCACAGTAGGTTGCGGCGTTGTAGAGCCGACCTTGCCGGCAGTGTCGATGTTATCGCCACGCAGGTAAACCACACCGGCGGTCAGGCCAGGTACGCCAACCTTGGCGAAGTCATAAGAGTAGCGAGCTTGCCAGGTACGTTCGCCAGCGCGAGCGAACTTGGCGATCTGCATGTCAGTGGTCAGATAGGCCGACGCACCGTCGCCCTGGTTCAGGAACGGGAAGTCACTGTCGCCGTTGCTTGCCTGGTAACCGCCACCGAAGGTGTGACCTTCAACGGTGTACAGAAACAAGCCGCTGTACAGGTTGTTGTCGACTTTACCCTTGGTGATGTTGTTACCGGCGGCGTTAGTACCGTAGTCACCGCTGGTGTAGTAGTTGGCGTCGTTGCTGTTGTTACCGTCAGAGCGGCTATTGAAGTAGCGCAAGTCGGTTTTCAACACGCCAGGACCGATGGCCCAGTTGTGCAGCAGGCCCAGGAAATGTTGCTTGTAGAACTGATCCAGGTTGCCGTAGTAGTACTGGGCAGTCAGGTCTTTGGTAATTTTGTAGTCACCACCGGCGTAATAGAACTTGTTGCTGTCGCGACCAGAGGCCGTACGACCGTTGGCACCTGCGATAGACAGGTTTTCAACGTTGCTGGAGTTACGACCCTTGGCCTTTTCGATCTGACCCGCTACCAGCGTGAAGTCCTTGATATCGTTGGTAGTAATCTGGCCACCCTGGAAGGTTTGCGGCAGCAGACGACCATCGTTGGTCACCAGAACCGGCAGCTTTGGCTGCAGCGTGCCCAGCTTCAATTCGGTCTGGGAGATCTTGGCTTTGGCAGTCAGGCCCAGGCTGGAGTAGTTATCAACGGCTTCGCCATTGGACTTGCTCGGGAAAACCGTGCCGCCGTAAGAACCGTAGTTGGTGGCAGTCTTACCGCTGGCGCCGTTGGTGCCGCCGCCCGAATCCAGACGCACGCCCAGCAGGCCGATAGCGTCAAGACCAAAGCCTACGGTGCCTTGGGTGTAACCGGAGATGAAGCGCAGGTCGAAAGCCTGGCCCCACTCTTCCGACTTGTTCTGCGCGCCGGCTGCTTTGGTAGCGTCGTCACGGTTATCAGTGTTGATGTAGAAGTTACGCAGACCCAGTGTGGCCTTGCTGTCTTCGATGAAACCGGCAGCGCCTGCTTGCTGGGCGATTGCGCCCAAAGCTACAGCCAAAGCCAAGGTGGACTTCTTCATGTACCGCTCCTCTCATTTCTAATTTTTGTATTTCTTTGGTCTCGGGTCTGACGCCCTCGATCCACAGATGCGCGATTACCACCGGATAGTGACTGACAAGTCAATCGTAACCTTGTGTGTCTACTACCTTCGTCTAATCGCAGTTGATTTGGTCCCTGCAGGGTAATGAGTTTTTCATACACCCAAAAAGAATTATTTCATTCTTTTTCATACGATCTGGGAATAAGCCTTTGCATGAAAAGGACCGGTCAGGATAGACCACCTTCTCCATAAGCTAATTCCTAAAGGGTATTTATTAGCGCTTTTTTAGATCGATTAGTGTGACGACTCTGCTGCATACGTCACCCACGATCAAAAAGGCGACGCCATCATGGCCAAACGCATATCCTCCCGTCAATTTGTTACAGTTTTTGTGTCACTAATAGTTTCTTTTGCTGTCCAAGCCGCCGATTTGACCATCGGCTACCAAACCGGCATCGATCCCAGCAAGGTCCCACAGGCCGATGGCGCCTATGAAAAGGCCATTGGCGAGAAGATTGCCTGGCGCCGCTTCAACAGTGGTCCGGAAGTCGTAACAGCCATCGCCTCCGGCGATGTGCAAATCGGCAACCTCGGGTCCAGCCCCCTGGCAGCTGCTGCCTCGCGCAATCTACCCATCGTCGCGTTCATCGTATCGGCGCAGATCAATAGTTCTGAAGCCCTGGTAGTTCGCAACGGCAGCGGCATCGATAAACCCGAAGACTTGATCGGCAAGACGATCGCGACGCCCTTTGTCTCGACGTCTCATTACAGCCTGCTCGGCGCCTTGAAGCACTGGGGTCTGGACACCAAGCAAGTCAAAGTGGTCAACCTGCAACCGGCTGAAATTGCCGCTGCGTGGAAACGTGGGGATATCGATGGAGCCTTCGTGTGGTCGCCTGCGCTGGGAGAAATCCGCAAGACCGGCAAAACCCTGACTGACGCGGCCCAGGTGGGCCAGTGGGGCGCTCCGACGTTTGAAGTCTGGGTGGCGCGCAAGGATTTTGCGGAGAAACATCCTGAGGCAGTGGCCAAGTTTGCCAAGGTGACCCTGGACTCGTTCGCCGATTATGCCGCCCATAAAGACAGCTGGACGGTGGACTCGGAGCCGGTGCAGAAAATCGCTAAATTGACAGGCGCTAATGCCGCGGACATTCCCGAGCTGCTGGCCGGCACCACATTCCCGGATGCCCAAGCGCAGCAAACCGATGCGCTGCTCAAAGGCGGCACGGCGAAGGCGATTGGGGAAACAGCGAAATTCTTGAAGGAGCAAGGGAAGGTTGAGACGGTGCTACCGGACTATTCGGCCTTTGTGACCGACAAATTCATCAAAGACTAAACTCGGTAAAAAACGTGGGAGGGGGCTTGCTCCCGATGGTGGTGTATCAGTCGACATCTCTCTGACTGATACACCGCTATCGGGAACAAGCGCACTCCCACATTTGGATCTCCAGCGCTTTGAAGATCGGGTTTACAGCGCCTTTTCGAAAATCTTCGAATTACGCTGATAGTTGTACAGCGACGCCCGCGCCGACGGCAGTCGGTCCACAGTACTCGGTACAAAACCACGCTCACGGAACCAGTGCGCGGTGCGAGTGGTGAGGACGAACAAGGTCTTCAAGCCTTGGGCACGGGCGCGTGTTTCGATGCGCTCGAGTAACTCATCACCACGACCGCCATGGCGATACTCCGGGTTCACCGCCAGGCACGCCAGCTCACCCGCATCCGAATCGGCAATCTGATAAAGCGCCGCACAGGCGATGATCATGCCTTCGCGCTCGACCACGCTGAACTGTTCGATTTCACGCTCCAGCACTTCCCGCGAACGGCGTACCAGGATCCCCTGCTCTTCCAGCGGGCTGATCAGATCAAGCAAACCACCGACGTCTTCGATCGCCGCTTCGCGCACCAGTTCGAATTGCTCCTGGGCCACCAGCGTGCCGCCGCCATCGCGTGTAAACAGTTCGGTGAGCAGCGCGCCATCTTCGGCGTAGCTGACGATATGGCTGCGCCCTACCCCGCCCCGGCAAGCCTCGGCCGCGGCATCGAGCAGTTCGGCCTGGTAGTTGCTACTGCCCAGGCGTTGCAGGTGAGCCGGTACTTGTTGCGGACGCAGTTCGCGCACCAACCGGCCATTTTCATCGATCAGGCCGAGGTCGGCGCCGAACAGCAACAGTTTGTCGGCTCCCAGGTCGATGGCGGCGCGGGTGGCGACGTCTTCGCAGGCCAGGTTGAAGATTTCACCGGTAGGCGAGTAACCCAATGGCGACAGCAGCACGATGGAGCGCTCGTCCAGCAGGCGATTAATACCTTTGCGGTCGACCCGACGCACTTCGCCGGTGTGGTGATAGTCCACGCCTTCCAACACGCCGATCGGACGCGCGGTCACAAGATTGCCGCTGGCCACGCGCAGGCGCGAGCCTTGCATCGGCGACGAGGCCATGTCCATCGACAAGCGCGCTTCGATAGCGATACGCAGGTGGCCGACGGCGTCGATAACGCATTCCAGCGTCGGCGCGTCGGTGATACGCATACCTTCGTGATAAGCCGGGATCAGGCCGCGCGCTTCAAGGCGCGCTTCGATCTGTGGGCGCGAGCCATGAACCAGCACCAACCGCACGCCCAGGCTGTGCAGCAGCACCAGGTCGTGGACGATATTGCCGAAGTTGGGATGGTCCACACCGTCGCCAGGCAGCATGACTACAAAAGTGCAGTCGCGGTGGGCGTTGATGTAGGGCGAAGCGTGACGAAGCCAATTGACGTATTCGGGCATAACACCTGGGCCTGTAATAAAAAGCAGCCAAAAAAGGATGAATCGTGAAAACGCACAGCGGGCTGATGGTTATCGTCGGAACAGGCTTGGCGACACGCTCGCTCTCCTTCTATGTACGAATAGGCTGGGGTTAATTTATGCAGGTTTCAGGCAGTAATGGTCGATCAGTTCCCGCAATAGACGCACTGTAGGCGTCAAGCGTGACATTTCGAGGTACTCACCCGGTTGGTGGGCGCAGGCGATGTCGCCAGGGCCAAGCACCAGGGTTTCACAACCAAGGCGCTGAAGATAAGGCGCTTCGGTGCCGAACGCTACTGCTTCGGCACGATGACCGGTCAATCGTTCCGCAACCCGCACCAGTTCGGCGTCTTCCGATTGTTCGAACGGCGGCACCTCGGGGAACAGCGGCGCATAGTCGATCTTGACCTGATGCCGCTCGGCCAAGGGTTCGAGCTTCTGCCGGATGGCTGCACGCAACACCTGTGGGTCCATGCCCGGCAAGGGCCGCAGGTCGAACTCCAGGGAGCACTGACCGCAGATGCGGTTCGGGTTGTCGCCGCCGTGGATACAGCCGAAGTTCATGGTCGGCTGCGGTACGCTGAATTGCGGGTTGCGGTACTCGCGCTGCCAGGCCAGGCGCAGACCACGCAACTCGCCGATGGCATCGTGCATGGCTTCGAGGGCGCTGTGGCCCAGGCTTGGATCCGACGAGTGGCCGCTGCGCCCAAGGATGTCGATGCGCTCCATCATCACGCCCTTGTGCAGGCGGATCGGCTTGAGCCCGGTGGGCTCGCCGATCACCGCCGCACGGCCCAGAGGGCGCCCGGCTTCGGCCAGCGCGCGGGCGCCGGACATGGAGCTTTCTTCGTCGCAGGTGGCGAGGATCAGTAGCGGTTGCTTGAACGGTTGGTCCAGCAGCGGCAGCACGGCTTCGATGGCCAGGGCGAAAAAGCCCTTCATGTCGCAACTACCCAATCCTACCCAGCGGCCGTCGACTTCCGTCAGCTTGAGCGGGTCGGTTTTCCACAGGGCGGCGTCATAAGGGACGGTGTCGCTATGACCGGCCAGCACCAGTCCACCGGGGCCGCTGCCGAAGGTGGCCAAGAGGTTGAACTTGCCGGGGCTGACTTGCTGGATGTCGATGGCAAAACCCAGATCACCCAGCCAACTGGCGAGCAAATCGATCACGGGCCGGTTGGTCTGGTCGAGAGACGCTTGGGTGCAACTGACCGACGGCGCGGCAATCAAGGCGGCAAACTGCTCTTTCATGGACGGTAACGGCATGCGCGGTCTCTCAACTTCCCGGATGAGTCCCACTATAGAGCCATCTGCACGACACAATAAACCGTTGCGGCACGTTGCCGGGCTCAGTCCTGTACACTGCACGACCTTGGCAGCCACACTTTTCCCCGGCTGCGCTCCCGATCCTGGATTTTCCGGCCATGCAGAAAGAAACCGAAATCAAGCTACGCGTCAGCCGCGAAACACTCGCCGCGCTGCGTGAGCACCCGTTACTGAAAAAACGCAACAAAAGTGGCTGGGAACGCCGTGAGTTGATGAACCAGTACTTTGACACCCCCGAGCGCGACCTGGCCCAGGCAAAAGTCGCCCTGCGCCTGCGCAAAGACGGTGACGACATTATCCAGACCCTCAAGACCCGTGGCCAAAGCGTCGCCGGTTTGTCGGAACGCAATGAGTACAACTGGGACCTGCCCAAAGCCAAGCTCGACGTGAAGAAACTCGACGGCGAATGCTGGCCCGAGCAATTGGCCGAGCTGGACAAGAAGACCCTCAAGCCGATCTTCACCACCGACTTCGTACGTGAACGCGCTGAAATCGCCTGGGGCCGCGGTAAGGCCAAAGTCGTGATCGAAGCCGCCCTGGACTTGGGCCACGTGGTGGTCGGCAAACAGAAAGAAGAAATCTGCGAGCTGGAGTTGGAACTGCGCGAAGGCGAACCAGCGGCCCTGCTGGAGCTGGCAGCTGAACTGGCCGCGACGCTTGCCCTGATGCCGTGCGATATCAGCAAGGCCGAGCGCGGCTATCGCCTGTACGACGCCAGCAGCTACTCCCTGAGCCTGCCGGCGCCGCAGATTCACGCCGAAATGCCGTTGGACGACGCCTTTGCCGCGATCATGTGGCACCTGTTGGGCAGCAGCCAACGCCTGGCCGAACAATATCGCTTCAATGGCCACTGGCGCCTGCTGCAAGACTGGGTCGACAACCTCGGCGAATTGCGCGCCCTGATCGGCAGCCTCGGCCAGGCCGCACCGCGTCAATCCACCAGCGACCTGCGCAGCGTACTTGATGCCTTGCTGGAAGATTGGCGCCCACTGGTACAAGCCGGTGACGACGATGAAGACATCCGCAAAGCCGCACCGGAACAATTCGTCGAAGAGTTGGAAGACGTGCGTTGGGGCCTGTTCTCACTGAACCTGTCGCGATGGCTGCTCGCCCGCACCTGGACCGCCGACCGCAACGTGCGTGGCAACCGTCAGGGCGCTGCGCAAATCACCAACTGGCTGCCACGCCTGTTGGCCGAAGATGCCGTCGCCCTGCAACTGCCGCGCTACCAGCAACAACCGGAAGACCTGGCCGAGCAACTGCCGCGTATCGAACGCATCCAGGCCTGGCTGCACCATGCGCGTAACGTGGTGGATATTCCTGAGCTGGACCGTTTGTACGGCGAACTGAACAAGTTGGCGCAATTGGCCAACCAGCCGATCACTGATGAATCGCTGGATGCGCGTATGCATCAGGCGATTGCGGTGTATCAGAACCGTGCCTGGAAGACTCTTCTGCGTCTGTAATACCACCATCGGGGGGCAAGCCCCTCCCACATTTGGACGCGTTTCAACTGTGGGGGGCTTGCCCCCGATGAAGCCCCCGCTGTCAGCGCTAGACTGGCAGGGAAGTGGTGGACTTGATTTCCGACAACGCCACAATCGAATTCACCTCCTGAATCCCCGGCACCATCGACAATTTCTCAAAGAAAAACCGCTCGTACGCCTCGATGTCCGACGTCACGATGCGCAGCAGAAAATCCACCGCCCCCATTAGCACATAGCACTCCAACACTTCCGGAAAGCCGCGAATCGCATCGGTGAACTCAGTGAAGTTGGATCGGCCGTGGGCGTTGAGTTTGACCTCGGCAAAAATCTGCGTGTTGAGGCCGATCTTCTTGCGATCCAACAACGTCACCTGCCCGCGGATCACACCTTCCTCCTTCAGCCGCTGGATTCGTCGCCAGCATGGCGACTGGGACAAACCCACCTGTTCGGCAATCTGTGCACTGGAAAGCGAAGCGTCCTCCTGCAACAGGGCCAGGATGCGACGGTCGTAAGCGTCTAACTCGCTATGCATAGAAATACCTATTATTGATTCTAGCTCGAATTGATCTATTCGATTTTTAGCAAAACATGCCCATCTTAGATAAGAAATCTCCGCTGGCGAATGTAAAAATTCCTTCCATCGAATCTGGAGAGTCAGCATGCACGCCGTCGAAACCATCCAACCTGCTGCGCGCGCCGATGCGTGGGCTGTCACCAGCGCCCATTGTCAGGCGCACTACCAGATCGTCGCCGAGGCGGAGTCCGATGTGTTGTGCCGAGTACTCAACTATTTTGCGTTGCAGTTTCTGACGCCTCGGCACGTCGCCGTGAATCGGGAAGACGACCTGCTGAACATCGATATCGTGATCGACGGCCTGAGCTGGCATCGGGCCCAAGTCATCGGTGAAAAGATTCGAAACCTGATCAGCGTGTGCGCGCTGGACATGTGGTCAGCTGATTCCGTGGGGCCTATAGCGGTGGTTGCAGCCGCTCAGTAAAGACCTGCAACACACACTGGGAGGATGAAACTCGGGAGCTGGCTAGCCTGAAATTTCGTCCAAGGCTACCCAGGAACACCTTCATGTCTGTTGATCAGCGATTGGAACTGCATGCGTTGCTGCCGGCCTTGGTGGAGGAAGGTTTGATCACTCCCGACGCCGCGCAGCGGTTATCGGCGGCGCACCCCGACAACGCTCAACACCCATTGGAGCGTATCGCCGCCCATGGGCCTTCCCTGGAAACCCTGACCCAATGGCTTGCCCAGCGTGTCCGGCAACCTTATCTGCGTATCGACCCGTTGAAGATAGATGTCGCAACAGTGGTGCCACTGATGTCCCACGCGTTCGCCCAGCGCCACGCCATTCTTGCCGTGGCCGTGGATGCGCATACCGTTACCGTCGCCAGCGCCCAGCCCCACGTCAGCAGTTGGGAATCCGGACTGGCGCAAGTACTCAAGCGTTCGATCAAGCGAGTGGTTGCAAACCCTCAGGACATCCAGCGGTGTATCAGCGAGTTTTACCGGCTGGCGAAGTCCGTCAGCGGGGCCGATCAAAAGGTCGCGGTGCCGGGTAACTTCGAGTTGCTGAACCTTGGCGCCAGCGACCAAGAGCCGGACGCCAATGACGCACATATCGTTAATATCGTCGACTGGCTGTTGCAGTACGCCTTCGCACAGCGGGCCAGCGATATTCATATCGAGCCTGGCAGTGAGCAGGGCCGGGTACGTTTTCGCATTGATGGGCTGCTGCACGACGTCTATCAATTTCCACCCCAGGTGACGATGGCGGTGGTCAGCCGCCTGAAAAGCCTGGGGCGGATGAACGTGGCAGAAAAGCGCAAGCCCCAGGATGGCCGGGTCAAGACCAAAAGCCCGACGGGCGCAGAAGTTGAGTTGCGCCTGTCGACCTTGCCCACAGCCTTCGGCGAGAAACTGGTGATGCGGATTTTCGACCCTCAGGTGCTGCTCAAGGATTTTGACCAGTTGGGTTTATCCACCGAGGACCAGCACCGCTGGCACGCGATGACGCGCCAGACCAACGGCATCATCCTCGTCACCGGTCCTACCGGCTCAGGCAAGACCAGCACTCTTTACACCACGCTCAAGCAACTGGCGACCCGGGAGGTCAACCTGTGCACGGTGGAAGATCCGATCGAGATGGTCGAGCCGGCCTTTAACCAGATGCAGGTGCAGCACAACATCGACCTGACCTTCGCCAGCGGCATCCGCGCTCTGCTGCGCCAAGACCCGGACATCATCATGATCGGCGAGATTCGCGACCAGGAAACCGCAGAAATGGCTATCCAGGCCGCACTGACCGGGCACTTGGTCCTCTCGACGCTGCACACCAACGATGCGCCCAGCGCCATTAGCCGCTTGCAGGAACTGGGCATCGCTCATTATTTGATCAAGGCCACCTTGTTGGGTGTTATGGCGCAGCGCTTGGTACGAGTGCTGTGCCCCCATTGCAAGCGCTCGACGGGCGATGTCCACGAGGCCGTCGGATGTGCGGAATGTCGGAACAGCGGGTACCGGGGACGCGCAGGGGTCTACGAAATCATGGTGTTGAATAAGTCGATCAAAGCACTGATCACTCCGGGCGCCGACGTGCAGACCTTACGCCAGGCAGCTATTGCGCAAGGCATGTGCAGCCTGCGCATGGCCGGATTGAGGAAGGCGCAAGCTGGGCTGACCACGATGGCCGAAGTGTTGCGAGTAACGCCTGGGGATTCGGTAACAAATCCTTTGGTTACGGCGCGCTGAAATCGTTCTTATCTGTGACAACACCGTTACACTCGGCCAACAGTCGTTTAACTGACACCATCAGATAGGGAATCGCTATGCAGATCGGAACCGTACTGCTTCTTTTCGTGGGCTTGGCCGCCGCCATATTATTCATGGGCTTCAAGGTGGTGCCTCAAGGCTACCAGTGGACCGTCGAGCGTTTCGGCCGTTATACCAACACCCTCAAGCCTGGCCTGAACATCATCATCCCGGTCATGGATCGCATCGGTCGCAAGATCAACGTGATGGAGAGCGTGCTGGATATTCCACCCCAGGAAGTCATCACCGCCGACAACGCCACCGTACAGATCGACGCCGTGTGTTTCTTCCAGGTTGTCAATACCGCCCAGGCCGCCTACGAGGTCAACAACCTCGAACACGCCATCCGCAATTTGCTGCAAACCAATATCCGCACCGTGCTCGGCTCTATGGAGCTGGATGCCATGCTCAGCCAGCGTGACGGCATCAACGAAAAACTGCTGCGCACTGTGGATGAAGCCACTGCTCCGTGGGGTATCAAGATCACCCGTATCGAGATCAAAGACATCAGCCCGCCCGCCGACCTGATGGCCGCCATGTCCGGCCAGATGAAAGCCGAGCGGATCAAGCGTGCGCAAATCCTTGAGGCCGAAGGCCTGCGAGCATCGGCAATCCTGACTGCCGAAGGCAAGAAGCAGGCACAGATTCTTGAAGCTGAAGGTGGACGCCAAGCCGCATTCCTGGAGTCTGAAGCCCGTGAGCGTCAAGCAGAGGCTGAAGCCCGTGCAACCCAGGTGGTCTCCGAGGCCATCGCCACCGGTAACGTGCAGGCCATCAACTACTTCGTTGCGCAAAAATACATCGACGCCTTGGGCAAACTTGCCTCGGCCAACAACAGCAAGGTCATCCTGATGCCGCTTGAAGCCAGCCAGGTGATCGGTGCGGTGGGCGGCATCGGCGAGATCGTCAAGGCAACGTTCGATAACAAGAAAGGTTGAGGCCGTCGCCATGTGGGATTTCCTGCAGCATCTTTCATTCTGGGATTGGCTGGCGCTGGGTACAGTGCTGTTGATTCTTGAAGTGTTCGGCGCCGGTGGTTACCTGCTATGGATGGGTATCGCAGCAGCAGCCGTAGGCGTTATCAAGTTCCTGGTGCCGCCCCTGGGACCGGAATGGCAACTGCTGCTGTTCGCCGTATTGTCGATATTGACAGCGGTCTACTGGTGGAAACGCCAACGAAGCAGCGCAAAGGCCAGTGACCAACCGGGGCTCAACGAGCGCGGCTCGGAGCTGATCGGCCGCACATTTGTAGTGCACCAGGCGATCGCGGGCGGTCGGGGTAAGGTAAAAGTCGGTGATGGCGTATGGATGGTGACCGGTCCTGACAGCCCTGTAGGCGCTCAAGTACGGGTGGTTGGCCTGGATGGCGTGATTTTGAAGGTAGAAACTGTTTAGTCAGTGATGGAACTCGGTTGGGCTAACTACAATCAAACGGTACAGATCACCCACCCGGAGTCACCCACCATGCGTCTCAAATATGCTGTCGCTACCCTTGCTGTGCTTTCCCTTCCTGTCGGTTCAGCCATGGCCGACAGTTTCTGGCGCAATGTCATCTCGTCGGGCGCCACCACCGGCTCGACGTACCTGACCTTCAAGGACCACAAGCTGGTCGTTGCCGCACAAGACGACGCAGGCAGCTTTGTTGCCAGCGACGGCGGCATCCGTGGCCCATACCTGGAAGCCGCCATGCAGAAAGTCCGCGCCGACAATCCTGGCCTGCAGGCCACGGATATGGAGCTGGCTAACGCTATCCTCGCGAAAAACGCTGTCACCGAGTGATTTCCGCACTCTGAAGAATGCCGCTTTCGAAGCGGCATTTTTTTTGCCCGTAACATGACGATTCATTCACAGGTGACAGGCTATATTCAGTCAAGCCGTGCAACCATGCCGGCACTGATACCTCCCGTACTCATCGCCAACCTGAAACGGATGCATTCGTCGTTATGAGCCAACTGCCCTTTCTGCCGTTCTCCAAACCCACCATCGATGAAGCCACCATCTCGGCGGTGGGCGATGTATTGCGTTCGGGCTGGATCACCAGCGGGCCGAAGGTTCAGGCGTTCGAGGCGCAGCTGTCGGAATACTTTGGCGGCCGCCACGTTCGCACCTTCAACTCGGGCACCTGCACCATGGAGATTGCCTTGCGCATCGCCGGTATCGGGCCTGGGGATGAAGTCATCACCACACCGATTTCCTGGGTGGCGACGGCCAACGTGATTCTGGAAGTCGGCGCCACACCTGTGTTCGCCGATATCGACCCAATCACCCGCAATATCGACCTGTCCCAGGTGGAAGCCGCGATCACACCGCGCACCAAGGCCATCATCCCCGTTTACCTGGCCGGGCTGCCGCTAGATATGCCAATGCTTTACGCGCTGGCCAACAAGTACAAACTGCGTATCGTCGAAGACGCGGCCCAGGCACTTGGCTCCAGTTGGGATGGCGAACGCATTGGCGCCACCGGGGACTTCGTTTCGTTCAGCTTCCAGGCCAACAAGAACATCACCTCGTCCGAGGGTGGTTGCCTGGTTTTGAATAGCGCCGAAGAGGCACGCCTGGCAGAAAAATACCGCCTGCAGGGCGTCACCCGTACCGGCTTCGACGGCCTGGATGTTGATGTGCTGGGTGGCAAGTTCAATATGACCGATATCGCTGCGGCCATTGGCCTGGGGCAGTTTGCCCATATCGAGAAAATCACCGCCCACCGCCAGAACCTGGCGAGGCACTACTTCAAGTGTTTCGGCAGTGACTTTGAAGAGAAGTACGGCGCACAACTGCCACCCGCCGACTTCGAAAACAGCAACTGGCACCTGTTCCAGCTAGTGCTGCCGGAGCGTCAGGACGGCCTGCCGGCCCGCGCAACGTTCATGGAACAGATGCAGGCTCATGGCGTGGGCATTGGTTATCACTACCCACCGATCCACCTGCTGAGCCTTTATCGGGCACAGGGTTTCAAGGAAGGCATGTTCCCGGTGGCGGAAAAGGTTGGGCGCTTGATTGTTTCATTGCCGATGTTCACGGCGATGACTGAGGCGGATGTGGAGCGGTCGGTGGCGGCAGTGAAAGCGGTGCTCAAACGCTAACCCTATAGGGGCCGGTTTGCCGGCCCCTATAGGGTTATGTGCGGTGTTACTCGCCGATGGCGGCTTTGTAACCAGCAGCATCCAGCAGTTTTTCCAGGTCAGCCGGGTTGCTTGGCTTGAGCTTGAAGATCCAGGCGCCGTAAGGGTCAGAGTTCAGCAACTCGGGGCTACCACTCAGTTCCTCGTTGACTGCAATCACTTCGCCTGCAACCGGGGCGTAGATATCCGAAGCGGCCTTGACCGACTCCACCACACCTGCCTGATCAGTCGCGCCAAACTGGGCGCCGACTTCGGCCAACTCAACAAACACCACATCACCCAACGCTTCCTGGGCGTGGTCGGAGATCCCGACGGTCACGGTACCGTCAGCTTCCAGACGGGCCCATTCATGACTCTCGGCAAAACGCAGGTCGGCCGGGATATTGCTCATAGTCTGTGTCCTCAGAAGTAGTGTCAGCGGCCATCGGCCTGCCGGAAATAGTTAGATCAAGGTTTTGCCATGGCGCACGAAGGTCGGTTTGACCACTCGAACCGGGTACCACTTGCCGCGGATTTCCACTTCGGCCCGGTCGGCAGTTGCCGTCGGTACACGCGCCAAGGCAATGGATTTGCTCAGCGTAGGAGAGAAACTACCACTGGTGATCTCACCTTCGCCAACATTGGCGATGCGAACTACCTGATGAGCGCGTAAAACCCCACGTTCTTCCAGTACCAGCCCGACCAGTTTGAACTGCACACCGGCGGCCAGCTCTGCTTCCAACGCCGCACGCCCGATGAAATCGCGCTCGGCTGGTTCCCAGGCGATACTCCACGCCATGTTGGCCGCCAGGGGCGAAACGTTCTGGTGGATATCCTGGCCGTACAGGTTCATGCCGGCTTCCAGGCGCAGGGTGTCCCGCGCGCCGAGGCCGATAGGTGAGATGCCTGCACCCACCAGATCGTTGAAAAATCCCGGTGCCTGATCGGCAGGCAACACAATTTCCAGGCCGTCTTCGCCGGTGTAACCCGTGCGTGCGATAAACCAATCGCCGTCGGCCTCGCCTTCAAATGGCTTGAGCTGGTGGATCAGGGTGCCGCGAGACTGGGTGACCAACTCGGCGATCTTCTGCCGAGCATGGGGGCCTTGAATGGCGAGCATGGCCAACTCGGGCCGCTCGTGCAGTTGCACTTGATAGCTGCCGAGTTGCGCCTGCATCCAGGCGATGTCCTGGTCACGAGTGGCGGCGTTGACCACCAACCGGTACCCGGCATCAGTGCGATAGACAATCATGTCGTCCACCACGCCGCCCTGCTCGTTGAGCATGGCGCTATACAACGCACGGCCACAGCCATGCAAACGTTCGACATCATTGGCCAGCAGGTGCTGGAGCCATTCCTTGGCCTGGGGGCCGCTGATATCGATCACGGTCATATGAGATACATCGAACACCCCGCAGTCGCGTCGCACCTGATGGTGCTCTTCAACTTGCGAGCCGTAATGCAAAGGCATATCCCAACCGCCAAAATCGACCATTTTCGCGCCGAGGGCGAGATGCAGGTCATACAGAGGCGTACGCTGTCCCATGGGTTTCTCCTTCCGGGCTTGGCGAAGGTGCGCAGCGTTGCTGTTCGTGCTGAAGACCTTGAATTACAAGGGCTGCAGCCACGTACAGCGACCCGATCCGAAAGGCGGAGCGCACCGAATGCCGCGCATTGTAGCCTCAAGCCGTAGGACTGACACCTAACCGATTGGTCGGGCAGAGCGTCGGATCAGCCCGATCACCGGCAGCAGGCCAACCAGTACCAGTGTCAGTGCCGGCAGCGAAGCCCGTGCCCACTCGCCTTCGCTGGTCATTTCAAAGATCCGCACCGCCAGGGTGTCCCAGCCGAACGGGCGCATCAGCAAGGTTGCGGGCATTTCCTTGAGCACATCCACGAACACCAGCAGCGCAGCACTCAGGGTGCCGGGTAGCAACAGCGGAAGATACACTTTGCAAAACAGTCGCGGCCCACTCACGCCCAAACTACGCGCCGCTTCCGGCAACGAAGGCCGGATGCGCGCCAGGCTATTTTCCAGCGGCCCGTAGGCCACCGCTAGAAAACGCACCAGATACGCCAGCACCAGCGCCGACAGGCTGCCCAGCAACAGCGGTTTGCCCGCACCACCGAGCCAGCCGGACAGCGGCACCACCAGTTCGCGGTCCAGATAACTGAACGCCAACATGATCGACACCGCCAGCACCGAACCCGGCAATGCATAGCCAACATTGGCCAGGCTGATACCGGAGCGAATCGCCCGGGTCGGCGACAGGCGGTTGGCGAAGGCAAGTACCAGCGCCACGCTGACCGTGATCAATGCCGCAATACCACCGAGATAGAGGGTGTGGACGATCAGGCCCGAATAGCGCTCATCCAGGTCGAACCGGCCGCGCTGCCAGAACCACGCGATCAACTGCAGCACCGGAATGACAAAGGCGCACGCAAACACCAGCCCACACCAGGCACTGGCGGCTAACGCTTTGAACCCACGCAGGTGGTAGAGCGCCTTGCCCCGAGGCCGCTCATTGCTGGGACGGCTCGCGCCACGGGCACGCCGTTCGCCGTACAGCACCAGCATCACCACCAGCAGTAACAGGCTGGCCAGTTGGGCTGCGCTGGAAAGACTGAAAAAGCCGTACCAGGTTTTATAGATCGCGGTGGTAAAGGTATCGAAGTTGAACACCGAGACCGCACCGAAATCCGCCAGGGTTTCCATCAACGCCAGGGCGACCCCGGCGCCAATCGCCGGCCGCGCCATGGGTAGCGCCACGCGCCAGAACGCTTGCCACGGCGATTGCCCCAACACTCGCGCGGCTTCCATCAGGCCTTTGCCCTGGGCCAGGAATGCAGTGCGCGCCAGCAGGTAGACGTAGGGGTAGAACACCAGCACCAACACGATGATCACGCCACTGGTGGAACGCACGCGAGGCAGGCGCAGACCGGTGCCGAACCACTCTCGCAGCAGGGTCTGCACTGGGCCTGCGAAATCCAGCAGGCCAACAAAGACGAAGGCAAGCACGTAGGCGGGGATGGCGAAAGGGAGCATCAACGCCCAGTCAAGCCAGCGCCGGCCGGGGAATTCGCAGAGGCTAGTGAGCCAGGCCAGGCTTACGCCCAAGAGGGTCACGCCCAAACCCACCCCAACCACAAGGGTCAGGGTATTGCCCAGCAGCCGGGGCATCTGGGTTTCCCACAGATGGGACCAGATTTGCGCATCGATGCTTTGCCAGGACAGCAACAGCACGCTCAGAGGCAGCAGCACCAGGGCAGCGACGGTGAAAACCGGCAGGTACCAGCGGCGTTGGGCGGGGTGGGCCAAAGGTGGGTTCTCGATAATGAAGATCTTGAAATCACCACAACCCAATGTGGAAAGGGGCTTGCCCCCGATGTCGGAATGTCAGTCGACTCATCGGTGACTGATCCTCCGCCATCGGGGGCAAGCCCCCTCCCACATTTGGATCTGCGGCGTCCTACAAATTGTACTTAGTTCCAGCCGGCGCGATCCATCAAGCGAATGGCTTCAGCCTGGCGCTTACCCGCCACTTCCACCGGCAAGGTGTCCGCAACGAACTTGCCCCAGGTCGCCACTTCGGCCGACGGCGGTACAGCCGGGTTGGCCGGGAACTCCTGATTCACATCGGCAAAGATCTTCTGCGCTTCAGGTGTGGTCATCCATTCCACCAGAGCCTTGGCGGCTTCCGGGTGTGGCGCGTGCTTGGTCAAGCCGATACCCGACAGGTTCACATGCACACCACGGTCGCCCTGGTTCGGCCAGAACAGCTTCACAGCCAGGTCCGGCTTCTGCTTGTGCAGGCGGCCGTAGTAGTAGGTGTTGACGATACCCACGTCGCACTGCCCGGCGTTGATCGCCTCCAGCACGGCGATGTCATCAGAGAACACGTCAGTAGAGAGGTTATTCACCCAGCCCTTGACGATTTCTTCGGTCTTGGCCGCGCCGTGGGTTTCGATCAGGGTCGCGGTGAGCGACTGGTTGTAGACCTTTTTCGCCGTGCGCAGGCACAGACGACCTTCCCACTGTTTGTCGGCCAGGGCTTCGTAGGTGGTCAAGTCACCCGGTTTTACCCGGTCAGTGGAATAGGCGATGGTCCGCGCACGCAGGCTCAAGCCAGTCCAAGCGTGGGCGGATGAGCGGTATTGCAGAGGAATGTTCTTGTCGATCACGGGCGAGGTGAAGGGTTGCAGGATGCCCATTTGCTCGGCCTGCCAGAGGTTGCCGGCATCCACGGTGAGCAACAGGTCGGCGGTAGCGTTTTCGCCCTCGGCCTTGATGCGCTGCATCAGCGGGGCTTCCTTGTCGGTGATGAACTTCACCTGGACGCCAGTCTTTTTGGTGTAGGCATCGAACACGGGTTTGATCAGTTCGTCGATGCGCGAGGAGTAGACCACCACTTCGTCGGCTGCCTGCACAGTCGTGCTGCCGATCAGGGTGAGTGCCAGGGCAGTCAGTAGGCGCTTGGGTGCCAACATGGGTGCGGTCTCTCATTTGCAAAGTGAGCGCAAATGATAGGGACTCACATTTGGTAACGCTCGGTGGAGGCGTTACCAGATGTTGCACAGATGCCTCAGGGTTTCGCGAGTGTTGGCAGATCGCCCGTCAAGCCCAAGGCCTGGCGCACAAATACCGCTTTGGCTTCGGGCATCTGGTCGACCATCTTCAGCCCGGCGTTACGCAACCAACGTAACGGCAGTTGATCGGCCTGGAACAACCGCTCAAAACCTTCCATTGCGGCCATCAGCGCCAAGTTGTGGGGCATCCGACGACGTTCGTAACGGCTCAGCACTTTCACATCCGCCAGACGCTCGCCGCGTTCAGTAGCCGACAGCAACACTTCGGCCAGCACCGCAGCATCAAGGAAACCCAGGTTGACGCCCTGCCCGGCCAACGGGTGGATCACATGAGCCGCATCGCCGATCAACGCCAAGCCCTCAGCCACGTAGCGTTTGGCGTGACGCTGGCGCAACGGTACGCAAACCCGTGGATCAGCACTGACCACAGTGCCAAGCCGCCCTTCAAAGGCGCGCTCCAGCTCACGGCAAAAACTTTCATCATCCAAGGCCATCAGGCGCTCGGACTCAGCCGGTGTGGTGGACCATACGATCGAACACCAATCTTCCTGCCCATCGCGTACCAACGGCAAAAACGCCAACGGGCCGGTGTCGGTAAAGCGTTGCCACGCCGTACGCTGGTGCGGCTGACTGCTACGCACGCTGGTGACGATGGCGTTATGCAAGTAATCCCATTCACGGGTGGCGGTGCCGGTCAGGCGACGCACGGCGGAGTTGGCGCCATCGGCGGCGACCACCAACGGCGCGCGCAAGGTGCGGCCATCGGCCAGGGTCAGCAGCCAGTCATCGCCGGAGCGGCGCATCTGCTCCAACCGCGCGTTGGCCAGCAGGCCCAGGTCGCAGTCGTGCAGGCGATCAAGCAAAGCATCCTGCACCACACGGTTTTCGACGATATGCCCGAGCACCTCGGCGTGCACGCTGGCCGCCGAAAAGTGGATCTGCCCAGTGCCGCTGCCGTCCCACACTTGCATCTCGCCGTAAGGGCTGGCCCGGCGCGACACAATGCCGTCCCACACGCCCAAGCGCTCCAGGATGCGCTGGCTGGCGGCCGATAAGGCGCTCACGCGGGGTTCGAAGGCCGCGTCACGGTCGAACGGTTTGACGCTCAGCGGGCTGCCATCGAGCAGCAGCACTTGCAGGCCACTGCCCTGCAACGCCAGCGCCAGCGCGCTTCCGACCATTCCGGCCCCGACAATCAGCACATCTGCGCGCATGTCCATGGTTTAAGCCTGTCTCGCTTGCGGCTTGCGCCGCACGTAAAGGGTTTTGTCGACCCGCGCCACCAGGGTGCCGGAGCCGTCATGAATCTGGACCGTGAGGTGAGGCAGGTATTTCTCGCCGCCTTCGGTCTGTCGGCGCACCTCGTCAAGCAAGGCCTCGTCGATGAAAAATTCGGCGTACACCGGGCCTTTGCCCGGCGAGATAAAGTCGATGCTCGCGGCCTTGTCCCAGACGATGTAGTCGCGGCCCAGATTTTCCATCAGCATCAGCATGTAGAACGGGTCGACCATCGAATACAGGCTACCGCCGAACTGCGTGCCGACGTAATTACGGTTGTACCAACCCAGCCCCATGCGCACTTTGACGTGACGAAAATCCGCGCTCATATGCTGCACGCTGACGCCAGCGCCCAGGTATGGCGGGTACAGGGTCATGATCCAACGCAGCAAGCGCGCCTTGCCCAACCGCGCCACCAGCCACTTACGCATCGGGACGTGTCCCCAAGCCCATGGCCTGACGGGCGAACCAGCGTTTGGCCGGCGGCAACAAATCCAGGCCCAGCAGACCCATATTGCGGCCCAGCGCTACCAGCGGTTGTGCACTGCCAAACAGGCGCGTGACCTGATCGGAGAAACCGACAGTCAACTTCTGGTCCATACGCTGGCGCTCGCGGTACGCCTGTAATGTCGCCAGGTCACCGGGCACCGCTGGCCCGGCGAGCAGGGCCTCGGCCAAGGCACTCGCATCGCGCAGGGAAAGGTTGAAACCCTGCCCTGCAATTGGGTGCAGGCTGTGGGCGGCGTTGCCGAGGATCACCAGGTGGGAACGTACCTGCTCTTCGGCTTCCACCAGGGTCAGCGGATACAAATGGCGCGCGCCGACTTGCTTCAAGGTGCCCAGACGGTAGCCGAACACGCTCTGTAATTCGCTGAGGAAACTGCGTTCGTCGAGGGCGGCCAGGCGCTGGGCGTCCATGCCGATGCGTGTCCACACCAGCGCGCAGCGGTTGTCTGGCAGCGGCAGCAAGGCCATCGGGCCTTCGTCGGTGAAGCGCTCGAAGGCTTCGCCGTTATGGGCTTCGCTGGGAGTGATGTTGGCAATCAGCGCGCTCTGGTTGTACGGACGGGTCTTCACGCCAATGCCCAATTGCTCGCGCAAGCCGGATCGGCCGCCATCGGCGAGCACGGCGAGGTCGCATTCCAACACGGTTTCATCGTTGAGCGTCAGGCGATAGCCGTCGGGCAGCGGCTCCATGCGGGTGACTTCCGCCGGGCAGCGCCAGCTGACCACGTCTTTGTCCAGGCCTTGCCACAGGCATTGGCCGAGCCAGGCGTTTTCCACTACGTAGCCGAGTGCTGGCACGCCCTCCTCCATGGCGGACAAACGTGCGGTGGAGAAACGCCCACGGTCCGACACGTGAATCTGCTTGATCGGCTCGGCTCGGCGGGAAACCTCCTGCCAGATACCCAGCCGCTGATAAATCTGGCGCGCGCCAAACGACAGCGCCGACGATCGTGCATCGTAGCTTGGCTGGTAGCTGTCGCCCGGAGCGAAGGGTTCGATCAGCATGATCTTCCAGCCCCGCGCCTTGGCCCCGGCCTGCAACGCCAGCGCCAGGCTGGCGCCCACCAGGCCACCGCCGATAATCGCAAGATTGACCCGGCTCATCGGGAGGCCGCCATCAGCGCTTCGATCTCGACGACGGTCTTGGGAACGCCGCCGGTCAGGATTTCACAGCCTTGCTTGGTCACTACCACGTCGTCCTCGATGCGTACGCCAATGCCACGCCATTTCTTCGCCACGTTCTGGTTGTCCGGCGAAATATAGATCCCCGGCTCCACGGTCAACGCCATGCCGACTTCCAGCACCCGCCATTCACCGCCCACCTTGTACTCGCCCACATCGTGCACATCCATGCCCAGCCAATGGCCGGCGCGGTGCATATAGAAAGGTTTATAGGCTTCGCTGGCGATCAGTTCGTCAACGTCACCTTGCAGCAGTCCCAACTTAACCAGCCCAGCGGTGATGACCTGCACGGTCGCCTCATGGGCCTGGTTCCAATGTTTATTCGGCGCGATCTCGGCAAAGGCGGCTTCCTGGGAGGCCAGCACAATCTCGTAGATCGCTTTTTGCTCAGGTGAAAACTTTCCGTTGACCGGCCAGGTGCGGGTAATGTCGCTGGCGTAGCAGTCGATCTCGCAACCGGCGTCGATCAGCACCAGGTCCCCATCCTTGAGCAGCGCGTCATTCTGCTGGTAATGCAGGATGCAGCTGTTGCGCCCGGCGGCGACGATGGAGCCGTAAGCCGGCATCTTCGCGCCGCCTTTGCGGAATTCGTAATCCAGCTCGGCTTCCAGGCTGAACTCATGCAACCCAGCGCGGCTGGCCTGCATCGCTTTGACGTGGGCAGCGCAGGAAATCCGCGCGGCCTCGCGCATCACCCTCACTTCTGCCGCCGATTTATACAGGCGCATGTCGTGGAGCAGATGATCCAAGGCAACAAATTCGTTCGGGGGCTGGGCGCCGAGGTGTGCTTTAGAGCGGATCACGTTGATCCACTCCATCACGTGCCGGTCAAATTCAGCGTTGCTGCCCATGGCCGAATACACCCGGTCACGGCCTTCGATCAGGCCGGGCAGGATGTCGTCGATATCGGTGATGGGGAAGGCATCGTCGGCGCCAAACTCACGGATTGCGCCTTCGGTACCGGCACGCAGGCCGTCCCACAGTTCACGCTCGGCATTGCGTTCGCGGCAGAACAGCACGTACTCGCCATGCTGGCGACCGGGCATCAGCACGATCACTGCTTCGGGTTCGGGGAAACCGCTCAGGTACTGGAAGTCGCTGTCCTGGCGGTAAACGTGCTCGACATCGCGATTGCGGATGGCCACGGCGGCGGCCGGCAGAATCGCGATGCTGTTGGGTTCCATCTGCGCCATGAGCGCCTTGCGGCGGCGGGTGTATTCCGCTTTGGGGATATGGATCATGGGCAGATGGGCTTCCTTTCTTAGTGCAGCGACGGCTTGGGTGCAGCAGGCTCAGCGGACTTCTTGGTCTCGGTGAACAGCAGCAACGGCGCGACGCGCAGGTATTCCATGACTTCCATGTAGTCGCCTTCGCCGTCTTCGGACTCTTCCAGCGCATCTTGCACTTGGGAGATCGCGGCGAGGTCCTGCAGCACTTCCTTCGCGTCGGTGCTCAGCTCCAGGCCGCCGGCGTTCACGCCGAAACCGTGGAGGAAACCCTGGCACCATTGGCCCAATGCGGCGGCGCGTTCGGTGAGCGGAGCGTCGTCGGTCGGTAGCAACAGGACTACGGTGACGTCATCACCGGTCAGTTCGCCCTTGACCATCTCTTGCAGGCCGATCAGCGCGTTACGCACGTTGTCGGTCGGTTCGGTTTCCAACAACTCGGCGACATCGGCCAACCAGTTGTCGGCATCAAAGCCAACACCGGTGCAGCTGCGCCCCAACAGCACGCCGTGCAGTTCGGCAGGCGAGCATGGGTGGCCGCTGGTGCTCAGCAGTTTGGAAAAAGCATCGTACGGGGAGTTCTGAATGGGCATGGTGAGCTAGGCGCCAGACGGCGCAATGTCTAGAATGGAGCGCTGTATCCTAGCACCGGCAGACGTACCAAGACTATCAAGGGCGTCAGATCGTTTATCCTGCAGTTGCCATTCATCAGACAAAATCCAGTGGAACCCAATGGAAGACACCGACCTGCAAGCGCTGATGGCCAGACTCGAATTGCTAATTACTCGGGTCGAGCAACTTAAGAGTCAAAACGGACTCCTATTAGCTCAGGAAAAGACCTGGCGCGAGGAACGCGCTCACCTCATTGAAAAAAACGAAATCGCCCGGCGTAAGGTCGAATCGATGATTTCGCGCCTGAAGGCCCTGGAGCAAGACTCATGAGTTCAAGCAATAGCGTCACCGTGCAGATCCTCGACAAAGAATATTCGATCATCTGTCCCCAGGAAGAGCGCAACAACCTGGTGAGCGCCGCCCGTTACCTGGATGGCAAAATGCGTGAAATCCGCAGCAGCGGCAAAGTGATCGGCGCCGACCGTATCGCCGTGATGGCCGCGCTGAACATTACCCACGATCTGCTGCATAAGCAGGAACGCCCTGACGTGCAGGCCAGCGGCTCGACCCGCGAGCAGGTTCGCGATCTGCTCGAACGTGTTGATCTGGTGCTTTCCAGCGACACAGAGCAACCCAAGGGCTGATCCCCGCGACTGTTTAAGGTATACTCGCCCCACTCCCTGGCGTGCTTGCCAGTCGGCGATGTCCCGGAGCCGATTCGCACTACCCTGGAAGTTGCACGTTGGGCTGGTGTGCATGTCCGCTAGACGGAAAGCCTTAAAGCCTACTGCTTCTTCCACCTTGAACTTTCGGGTTCAAGGGCTTAGTCGACAGCGGTTCTGTCGGGGAGCCTGAATTCCAAACTCAATGCCAGTCTTAAGGACTGGCATTGTTTTATGAGCCGAAAAACCATGACCGAACCTGCGCCGCTTTCCCGTCCGCAACTTCGACGCATGTTACGCAACGCCCGCCGCGCCCTTACGCCGAGCGAGCAGCGCCAAGCCGCCCACGGCTTGTATCGGCAACTGGCACAGCACCCGCTGTTTCGCCGGGCCAAACATATTTCCTTGTATCTACCGACGGACGGTGAAATCGATCCGCGCCTGCTGCTGCGCGCCGCTCAGCGCCGGGGCAAGGCCACCTATCTGCCGGTGCTCAGCGCTTGGCCGCGTACCAAGATGGTGTTCCAGCGCGTGAAGCCTGGGGACAAGCTGCTGCCCAACCGCTTTCGGATTCTGGAACCAAGGGTCAATGCCAAGCGCCAGCGCAAGGTGTGGGCGCTGGACCTGGTGTTGCTGCCGTTGGTGGGGTTCGATGACGCAGGTGGCCGCCTGGGCATGGGCGGCGGTTTCTACGACCGCAGCCTGGCGTATCTGGCACGCCGTCAAAGCTGGCGCAAGCCGACGCTGCTAGGCCTGGCCCATGAATGTCAGAAGGTCGATCGATTGGCACAAGCTAGTTGGGATGTGCCATTGGCTGGCACTGTCACTGATAAGCAGTGGTATGTCGCAAAAACGCCGCTTGAAGCAGCGGCGTCTTGAAGAAGGGTTAACGCTTGAACGGTTGCGGCTGCTGTTGAGCCAGTTCAACGGGAGCATCGGTCTTGTTCGACCACAAGCTTTGGGCATACCCGGTGGTCACGACGCCCAGACCAAACAAAATCACCAAAATCCATAGTAAATCCGGTTTACGTTGCATCGATTGCCCCCCTTCAGGCATCTCGTACACGATGACAACAACGTTCCAAAGTAGTCCGTTGCAGCTGCGTCAAGCTTAAAGGCCGGCATTTTGCGGTAACGTGAACCAACACGCAAACCTTGGCGCCAACCGACTGTCGGTTTGTCATCAAATTGCCTGACAACTTGCCCACTGCCTTTTTCAGGAGCCCAAAAATGGCCTACTGGCTGATGAAATCCGAGCCCGACGAACTGTCCATCAACGGCCTGGAAAAGCTTGGCGAAGCGCGCTGGGACGGCGTACGCAACTACCAGGCGCGCAACTTCCTACGCGCCATGGCCGTGGGCGATGAGTTTTTCTTCTATCACTCCAGTTGCCCAGAGCCAGGCATTGCGGGTATCGGCAAAATTGTCGAAGCGGCCTACCCGGATCCGACCGCACTGGAACCGGACAGCCACTATTTCGACGCCAAAGCCACCCCGGAGAAAAACCCGTGGACTGCGATCAACGTCGCGCACGTCCAAACCTTCCCCAAGGTGCTGGGGCTCGGCTACCTGAAACAGCAAACCGCCCTCGCCGAATTGCCCCTGGTGCAAAAAGGCAGCCGCCTGTCGGTGATGCCGGTCACCGCCGAGCAATGGGCGACGGTGCTGGCGCTGCGCTGACGAGAACCCTGCGGTCACGCGCTCGACGCATGCATCTGCCCCTTAACCGGGTTAGGCTTGCGCTTCATTTGATCGGTATCAACGCCCCTTGGGCAGCACCGATCAAACTAGGATGCTAAAGCCGCAGGATGCACCCATGTCGACCACACCCCGCTCTTCCCACCTGTTTGCCGTTCTCTTGATCGCGTTGTTGCTCGGTGCCGGCGGCTTCGGTTACTGGCGCTCCACCCAGGACCGTCTGCCCGAAGGTCTGGGCATGGGCAATGGCCGCCTGGAATCCACCGAAGTGCAGATCGCCGCCAAGATCCCAGGGCGCCTGGCCGAAGTGCGGGTCGACGAAGGCGACAACGTCCTCAAGGGCCAACTGCTGGCGCGCATGGACACCCGCACGCTGGAAGCCCAGCGCGCCCAGGCCGAAGCCGAAGTGCTGAGGGCCAAGGAGAACTTCGCCGCCGCCGAGGCCAACGTGCAACTGCGCCAGAGCGAACAACTGCTAGCCAACCAGGAACTCAAGCGTACCCAGGAGCTTTACAAACGCGGCTTCGCCAGCGGCCAGTTGATCGACCAGCAGCAAGCCCGCCAGAACACCGGCAACGCCGCCGTGACCGCCGCCCAGGCCCAGGTCAATTCGGCAAAAGCCACCATCGGTGCCGCACAAGCCCAGGTCGCGCAGCTCACCAGTGAAATCGACGACAGCAGCCTGCGCGCGCCTATCGACGGCATTATCCAACTGCGCCTGGCCGAACCGGGTGAAGTGCTTGGCGCGGGCGGGCGCGTGTTGCTGCTGATCGACCCCAATGATCAGTACATGAACCTCTATCTACCCGCCTCCGTGACCGGACGCCTGACCGTCGGCAGTGACGCGCGGATTCTGCTCGACGCCCTGCCCCAGCAGCCGTTGCCGGCCAAGATCAGTTTTGTCGCCGCCAAGTCGCAGTTCACCCCCAAGGAAGTGGAGACTCGCGACGAACGCCAGAAACTGGTATTCCGCGTCAAATTGCACCTGACTCAACCGAGCGCCGTGCCCCAAGCCAAACCGGGCATGCCCGGCTCCGGCTATGTGCGCACAGCTGATATCGACTGGCCGGCCAATCTGCAATGACCGGCCTGGCGCTGCACGCCAAAGGCATCAACCACCATTACGGCAAACAACAGGCGCTGATCGACATCGCCTTCAGCCTGCCCGCCGGTACACGCTGCGGGCTGATCGGCCCGGATGGTGCGGGAAAATCGAGTTTGTTGGGGTTGATCGCCGGCGTTAAGAAACTCCAGGCCGGCCAATTGGAGGTACTCGGCGGCTCCATTCAGGATCGCCGTCACCGCAACAGCCTGTACCCGCGCATTGCCTTCATGCCTCAGGGTTTGGGTGGCAACCTGTACCCCGAGCTGTCCATCAGCGAGAACATCCGCTTCTTCGCCACCCTGTTCGGCCTGTCCAAAGCCGACTGCGACCAGCGCATGCACAACCTGCTGCTGGCCACCGACCTGGCTCGCTTCGCCGAGCGCCCAGCCGGCAAACTCTCCGGCGGCATGAAGCAGAAGCTCGGCCTGTGCTGCGCGCTGATCCACGACCCGGACCTGCTTATCCTTGATGAGCCCACCACCGGCGTCGATCCGCTGTCCCGTCGACGCTTCTGGGAGCTGGTAGAAACCGTACGCAGCGAACGCCCGCAACTGACGCTGCTGGTAGCCACGGCCTACATGGAGGAAGCCGAGCAGTTCGAACATTGCATGATGCTCGACCGCGGCAAACTGATCGCCGACGGTCTCAGTCGCGAACTGGCGGCAGCGACGCCGAGTGGCAAACTGGATGAGGCCTTCACCCACTTCCAGGGCGATGGCGCCCATGACAACCAGCCGCTGGTGATCCCGCCAAGGGAAAACGCCAACGCCGATATCGCCATCGAAGCGCACGAGTTGACCCTGCGTTTCGGTGATTTCACGGCGGTGAACAAGGTTAGCTTTGCTATTGGTCGAGGCGAGATTTTCGGCTTCCTCGGCTCCAACGGTTGCGGCAAGACCACCACCATGAAAGTCCTCACCGGGCTGATGCCGGCCACCGAAGGCAGCGCGACACTGCTGGGCAACCCTGTGAACGCCAAGGACCTGGCCACCCGCAAGCGCGTGGGTTTCATGTCCCAGAGTTTCTCGCTGTACGGCGAGCTCAGCGTGCGCCAGAACCTGGTGCTGCACGCGCAACTGTTCGACCTGCCCAAAGCAGACAGTGGGCCGCGTATCGATGAATTGATCCAACGCTTTGACCTGAGCAAGATAGCCGAGCAACCCTCCGGCGAATTACCCCTCGGTCTGCGCCAGCGCTTGTCTTTGGCCGTGGCCGTGCTGCATCGCCCGGAAGTGCTGATCCTCGATGAACCCACTTCCGGCGTCGACCCGGCAGCTCGGGATGATTTCTGGCGGCTGCTGGTCGAGTTGTCTCGGGAGCAAGGCGTGACCATCTTCCTGTCCACCCACTTCATGAACGAAGCCCAGCGCTGCGACCGCATTTCCTTGATGCACGCCGGCAAAGTGCTGGCCTGCGACACACCGGAGGCACTGCAACAGCAGTTCCACGGCGACACCCTGGAAGCTGCGTTCGTCACCTGCCTGGAACAGGCCCAAGGCGAACCCGAGCCTGCCGCACCGGCCAAAACCGTCAGCGAAATCAGTGCGACGCCCGTGAGCAAACGCGGCTTCAGCCTTTCTCGCCTGTTGGCCGTGGCCAGCCGTGAAGGCAAAGAACTACTGCGCGACAAAGTGCGCATGGCCTTCGCCCTCCTCGGCGCGATGTTCATGATGGTGATCTTCGGCTACGGCATTTCCCTGGACGTGGAAAACCTCGCCTTTGCCGTCTACGACCAGGACCAAAGCCCCCAAAGCCGAGCCTATCTGGAAGCCTTCCGCAGCTCGCGCTACTTCGCCGAACAGGCGCCCATCCAGGATTCCAGTGAGTTGCACCGGCGCCTGCAGCGCTCGGAAATCAAACTGGCCCTGGAGATACCGCCAGGGTTTGGCCGTGACCTCTACGCTGGCCGCCAACCCACAGTCGCCGCCTGGCTCGACGGCGGCATGCCGTTTCGCGCGGAAACCAGCCGCAACTATGTAGAAGCGGTACACCAGGGCAACCTGCAACAACTGGCCGAACTGAGCAGCCTGCCGCAGACCACCCAGGCCGCCGCCAAGCTGGAAACCCGCTTTCGCTATAACCAGGACGTGGTCAGCGTGAATGCCATCGGCCCAGGGGTGATGGCGCTGATCCTGGCGTTTATCCCAGCGATGCTCACGGCTCTGGGAATCGTGCGTGAGAAAGAACTGGGCTCGATCACTAACTTCTATGCCACACCACTGACGCGCCTGGAGTTCCTGCTGGGCAAGCAGGCGCCCTACATCGCCGTGAGCCTGATCAACCTGGCGCTGCTGGTGGCCATGAATCGCTGGCTGTTTGGCGTACCGTTCAAGGGCAGCGGCCTGACGTTGGCCTTTGGCGGACTGCTTTACGTGCTGGCCACCACCAGCATGGGCCTGCTGATTTCCGCGTTCACCCGTACTCAAATCGCGGCGATCCTCGGCACCATGATCATCACCAGCCTGCCGACCATCCAGTTTTCCGGGCTGATCGTGCCGCGCTCCTCTCTGGAAGGCGCGGCGGCACTGATGGGCATGCTGTTTCCAGCCGGGCACTTCCTGGATATCGCAGTCGGCACGTTCACCAAGGCTTTGGACCTACGCCAGTTGTGGCCGCAATGCCTGGCGCTGTTCGGGTTCTTCATCGGATTCACCGGGCTAAGCCTGATCATGCTCAAGAAGCAGGAGGCCTGATGCACACGCTCACTCATATCCTGCGCCTGGGCATCAAGGAACTCACCAGCCTGCGCCACGACAGCGTATTGCTGCTGTTCCTGTTCTACGCCTTCACTGTCGCCATCTATATGCCTGCCGCCGGATCGGTAATTGGCGTACACAACGCCAGCGTCGCCTTTGTGGACGAGGATCACAGCGCGCTCTCCAGGCAGATGGCAGAGGCGCTGCAACCGCCGGAATTCCAGGCGCCTGCGCCGCTGGCCTACGACCAATTGGACAAGGTGATGGACAGCGGCCAGTACACCTTCGTGATCAACGTGCCGGCCAACTTCCAGGCCGATCTGCTCGCGGGTCGCCAGCCCGGCGTACAGGTGAACGTCGATGCCACGGCAATGAGCCAGGCGTTCATGGGCGCGGGCTATATCGGCAGGATTTTCCAACGGGAGTTGCTGAGCTACAGCGGCCAAACCGATACCGCCAGCAAAGCCCCGGCGCTGCTGACCACACGGGCGCTGTTCAATACCAACCTGGAAGGTGGCTGGTTCCTGGCGGTGATCCAGATCGTCAACAACATCACCATTCTCGCCATCGTATTGACCGGCACCGCGCTGTTGCGTGAGCGAGAGCACGGCACCCTCGACCATCTGCTGGTGCTGCCGCTGACCGCGCTGGAAATCATGCTGGCAAAAATCTGGAGCAACATGTTGGTTGTGGTGGTGTGTACTTGGGTGTCGCTGGAGGTGGTGGTCAAAGGCTTGCTCGGCGTGCCACTGGCGGGATCGATGGGCCTGTTTCTATTCGTGACCGCGCTGTACCTGTTTGCCAGCACCGCACTGGGAATCTTCCTCGCCACCCTTGCCCGCTCGACGCCGCAGTTCGGCTTACTGGCAATCCCGGTGATTATCCCAATGCTGTTGCTATCCGGCGGCAGTACGCCACTGGACAGCATGCCCGAGTGGTTGCAGTGGGTGATGCAGGGCTCGCCGTCGACGCACTTTGTGAGCCTGAGTGCAGCGATCCTGTTTCGGGACGCGGGCGTCAGTGTGGTATGGCCGGACTTGCTGGCGCTGGCGGCAATTGGATTGTTGTTTTTTGCGGTGGCATTGGTGCGGTTCAGGAAGAGTTTGGCTTCCTGAACCGCCAGCCAGGCTGATTACTGAATGATCAGGTTGTTGAACAACAGGTCTTCCACCACCGGCTTGCCGGTCTCGTCGTTCATCACTTGCTGGGTTTGCTTGAGGGCTTCCTGGCGCAGTTTTTCCTTGCCTTCGACGGTGCTCATGGCCTCGTTGGTCTGCTGGGTAAACAGCGCCACCAACTGGTTACGAATCAACGCATCGTTGGCTTTGACAGCAGCAGCGGCTTCGGTACCGGTCACGCGCAGGGCGATATCAGCCTTGAACACCTTGAGTTTCGCCGTGCCGTCCAGGCCGTAGTTACCCACGAACGGCGGGCTCAGGCTGATATAGCTGACCTTCGGCGCCTCGCCTTCTTTGGCTTCTTCGGCCTGGGCAGCCATGGGCAAGGTCAGGGCCAGCATCAACAGGATCCACGCTTTCACAGTTCATTCCTCACATTCGGTTGCCGGGTAGCATAACGCTAGCAAGGCAGAGCACAAGCTTATGGCGGCTTATCAGGGCCGGGCATGCTCGTTGACCCACGGGCCTACCCTCCTACACTTATCGGCCACGACACCAAAAGGAATAGCCCGATGAAAGCTGTGCTGTGCAAGGCCTTCGGCCCCGCCGAAACCCTGGTGCTGGAAGAAATCGCCAGCCCGGCGATCAAGAAGAACGAAATCCTGCTGGACGTACACGCGGCGGGGGTGAACTTCCCGGACACCCTGATCATCGAGGGCAAGTACCAGTTCAAGCCGCCCTTTCCGTTTTCGCCGGGTGGCGAGGCGTCGGGCGTGGTCAGCCAAGTGGGTGAGAAGATAAGCCATTTGAAAGTCGGCGACCGGGTCATGGCACTCACCGGCTGGGGCAGCTTTGCCGAGCAGGTCGCGGTGCCGGGCTATAACGTGCTACCGATCCCGCCGAGCATGGACTTCAACACCGCTGCCGCCTTCAGCATGACCTACGGCACCTCGATGCATGCGCTCAAACAACGCGCCAACCTGCAACCGGGCGAAACCTTGCTGGTGCTCGGTGCGTCCGGCGGCGTAGGCCTGGCCGCGGTGGAAATCGGCAAGGCCATGGGCGCCCGTGTGATCGCCGCAGCCAGCAGCGCCGACAAGCTCGCCGTGGCCAAGGCCGCGGGTGCCGATGAACTGATCAACTACAGCGAAACCAGCCTCAAAGAAGAGATCAAGCGCCTCACAGACGGCAACGGCGCCGATGTGATCTACGACCCGGTGGGCGGTGACCTGTTTGACCAGGCCATCCGCGCCATCGCCTGGAACGGGCGTTTGCTGGTGGTTGGGTTCGCCAGCGGGCGTATTCCAGAGCTGCCGGTGAACCTGGCTTTGCTCAAGGGCGCAGCGGTGGTCGGGGTGTTCTGGGGCTCGTTTGCCCAGCGCCAGCCGCAGGACAATGCGGCGAACTTCCAGCAACTGTTCACTTGGTACGGTGAGGGCAAGCTCAAGCCGTTGGTGTCGCAGGTGTATCCACTGGACCAAGCCGCCCAGGCGATCAATGACCTCGGCCAGCGCAAGGCTGTCGGCAAGGTGGTCGTCCAGACCCGCTAACCGACCTGAAATGCAATCAAATCTGGGAGGGGGCTTGCCCCCGATGGCAGTGGGTCAGCTATAGATAAGCTGGCTGACCTACCGCTATCGGGGGCAAGCCCCCTCCCACATTTGATCTCCTGCGATCATAAAATCGATAACGACCCACACTTATCCATTTACGACATGTTCGTAAAAGAACATGCAATTGCTCCCATTTCCTGTGTTTGTGCATGAGAAGCGATGCTATTTTCGGTAACGAAACTGTAACATTCGCATCCGCAGTCAAAACAAGAAATTTGGAGCTCTTGAATGTTTGCTTTCTTTCGTCCTGCCGCGCATCAGGCGCCCCTGCCTGAAGAAAAAATAGACAGTACCTACCGACGACTGCGCTGGCAGATCTTCGCCGGTATTTTCTTCGGTTACGCCGGTTATTACCTGCTGCGTAAAAACTTCTCCCTGGCCATGCCCTACCTGATCGACGAGGGTTACACCCGTGGTCAACTGGGCTTGGCGATGTCGGCCATCGCCATTGCCTACGGCCTGTCCAAGTTCCTCATGGGCCTGGTGTCCGACCGTTCCAACCCACGCTACTTCCTGCCTTTCGGCCTGCTGATATCGGCGGGTGTGATGTTCATTTTCGGGTTCGCACCTTGGGCAACGTCCAGCGTGACCATGATGTTCATTCTGCTGTTCATCAACGGCTGGGCCCAGGGCATGGGCTGGCCGCCAAGTGGGCGGACGATGGTGCACTGGTGGTCGCAGAAAGAACGCGGCGGTGTAGTGTCGGTGTGGAACGTGGCGCACAACGTCGGTGGCGGCCTGATCGGTCCGCTGTTCCTGCTGGGCATGGCGTGGTTCAACGACTGGCACGCAGCTTTCTACGTGCCGGCCACTGTGGCCTTGGCGGTAGCGGCCTTTGCCTTCATCACCATGCGCGACACACCGCAATCGGTTGGCCTGCCGCCCATCGAGAAATACAAGAACGACTATCCCGAAGGCTACGACGCCAGCCATGAGGAAGAATTCAGCGCCAAGGAAATCTTCGTCAAATACGTGCTGCGCAACAAAATGCTTTGGTACATCGCCTTCGCCAACGTGTTCGTCTACCTGTTGCGCTACGGCGTGCTGGACTGGGCGCCAACTTATCTGAAGGAAGCCAAGCACTTCGACGTGGATAAAACGTCCTGGGCGTATTTCTTCTACGAGTGGGCAGGCATTCCAGGCACGCTGCTGTGCGGCTGGATGTCGGACAAGATCTTCCGTGGCAACCGTGGCCTGACGGGCGTGGTGTTCATGGCGCTGGTGACCGTGGCAACCCTGGTGTACTGGCTCAATCCGCCGGGCAACCCGATGGTCGACATGATTGCGCTGTTCTCCATCGGTTTCCTGATCTACGGCCCGGTGATGCTGATCGGCCTGCAGGCCCTGGAGTTGGCACCCAAGAAAGCCGCCGGTACGGCCGCGGGCTTCACCGGTCTGTTCGGTTATCTGGGCGGTTCGGTGGCAGCCAGTGCGGCAATGGGCTACACCGTGGACCACTTCGGCTGGGACGGTGGTTTCGTACTGCTGATCGGTGCGTGCCTGCTGGCTATCGCGTTCCTGATCCCAACGCTGTGGCACACCAACAGCGTCAGCTCGGCGCGTTAATCGCCAGAGCAACCCTTTGCACAACGCTTGAGCCGCGCCTCCAGATTCTTATCTGGCATGGCGTGGCTACGCAGGGCGTTTACGGTCTGCTCGACATAATCGCGAGTAGTGCCGTAACGCCCGCAAGCGCTTTGCAGCACATGGTTGAGCACGATATCCGGCAAGTTGCCAGCATAGCTGGGCAAGTGCCGCTCCAGGACAAACCCCAACGCCTGCACCTGACTGCCATCCTCAAGACGGCAGCTGAGCCAGTGCGGCCGGTAGGACGGGTAAGGCATCTCGCGCTGCCACAAGGCGTAAAGCGAGGCCTCCAACTGATCTTCGGGCAAGCGGTAAGCGAACCCGCTGCAAGAGCCACCGCGATCCAACCCAAACACCAACCCTGGCGTTTCCGGCGTGCCCCGATGCTCGTGGGACCACAGGTACAGGCCGCGGTGATAGCCGTGGACCCGCGCCCGCACCCGCTCGGAGGACGAGCATTCAGGACGCCAGATCAGCGAACCGTACGCAAATAGCCAGACCGGCCCACCTTTATGCCGGCCCATGGTGGCCTGCATCGAGCTCATTAACTGTTCGTGAGTGAGTTGCGGCCCCAGATCGAGCCGCGGAGGGTAAGCCAACTGCTGAAGATCGGTTTCTATGGCGGTCATGGCGAAAAGCGGTACGCCTCCTGTGTGTTACCAGTTGTAAGCAACTTTACCGTAATAAAACGCGCCGCTGTAACCGTACGGCGAAAAAGTGCTATAGGCCAAATTGCCACCACTGCTGGCGAAGGCGTTGACCTTCTCTGGGTATTTATCGGTGACGTTGTCGCCGCCCAAGGTGAAGGTCCAGTTCTTCAGCTTGTAGTCAGCCGATAAATCCAGTACCCAGGCGGCCTTGAAAGTCTGGTCGTTGACCTTGTCCGCCTGGTAGCTGGTGAACTCACCATAGCGCACCAAATTGCTGTGCAGTGCCCAATTGCCGTAGGTGAAGTCGTTACCCAAGCTCAGCTTGTGCTGGGGCGTGGTATCGCCGAGCAAACCGATGCGCTCGCGACGGTCCACCCTCACCAGGTTCGCCCCAAGGCTATCGAGGATGGCCGGGTTGGGTTTCACATCGGTCACTTTGGTGTGGTTGTAGTTGTAGCCCACGGTGCTGTTCCAGCGGATACCGCTATCGAATTGGTAGCGATAGTTGGCTACCAGATCGACGCCGTCGGTGCTGGTGTCGGTGGCGTTGGTGAAGTAGCGGGCGGTGGTGTAATCAATGTTGCCCACGCCGTTGGCCTGCAGGTAGGCACGCGTCGCCGCGTTTATGCCGAGGTTGGAGGACAGGCTGATACGGTCGCGAATGTCGATACGGTACACATCCACCGTCACCGTCAGGTCATCGGCCGGCTCCAGTACCAGACCAAGGCTGTAGTTGCGCGACTTCTCGGCCTTGAGGTCTTCAGCACCGAGCAAGCGCGCAACCTGGCTGTTGGCCGGGAAGGTACCGGCTTCCTGGATGGTGCTGCCGATCAGCTGCGATGAGGTGTAGGCAAAGTTCTGCTGGGCCAGGGACGGCGCGCGGAAACCGTTGGATACACTGCCGCGCAAGGCCACTTGCGGGGTGAAGTCATAACGGGCTGACAGCGAGCCGCTCACATTGGAGCCGAAATCGCTGTAGTCCTCATGGCGCACGGCGGCCGAGGCGCTGAGTTTTTCGGTGAAGTTGGTTTCCAGGTCCAGATACTGCGCCCAATTGTGACGAGAGCTGGTGCCCGCGTCGGCATCCCGGAAGCCGCCCAGCCCGGAGCTGCCGGTCTGGAAGTAGGACGCTGGCTCGCCCGCCTCGATTTCATAACCCTGATGCAGGTATTCACCGCCGAACGCCACGGACACCGGGTAAGGCAGCCAGCCCACGTCGAACTCGCGGGAAAGGTCCAGGCTGACTTGCTTCTGGTCGTTGCTCAGGGTGCCGTTGTCGAACTTGCGCGGTGTCGCCAGGCCCAGGGAGGTGTTGATGGTTTCAGTGCTGAGTGCGTACTGGTTCTTGCCGTAGTTGGCCGACAGGTCGTAATGCCAGTCGTACGCCAGCAAGCCACGCAGGCCTACCACCAACGACGTGTCTTCAAGGTTGCCCTTGATCAGCGGCAGGTAACCGTTGGGGTTGAGCGCCGGGATGTTGTTGGACGCATTGCTCGCGCGGTAAAACGCCGCCGTCTCGCCACGCCGCTTGCTGTAACCGCCGAAGGTGTAGAACTCGGCCGCGTCGTTGAAGGAATATTCGGAGTTGAACTGGAACTTGCCTTCATTGGTGGCCGGCTCACCTTGGCGGAACACGCGCTGGCCATAGGTGGTAGAACCGACGCTTCCGGTGCGGTAGTCATCACCGGCGCGGTTGGTGTAGTCGTTGTCAGCCCCTTCGGCCGACAGGTTGATAAAGCCGTTGTCGCCCAATGCCAGGCCGGTGTTGCCGCTGACATTGCGCTGGATGCCGTCGCCCTTCTTGTATTCGCCGAACTTGGTGGAGATCGAGCCGCCATGGTCAGCGTGCTTGAGGATCACGTTGATCACCCCGGCAATCGCATCCGAGCCGTAGCGCGCGGAAGCACCGTCTCGCAGCACTTCGATATGGTCCACCGCCGACAGCGGGATCGCATTCAGGTCCGCCGGTGCCGACCCACGGCCCACTGCGCCGCCCAGGTTGACGAAGGCACTGGTGTGGCGGCGCTTGCCGTTGACCAGCACCAGCACCTGATCAGGTGACAGGCCGCGCAACTGTGCAGGCCGCACCAATTCGGCGCCGTCCACCAGGCTTGGGCGTGGGAAATTGATTGATGGAATAAGGCGCGCCAGCACTGCGCCCAGCTCATCGGAGCCGGTGCTGCGCAGACTGTCACCGGAAATCACATCGATGGGTGACAGTGAAGCACTGGCCGTACGCTCCTGAGCGCGGGTGCCGGTGACAATCACGGTGTCGAGTTTGGGTGCATCGGTGGCGGACGTTTCGGCCGCAAAGACTGGATTGAAGCTCACAGCGGTCAGCAAATTGGCCGACAAAATCGCCGAGTACAGCGCGTGTTTCTTGTAGCTCCCCATACCGCTCCCCTTTCCCTTATGAATCAGTAATCAAACATCAGAACGTCAGTGCTCTGAGCTCATACGATCGATCCGGCTGGCGGGCGGTGGCGGTCAGTTGTTGGTGATTGGCAGAAAATCGGTAGTCCGTTGCGATATAGCTTAAAGATATTCATGTAACAAATTAAATACCTTTAAGGAATAAGAGAATGCATAAGCCCAGGGTCCCCTCCGTCAGGATTATCCGCAGCGATCCCGTTACTTTCAGCCCCGGTTCAGCCTGGGCACGCGCCAAGCCGTCAAAATAGGGTTCACATCACGACCCACTTAGCCGCCCATCAAACCGACTACCGAGGTCGCACCCATGAAGAATTTTCGACTGCCTGGCCTGTTATTGCTGGCCCAGGCCACCACCGCGCTAGCTGGCGAATCGCCCGTCACCGAAGACGACAAGGGCTTCTGGTACGCGCAGACCAGCGTCTACACTCGGCACTTCGCGCCGGACAAGGACCACAACAACAACCAAGACCTGATTGGCCTGGAGCGCAATGAAGCTTCAGGGTTGGTATATGGCGCGGCAACCTTTCGCAACTCGTTCCGCCAGCGCTCGTACTACGCCTACGCGGGCAAGCGCTATGACATGACCGACTATCCGGTGTACCTGAAGGTCACGGGCGGGGCGATCCAGGGCTATCGCGGCAAGTACCGCGACAAGATCCCATTGAACCGTTTCGGTGTGGCGCCGGTGATTATTCCGTCGGTAGGCACCCATTACGGGCCGGTGGCGGCGGAGTTGGTGTTGTTGGGGTTCAATGCGGCGATGGTGACGACCGGCGTGCGCTTCTAAGCAAGCACTGAGCGGGGCTTTTGTGATGAGCAGGCTTGCCCGCTCACCACAAAAAGCCGGCGGCTCTTGGAATGGATCAGCGCGGCGCGTAGGCGAATACGTCGGCGCGCATCTGATGCGCATCCATGCCGGCGTCGACCAGCGCATCCAGCGTGCCGTAGATCATCGCCGGTGAGCCGCTGGCGTAGACGTGCACGGCCTTGAGGTCGGCGATGTCCTCGCACACCGCCTCATGGAGCAAACCGCAGCGTCCTTCCCAACCGCACAGATCACTGACGACTTTGTGCAGGAACAGGTTTGGCAGTTGCAGCCATTGGTCCCAGTGTTCGATCTGGTAGAAGTCTTCCGGGCGTCGCACGCCCCAGTACAGGTGCACCGGGTGCTTGAAGCCGGAGGCGCGGCAATGTTCGATCAGGCTATGCATCTGTGCCATACCGGTGCCGGCGGCGATCAACACCAGCGGACCGTCCGGCAGTTCAGCCAGATGGGTATCGCCAAACGGCAACTCCACACGGGCCATCTGATTGCGTTGCAGCTGTTCCAGCAGGGCGCGCGCGCTGTCCTCGCGGGCCAGCACATGCAGTTCCAGCTCGCGCCCGGAGTGAGGCGCCGACGCTAGGGAGAATGCGGATTTTTCGCCATTTTCCCGTTCGATCATCAGGTATTGCCCGGCGTGGTAGCGCACCGCCTTGCCGGCCGGGGCCAGCAGGCGCACGCGCCACACATCACCACCGACCTCTACGCATTCACTCACTTGGCACGACAACTTGCGCAACGGCAACTCTCCCGGCGCCAACACGCCATCCCACAACACAATGCAATCTTCCAACGGTTCGGCGATGCAGGTGTAGAACTCACCGTGGTCGCGCACCTCACCTGCTTGCTGCACCCGGCCTTCCACCAGCAGCGCGGCACACACGTGGCAGACGCCATTGCGACAGGCCTGCGGGCATTCGTAGCCCAGGCGGCGCGCCCCTTCGAGGATTCGCTCGCCGGGGACCAGCTCCAGCACGGCGCCGGAAGGTTGCAGGGTTACACGCATCAATCTATTCCCAATTCTTTCCACATCGCATCGACGCGCGCGGTCACGGCTTCATCCTTGACGATCACCCGACCCCACTCGCGGGTAGTTTCACCCGGCCATTTGTGGGTAGCATCCAGGCCCATCTTAGAGCCCAGGCCCGATACCGGCGACGCGAAGTCGAGGTAGTCGATCGGCGTATTGTCGATCATCACCGTGTCGCGCTTGGGGTCCATGCGCGTGGTGATGGCCCAGATCACGTCGTTCCAGTCGCGGGCGTTGATGTCGTCGTCGGTGACAATAACGAACTTGGTGTACATGAACTGTCGCAAAAACGACCACACACCCAACATGACGCGCTTGGCATGGCCAGGGTACGACTTCTTCATGGTCACGATGGCCATGCGGTACGAACAGCCTTCCGGCGGCAGGTAGAAGTCGGTGATTTCCGGGAATTGCTTTTGCAGGATAGGCACGAACACTTCGTTGAGCGCCACGCCGAGAATGGCCGGCTCATCCGGCGGACGGCCGGTGTAAGTGCTGTGGTAGATCGGCTTGATCCGGTGGGTGATGCGTTCGACGGTGAATACCGGGAAGCTGTCGACTTCGTTGTAATAGCCGGTGTGGTCGCCGTAAGGACCTTCGTCGGCCATCTCGCCAGGGTGGATCACGCCTTCGAGGATGATTTCAGCAGTGGCCGGCACTTGCAGGTCGTTGCCACGGCATTTGACCAGCTCGGTACGGTTGCCACGCAACAGGCCCGCGAAGGCGTATTCGGACAGGCTATCCGGCACAGGGGTCACAGCGCCCAGGATGGTGGCGGGGTCTGCACCCAAGGCCACGGAAACCGGGAACGGCTGGCCAGGGTGTTTTTCGCACCACTCACGGAAGTCCAGCGCGCCGCCACGGTGACTCAGCCAACGCATGATCACCTTGTTGCGGCCGATCACTTGCTGACGGTAGATACCGAGGTTCTGACGGTCTTTGTTCGGGCCTTTGGTGACGGTCAGGCCCCAGGTGATCAGCGGGCCGACGTCGCCGGGCCAGCAGGTTTGCACCGGGAGCATGGCCAGGTCGACGTCATCGCCTTCGATGACCACTTCCTGGCACACCGCGTCCTTGACCACTTTGGGGGCCATGGCAATGATTTTGCGGAAGATCGGCAGCTTCGACCAGGCGTCCTTCAGCCCCTTGGGCGGCTCGGGCTCCTTGAGGAAGGCCAGCAGTTTGCCGATCTCGCGCAGTTCGCTGACCGACTCCGCGCCCATGCCGAACGCCACGCGATCGGGCGTGCCGAACAGGTTGCCGAGCACCGGAATATCAAAGCCGGTCGGGTTTTCGAACAGCAGCGCCGGGCCCTTGCTACGCAGGGTACGGTCGCAAATCTCAGTCATTTCCAGCACTGGGGAAACCGGCACCTGGATACGTTTCAACTCTCCGCGCTGCTCAAGTTGCTGCACGAAATCCCGAAGATCCTTGAATTTCATTAACCATGCCACCCGTAAAATAGGCGTACATCCTACCTGCTCTGAGGCTGGCTGGCAGCTTATCGCGGTGCATTTGACTGCCGAATGCGCTTAAAAAACGCGCAAAAAAAAATGGCGCCCCTGGGGGCGCCATTCTTTCGGACCTGAAACGTCGTATTACTTACGCTTCATCGACAGGAAGAACTCGTCGTTGGTCTTGGTGGTTTTCAGCTTGTCGATAAGGAACTCGATGGCTGCAACTTCGTCCATCGGGTGCAGCAGCTTGCGAAGGATCCACATACGCTGCAGTTCGTCGTCGGCAGTCAGCAACTCTTCGCGGCGGGTGCCGGAACGGTTGATGTTGATTGCCGGGAACACGCGTTTTTCCGCGATGCGACGGTCCAAAGGCAGTTCCATGTTGCCGGTACCCTTGAACTCTTCGTAGATCACTTCGTCCATCTTCGAGCCGGTTTCAACCAGCGCGGTGGCGATAATGGTCAGCGAGCCGCCTTCTTCGATGTTCCGCGCGGCGCCGAAGAAACGCTTCGGCTTCTCCAGGGCGTGGGCATCGACACCACCGGTCAATACCTTGCCGGAGCTCGGGATCACGGTGTTGTAAGCACGGGCCAGACGGGTGATGGAGTCGAGCAGGATCACCACGTCCTTCTTGTGTTCGACCAGGCGCTTGGCCTTCTCGATCACCATTTCAGCAACCTGCACGTGGCGGGTTGGCGGCTCATCGAACGTCGAGGCAACCACTTCGCCGCGCACGGTGCGCTGCATTTCGGTCACTTCTTCCGGACGTTCATCGATCAGCAATACGATCAGGTGAACTTCAGGGTTGTTACGCGCGATGTTCGCTGCAATGTTCTGCAGCATGATGGTCTTACCGGCTTTCGGCGGTGCGACGATCAGGCCACGCTGGCCTTTGCCAATCGGAGCGCACAGGTCGATCACGCGACCGGTCAAGTCTTCGGTGGAACCGTTACCGGCTTCCATCTTCATGCGCACAGTCGGGAACAGCGGGGTCAGGTTCTCGAAGAGAATCTTGTTTTTCGCGTTCTCTGGACGATCGAAGTTGATCGTGTCGACCTTGAGCAGGGCGAAGTAACGCTCGCCTTCCTTCGGTGGACGGATCTTGCCAACGATGGTGTCACCGGTGCGCAAGTTGAAGCGACGGATCTGGCTCGGCGAGACGTAGATATCGTCTGGGCCGGCGAGATAGGAAGCGTCTGCAGAGCGGAGGAAGCCGAAGCCGTCCTGGAGAATCTCCAGCACGCCATCACCGGAGATTTCCTCGCCGCTTTTCGCGTGCTTCTTGAGCAGGGAGAAAATCACGTCCTGCTTGCGCGAACGGGCCATATTTTCTATGCCCATTTCTTCGGCCAATTGGAGCAGGTCGGTAATCGGCTTTTGCTTGAGTTCAGTCAGATTCATATAGGAATGACGTAATCATTTATGGAGGGGGGAAATTAAGCTTTTGGCTTAATGAGGCCGCGCCGCAGAGAAGGCGACAGGATCGCGTACTAATCGAAAAGGAATGCGTCGGCGACGGCTTGCAGGGGGCAGTGGAGAAACCAGTGCGGGGCCGAATGTACCACCTGAATTTCGGAGCGTCTAGCCCTGTTTAACGAAAAAGCCCCGCAATTTGCGGGGCCTTTTTGACGACGCTTAGATGTTGGCGTCGAGGAAAGCTTGCAGCTGGGACTTCGACAGCGCACCTACTTTGGTGGCTTCAACGTTGCCGTTCTTGAACAGCATCAGTGTAGGAATACCGCGCACACCGTGCTTGGCCGGGGTTTCCTGATTGTCGTCGATGTTCAGCTTGGCAATGGTCAGCTTGCCTTCGTAAGTAGTTGCAATGTCGTCCAGGACCGGAGCGATCATTTTGCAAGGGCCGCACCATTCAGCCCAGTAGTCAACCAGCACCGGGCCAGCAGCCTTGAGTACTTCGGCCTCAAAGGTCGCGTCGGTGACGTGCTTGATAAGATCGTTGCTCATGGATGTCTCCGGATTGTAAGCAAAAAAAACGTTGCCCATCATAGCCGCCCTTCCCCCGTTCAGGAAGCCGCCTCTGATTGAGTCTTGCTATGGTGATGCATGAGTTTGGGTATAGCCCAATTCAAGACGCGACGGGACTCACAAAGGTAATGCCCGTGCGTAACGCTGCATTACGTACGTGTTCCTGCATGGTTTTCTGCGCTGTCGCACTCGCACGCCGGGCCAAGGCACGCAAAATTTTGCGATGTTCCTGCCAGGTTTCCATGGCCCGCTCTGGCCGGATGAACGGTAATTTCTGACTTTCCAGGAACACCTCGGCGCTGGCACTGAGAATACTCACCATCGCTTGGTTGCCGCTGGCCAACAGGATGCGCTGGTGAAACTCGAAGTCCAGCCGCGCCGCGGCGTCGAAGTCGCCGGCCTTGAGCACCTTGCGCATCGCCTCAACGTTGTCCTCAAGACTGTCCAGCTCATCGATGGTCAGCGTGACCGCTGCCAGCCCCGCCGCAAACCCCTCCAGCGCATAGCGCAATTGGAAGATATCCAACGGCGTGGCCTGGGCCGCGAAAGGCCAGGCAAAGCCCGGCGCGTCCTCCGCCGCCTGCACGAATACGCCTTTGCCCGGCTGCACGCTGACCACGCCCAACGCACTCAGGGACGATAACGCCTCACGCAACGACGCTCGGCTCACGCCCAACTGCACCGCCAGGTCGCGTTGTGACGGCAACGCGTCGCCTGGCCCGAAGCCCTGCTCCTTGATCAGTTTGCGAATGGCCTGCAGGGCCGCTTCCGGTACGGCTTGGGCGATGGAATTCATAAAAAACTCAAGGTTTCAGTCAGCAGAGCGGCTAGTTGTAAAGCTATTCGCGGCCGGCGGCAAGCCACGCCCCAAAGGGGCTCGCATGTTTTTGCCGGCGCTCGAAAAGGGTGCGAAAGGCTATGCCACTGTTCAGACCAGTAAGACCAATGAAGCTCAACAAATCCCAGCCTTACAGACGATTTCGAGCCTACTGGCATGGGCTGTGCAATCACGCAAGCAAGCCAAATCCAGAAAATCCTTTCGCCCTTTTCGGAGAGTTGCCATGACTAAGCGCTACAGCGCCCTGCTCACTGCCCTGTTTGCCAGCCTGATGCTGAGCCAGGCACCCGCCCAGGCCAATGGGCTGGACGATATCGTCGCCCGTGGCACCCTTAAGGTAGCCGTGCCCCAGGACTTCCCGCCGTTTGGCTCGGTCGGCCCCGACATGAAGCCGCGCGGCCTGGACATCGATACTGCCAAGCTGCTGGCCGACCAACTCAAGGTCAAGCTGGAGCTGACCCCGGTCAACAGCACCAACCGCATCCCGTTCCTCACCACCGGCAAGGTTGATCTGGTGATCTCCAGCCTGGGCAAAAACCCGGAGCGGGAAAAAGTCATCGATTTCTCCAAGGCTTACGCGCCGTTCTACCTGGCCGTATTCGGCCCACCTGATGCCGCCATCAGCAGCACCGACGACCTTAAGGGCAAGACCATCAGCGTGACCCGTGGCGCCATCGAAGACATCGAGCTGACCGCAGTAGCGCCCAAGGAAGCGACCATCAAGCGCTTCGAAGACAATAACTCCACCATCGCCGCCTACCTGGCAGGCCAGGTCGACCTGATCGCCAGCGGCAACGTGGTGATGGTGGCGATCAGCGAGCGCAACCCGAAACGCGTGCCAGCGCTGAAAGTGAAACTCAAAGATTCGCCGGTGTACGTCGGAGTGAACAAAAACGAGCCGGCGCTGCTGGAGAAGGTCAACCAGATCCTGGTCGCGGCCAAGGCCGATGGCAGCCTGGAAAAGAACGCGATGCAATGGCTGAAAGAGCCGCTGCCCGCCGATCTTTGATACGACGGAGCTGACTCATGGCGTATCAATTTGACTTTGTGCCGGTGCTGGCCAATACCGATCTGCTGTTGCGCGGCGCGTTGTTCACCCTTGAGCTGACAGCCATCGGTGCGATCCTGGGGGTGGCCCTGGGCACCGTCGGCGCGGTGGTGCGGGCGTGGAAGATCCAGCCGTTTGCCTGGTTCTTCGGCGTCTATGTCGAGTTGATCCGCAACACGCCGTTCCTGGTGCAACTGTTCTTCATCTTCTTTGGCCTGCCGTCCCTGGGGCTAAAGATTACTGAGTGGCAAGCCGCCGTATTGGCGATGGTGATCAACCTGGGGGCCTACTCCACGGAGATCATTCGCGCCGGCATCCAGGCCATCCCGCGCGGGCAACTGGAGGCTGCGGCAGCCTTGGCAATGACGCGTTTCGAAGCGTTCCGCCATGTGGTGTTGCTGCCGGCGCTGGGCAAAGTGTGGCCGGCACTGAGCAGCCAGATCATCATCGTGATGCTCGGTTCGGCGGTGTGTTCACAGATCGCCACCGAAGAGCTGAGCTTCGCCGCCAACTTTATTCAGTCGCGTAATTTTCGCGCGTTTGAAACCTATGCCCTGACCACCCTGGTGTACCTGTGCATGGCGTTAATGATTCGCCAGTTGCTCAACTGGATCGGCCGCCGCTTTGTGATGAGGAATAGCCGATGAGTGATTTTTCCTTCTGGGACATCGTACGAAATCTGCTTACGGGCCTGCAGTGGACGCTGTTGCTGTCACTGGTGGCGTTTATCGGCGGTGGCCTGATCGGCTTGCTGGTGATGACCATGCGCATCAGCAGCAAGGCGTTCGCGCGCAATCTTGCGCGCACCTACATCGAGCTGTTCCAGGGCACACCGTTGTTGATGCAGCTGTTCCTGGTGTTCTTCGGCATCGCGCTGCTGGGGGTGGATATTTCACCGTGGCTGGCAGCGGCGATTGCCCTGACATTGTTTACCAGCGCCTACCTCGCTGAAATCTGGCGCGGTTGTGTCGACTCCATCGCCCACGGGCAGTGGGAAGCCTCGGCCAGCCTGGCGCTGAATCCTCTTGAACAACTGCGCTACGTGATCCTGCCCCAGGCCCTGCGGATCGCCGTGGCGCCAACGGTGGGGTTCTCGGTGCAGGTGGTCAAAGGCACCGCCGTGACCTCCATCATCGGCTTCACCGAATTGACCAAGACCGGCGGCATGCTCGCCAACGCGACCTTCGAGCCCTTCATGGTCTACGGCCTGGTGGCCCTCGGTTACTTCCTGCTTTGCTACCCCTTGTCCCTCAGTGCTCGCTACCTGGAAAGGAGACTGCATGCCTCTGCTTAGAATTTCCGCCCTGCATAAGTATTACGGCGATCACCACGTCCTCAAGGGCATCGACCTGACGGTTGAAGAAGGCCAGGTGGTGGCGATCATCGGCCGCAGCGGCTCGGGTAAATCCACCCTGCTGCGCACCCTCAATGGCCTGGAGTCGATCAACGATGGAGTGATCGAGGTCGACGGCGAATACCTTGATGCCGCCCGCGCTGACTTGCGCAGCCTGCGGCAGAAAGTCGGCATGGTGTTCCAACAGTTCAACCTGTTCCCGCACCTGACGGTGGGTGAAAACGTCATGCTCGCGCCACAAGTGGTGCAGAAAGTACCCAAGGCCAAAGCGGCACAGTTGGCCAAGCAGATGCTGGAACGCGTTGGGCTGGGAGAGAAATTCGACGCTTTCCCAGATCGCTTGTCCGGCGGCCAGCAACAGCGCGTCGCCATTGCCCGGGCCCTGGCTATGTCACCCAAAGTGCTGCTGTGCGATGAAATCACCTCAGCCCTGGACCCGGAGCTGGTCAACGAAGTGCTCAGCGTGGTGCGCCAGCTGGCCAAGGACGGTATGACCTTGATCATGGTGACGCACGAAATGCGCTTCGCCCGGGAAGTCGGTGACAAGCTGGTATTCATGCACCAGGGCAAGGTGCATGAAGTCGGCGATCCAAAACTGCTGTTTGCCAATCCCCAGACCGCCGAGTTGGCAAACTTCATCGGTACAACAGAAGCCCACGCCTGATCGATTAGCCGCCAGGTACCAACTCGAAGCGCCCGCCGCCCTCCAATAACGTTTTATCGCGTACTGAGGCGGCGGCGTTCGAGAGATAGGTGTCAATCTGCACCTGCGCTGAAAACACCCGCCCGCTGACAGGCTGCCCTGCCTTCAACAGCACCAGCGCTTGGTCCGGCCTCAGGTGACCACCCCGCTCGGCCCTGTTGTGCATCGGCGCCAACTCTATCGCCTGGCCATCGAGCACTGGCTGCTGCAGCGTCAGGTCAAACCGCCCCTCACGACCAAACCTGAAACCTTGACCGTCGGCAGGCACGCCCATAAAACGCAGGGCTATAAACCTAGCATCAGTGCACACCACGCTCACACGCACCATGCGCTTACCCAGGAAAACCCCGCGAGCATCAGGCTTTGAAACGGGGCGCAGAAGCCCGTAATCAATTTGCGGTTGGCTCACTGACAGGTGGCACTCAGAAGCCGACGCCTCAAAAACCGTCAATAGGCTCACCACCGCCGCGAGCATCCCTGACGTCAAAGCACTTTTAGCTGCAGACCGCCGCTGTATTTTCATAAAGTTGGCTTTCATCGATTTGTTCCGACAGTTCGAGTTGCAGTTTGCAGGAGGTCGCGTTCGGCGATGACACGGTCAAGGTTTGTGGCGCGTCGATGTTATTCAGGAAAATCAGGCCGTCTCCGACGACGGAGGTCAGGAATGCATTGTCTGCCGTAAGCACCGAAGCACCTTTGGGTAACGCTTGGCCACTCTGATCGACGGCACGCAACAGCACCCTCCTGACCTTAACCACTTCAAAGTCGACCTTGCTGAATGAGCCTCGTCCAACTTCCAGGGATTGGGTGCCGTTCTTGATATCTACCTGCCGTGGCAGGGATTTGCCTTCCACCTCGACAAGGCTGCTCTGATAAGCGGGCAATCCCGGTATCACCGCCATTCCCCACCGATCGGTCCATACAGGCCCCTGGGGTGTAGTGATACGCGCGCCCGACACATCGCCGACCGACGCAATCCCAAACGTATCCTCGACCCTGTACGGAGACAGCGTCAGCCCCCGTTCATGAGCCACGACCGCGCCTTGCAACTGACCGCTATAGCTGGTGTTGGTCGAGTCCCGGTTGATGCCCAGGCCCAACTGAGCATAACGGGACGTCATGTTCAGCAAACCGCCCTGCGCATGCCGGGCGGCCGTACCAAGGTCGCTGTCAGTGCGCAGTTCATAATTGAGTGTGTCGTCGACGCGTTCGTTGAAGGCTGCGCCAATACTCGATCGACGCCCCTGGTGCCTGGCGGTAGAAGTGAGCGAACGATCACCCCCCAAGGGAACACTGACTTGCAAACGCACGCCTAGCCCATCGTTGTTGTTCTTGTTAGTGCCAGAAGTGCCAACTTGCGAGTCCACGCTCAACCCGACATTGGCGTACCTGAACTGCTTGTTCCAGGCGCCATGTACATACTGAGAGGTGCTACTGTTGAAGTTTGCAGCACGGGTGTACCCAATCGTGAACACACCCAATTGCGGGTCCGCCCAGCTGAGACCTGCCGTGTATTGGTTTTTGAACCGCGAGTTCGCCAACTCACCACTGTCAGCGCGCACACTATCGAGCACATCACGATAGCCAGGTGTCTGGGTCGTAGCGCTCAGGGTCATCTGCACGTCACCCGGCAGCACGCTGCCCAACGAAACGCTATTACGCACACCCCGTACGTTGTTCTTGTCGTCCCGTGAGAGGTTGTTACGCAGGCCAACAGAGAATCGCTGCGCGAAACTGCTGTCCAGCGCAAGCCCCACCGAATTGTAATGATCGGTAACCTGCACACCCGAACTGAGGGCCGTGGCGGGGGTGAGCGCCCAGGTCCCGCTTGCCACGGCCAGCATAGGCTCATCGGCACCGCTACGTTCCACATCCCGTATCTTGCCGACGGCCGCGGTATACCCAGACTTCACCGGCATAGCATCGCGAAACGAAGCGGCCGGCACTACAAAGCTACGCTGTCCGCCACGGGTCTCAATGACCCGTACATCAAGGTCACTCGTGCCGTTGAGCAACGGCAGGTTGCTCAATGCAAACGGCCCTTCCGGCACGACTGTTGTGTAGATCAGAGCGCCCGACTGGCGTACCTCTATCCGAGACTGGCTAAGGGCCTGGCCTTCGACCACTACTCCATTAACGCCGGCACCGCCGTCGACACCGTCTGGAGACAGTTGGAAACCGGTCAGTTGCACCCCGCCGAACACCGGGCTGTTACCGGATATCTGCCCCACCTGGAGGGTCGACGCCAACCGCGCAATATCCCGTTGCGCATAGGCGTACAGGTGCTCGGCCCCAGACCGACCATCGGTAGAGATATAGAGCTGACGACTGCGCGCAATCCAATCGCCTACGTTAAACCCCACCTCCGTGGACGCCGATAGAAAACGGCCCCTGGCATCGCGCGAATGACTGTTGATACCTTGCACGTCATAGTTGAGCAAGCCCGCCGCTCCACCTCGAGCGAAATGGCCAGTGGCTCGTTGCGGCTCACGGATCGCCTGGGTGGGAACGACGATCGCTACCTCCTCGTTGCCCGGACGCAGGTTCAATTCCGTGCTGGGAAACTCGGTAAGGAAGTCATGACAGGCCTGGTCAGCAGAAACCTGTTTATCTATCACTGAAGCAGGTACACGCAGCCCTGCTCGGTCCAGCAAGCCACGGGTAAAGCACAACGCCCCTTCATGGTTGAACCGCGCATCGGTCAATCCAACGCGATCACCATTGACCGTCAGATCAACAACCCGAACACCTTCAGTGAATCGTGGCGCGTCTCGAAAATAGCGGGCAACTGAAGGATCGAGTCCGCGATGCTGCAAGATAGTCAGATCGAATTCCAGCGGGTGCGCCCCGGGCCCGGCGTAAACGTGTCCTGCGGCGCCAGAAAACATCGCTACGCAGGCTGAGAGACTGACTCGGTTGAACTTAAAAGGCGCTGCGGCCTTTTTACCCCCACACCGTTTTTTACCAACAGCGCCGGTAACCTCGTTTATTTTTCCCATACGAGGTCAAGGCATGTTGGCTAGGAGCAAGGCATCGTAGTTGTCTACGGTAAATCCATAAACAGTGGCAGGCATGATGGTGACTGACGTGGCATCAGGGTGAGCGCTTGAAAATTCAGCGCTCAGCACCTCACCCGGCAAGATATAGGTGCGTGAAAGATAGGCTTTGGCTTTTTGCGGGTTCAGTTGCACCTCGGCGGCCAAACGAACGACATAGGGGCTGTCGTTATGCACGCTCAACGTTTTGCCCTGCAGGCGCCAGGTCAGTAACTCCCAAGGCGCATTGTGCTGTGGCAGTCCCTTGGGATGGAGAATCAGCGGCAGGTTTTGTCGCAGGCTGATACCGATCGTCGCACCCGAGCCTGGCTGGGTTTGTGGGATACCCTCGAAGGTGACACGCTTCAAACGCTGAGTCTTGAGCGGTTCCTTGCCAATCAACATGAACCTCACCATTTGCAGTTGGCCACCATCCACCCTTGCAACCGGGGGAGTGACAACCACCAAGGGTTCCAGGTCTTCCGGAACATCTTCAATAGCCGAATGGAGTAGCGCAGGCCCGACGTCAGTATTTTTGACGTTAATACTGGCCTCGCCATCGGACTCATTTAGCACAATGACAGTGGTTTCAGGCTCCATGCCATCGGCGTACGCCACACCGCATAAAAGAAAGTTAACGCACACGCTAAACGCTAAAAAGAACTTCGACTTGGAGACGATACACATCCGACGTTTCCTTTACTTCGAACACAGCAAAACAGTCAGAACACGTTAAAACTTCAAACACCTAAAGTTTCAACGTGTGCTGACCGACTCAACATTGCTTACAAGTAACGTAACTCCAAGGTGGCATGGCCATCCAGATTGATACCCTCACCGACGGAGAAAGCAGAGGTCTTGTTGATAACCCCTTGCACTTGCAAGTTTCCGGAAACCACTGAAAGCTTAATCGGCGTAGTGGTCCCAGACGCCCAGCTTGTCAAATGCGGAGGCTGTGCCAGGGCCCCGTCGCCGACGGACCAAGTAACGCCGTTATTGTTCGAACCATTAACCCTGACCGTTTTACCGTCAGCAACGGTATTGGCCATGAACATAACGTAACCGCCAACTTTCTCACCTTTGGATGACGTGCCTAGCCCATAGTTAAAGGTGTCAACATAGGTCTGATTAAATGCACTTCGCATCATACCAGGCACTTTACTGCTTGCACGATTGTCCTGTGTCTTGATGCTTACCAAAGTAGGTGCATCGCATTTGACGGTAAAGGGCGTGCTTTTTTTATCCAACTTTGTGTAATGGGTGGCACTTAGCGAACTCGGTCGAATCATACCGTAATCAAATACCGAGTTGACTATCGTAAAGCTGCAGCTTGCGGGCGCGATGGTTCCTTTAACACGGACATCAGCTGCTTGGGCATTGAGCCCCGTCGCAGCCAAACATACACCCATCATTACAATAATTTTATTTTTCAAACTTATCACCTTTAACAAAAAAATGGATAGCCACAGATAAAACTCGCCCATAGGCCTGGCACTGAAAAAATTCACTGCAGAGCGCCGTCGCCCCGCCGAAAAGCAATCAGCGCCAGTTGACCATTAGGGTAGTTATGTTCAGATGTACTTCAGTTCCAGCGTGGCATGACCGTCCAGCTTGATTTCATTACTGAGGCTGAGAGCGGATGTCTTATTAAGAATGGCCCGAACGTTTAGCGTACCGGACAGCGTGGAAAACTTCAGCGGTGTAAGGTCACCCGACCACCAGCTGGTCAAGACAGGAGTTTGCGCCATGGCACCGGCGATACCGCGCCAAACGCCACCATTGTCGAATGACTGCATAATATTGACAGCCTTGCCATCAGCCACCGAACTTCTCATGTATAAAATATAACCGCCGATATGCTCACCATTACCGGTATTACCAAGCCCGTAGTTATAGTTATCATTGTACTGCGAGCCATATTGAAGTGTTATGCCACCCACTTTACTTGCCACACGATTATCCGTTGCACTTATAGCGACCCGAGCTTGTGCAGCACACTTTATGACGAACGGAGTGCTTTTGTTTGGTAACGGATTATATTGGGTGGCGCTTAAAGAGCTCGGATTGATTTTGCCATAATCAATGGTCGAATTTGTGAGTGTAAAACTGCAACTGGAAGGTGCAATGGAGCCTTTGACACGTAAGTCCGCAGCTTGAACGCTCAGGCAAGCAACTGCAAGGAACACGCCCCCAAACAAAGCACTTTTATTTTTCATATACAGTCCACCTTACTATCAAAGATCATTTATCCGCGTACAACTAAAAACTCAAACTATCTAAAAGCCAATCTTACAAGCCCACATTTAAAAGCCGCCCACACCGAACGCTCAACTATAAATAAATAACACCTAGGCAAAATCGCCGGACCGAAGTATTAACACTCCACCCCTTCAATTAAACCGGAAAAAATATCAATGGTTGTAAGAGTACTCAGCGGCAGCCATTCCACACTGGAATATTCGTTGTGCGAATCAAAACAACAACTTGGAGGACTAATACAGAAGCATGTAGGAATTAGTTACCAACCCCATAAATAAAGCCCCGGAAATCAAGGACTACGGCATCTGTTAACTTTGTAATGCAATCGTCATGAAAATCTCCTACAACCCGCATCGGCAATTTCCGCTGAAGCCCTGATTGGAAATCCTATGGCGCTACGCGTTGGCGCCAGCGGTCGATCGTGGCACGATGGTCAGGTTATCGACCGAGACCCCCAAACCATGCCGCAATCCCAAGCCAAGAATCTGTCCCTGATCGCCGCCATAGACCTGGGTTCCAATAGCTTTCACATGGTCGTGGCCAAGGCCCAGAACGGCGAAATACGCATCCTTGAACGGCTCGGCGAGAAAGTGCAACTGGCTGCCGGGATCGACGACGCCCGCCAGCTCAATGAAGAATCCATGCAGCGCGGGCTCGATTGCCTCAAGCGTTTTGCGCAGCTGATTAACGGTATGCCCCTGGGCGCGGTGCGGATTGTCGGCACTAATGCCCTGCGCGAAGCGCGCAATCGCGGCGAATTCATCCGCCGCGCCGAGGAAATCCTCGGCCACCCGGTAGAAGTCATCTCCGGCCGTGAAGAGGCGCGCCTGATCTATCTAGGCGTGTCCCACACCTTGGCCGACACCCCCGGCAAGCGTCTGGTGGCGGACATCGGCGGCGGCAGTACCGAGTTCATCATCGGCCAGCGTTTCGAACCGCTGCTGCGCGAAAGCCTGCAGATGGGTTGCGTCAGCTATACCCAACGTTACTTTAAGGACGGCAAGATCACTCCGGCGCGCTACGCCCAGGCCTACACCGCAGCGCGGCTGGAAATCATGAGTATCGAACACGCCCTGCACCGCCTGACCTGGGATGAGGCCATCGGCTCGTCTGGCACCATCCGTGCTATCGGCCTGGCACTCAAGGCCGGCGGCCATGGCACGGGTGAGGTCAACGCCGAAGGCCTGGCGTGGCTCAAGCGCAAGCTATTCAAACTGGGGGACGCCGAGAAAATCGACTTCGACGGCATCAAGCCCGACCGTCGCACCATTTTCCCGGCCGGCCTGGCGATTCTCGAAGCCATCTTCGACGCCCTCGAACTGCAACGCATGGACCACTGTGACGGCGCCCTGCGCGAAGGTGTGCTCTACGACCTGCTGGGCCGCCATCACCACGAGGACGTACGTGAGCGCACGCTCAGCTCGCTGATGGAGCGTTATCACGTCGACCTGGAACAAGCCGCCCGTGTGGAACGCAAAGCCTTGCACGCGTTCGACCAAGTGGCCGAGGACTGGGACCTGGAAGACGGCGTATGGCGAGAGCTGCTGGGCTGGGCCGCCAAGGTGCATGAGGTAGGCCTGGATATCGCCCACTACCATTACCACAAGCACGGCGCCTACTTGATCGAGCACTCCGACCTGGCCGGTTTCTCCCGGGAAGACCAGCAGATGCTCGCACTGCTGGTGCGCGGTCATCGTCGCAATATTCCCAAGGATAAGTTTGCCGAGTTCGGTGATGAAGGCATCAAGCTGATCCGCCTGTGCGTACTGCTGCGCTTCGCGATCCTGTTCCACCACATTCGCGGCACCCAGGAAATGCCCCAGGTGAGCCTGCGCGCCAATGGCGAGAGCCTGGATGTCGTGTTCCCGAAAGGCTGGCTGGATGAGAACCAACTGACCCAGGCGGACTTCGCCCAGGAAGCGGAGTGGCTGACACGAGTGGGGTTCAGCCTGAACCTGCGTTAGAGAACACCGGAAACAACTGTGGGAGGGGGCTTGCTCCCGATGGCGGTGGACCAGTCAATGAATCTGTTGACTGGTCTACCGC